>JANNWS010000001.1:0-2170 GCA_031408575.1 Rhodobacterales bacterium
CGCGCGCTTGTTGCGGGCGGGGCCGAGCCGGTTGTCTGGGATGACAGCCCCGACACGCGCGCCGCCGCCGAAACTGCCGGCTTTCCCGCCACCGACCTGACCCGTGCAGGGGCGTTCGACGGTGTGGCGGCCCTGATCGTCAGCCCCGGTATCCCGCATCTTTACCCCGCCCCGCACCCGGCCATCGCCCGCGCGCTGGAGGCGGGTATCCCTGTCGACAACGATATCGGCCTGTTCTTCCGGTCTTTCGCGACCCCCGACTGGGACGGGTTCGACCAGCCCCCCCGCGTGGTCTGCGTGACCGGATCAAACGGCAAATCCACCACGACCGCGCTGATCCACCACATTCTGGAGGTGGCGGGCCGCCCCACGCAGATGGCGGGCAATATCGGACGGGCGGTGCTGGACATTGACCCCGCGCAGGATGGCGAGGTGATCGTGCTGGAACTGTCCAGCTACCAGACCGACCTTGCAAGGGCGTTAACGCCGGATGTTGCCGTGTTTACCAACCTGTCGCCCGACCATCTTGACCGCCACGGCGGCATGGGCGGCTATTTTGCCGCCAAGCGCCGCCTGTTTGCCGAAGGCGGGCCAGACCGGGCGGTGATCGGGGTGGACGAGGTGGAAGGGCGGTATCTGGCGACCCAGTTAGCCGAAGGGCCGGGCGATGACCGGGTGATCCGCATCTCGGCGGGCCAGAAGCTTGACGGGCAGGGGTGGACGGTGTTTGCGCGCAAGGGGTTCCTTGCGGAATGGCGCAAAGGACGGCAGGTGGCCTCGATTGATCTGAGGGAAATCAGCGGCTTGCCGGGGTCGCACAACCACCAGAACGCCTGTGCGGCCTACGGCGTGCTGCGGGCGTTGGGGGTGGGGCCGAAGCTGATTGAAGAGGCGTTTGCCGGTTTTGCGGGCCTGCCGCACCGCAGCCAGCTTGTGGCCGAGCGGGGCGGGGTGCGGTTTGTGAATGACAGCAAGGCCACCAATGCGGACGCGGCGGCCAAGGCGTTGCAGGCGTTTCCAAAGATCCGCTGGATCGCGGGTGGGCTGGGCAAGGACGGCGGCATTGCGGCATTGCTGCCGTATCTGGGTTCGGTTTCAAAGGCGTATCTGATCGGCCATTCGGCGCGGGAATTTGCGTTGCAGATCAAGGATGTGCCGCACGAGATCTGCGAGACGATGGAACGCGCGGTGACGCGGGCTGCCGCCGAGGCGGTGGCGGGCGAGGTGGTGCTGCTGGCCCCGGCGGCGGCAAGCTTTGATCAGTACCCCGATTTCGAGAAGCGGGGCGAGGATTTCATGGCACGGGTCAAGGTGGTTCTGGGGGATATGGAAGGCATATGATCTCCACAAGGGATTTGCAGCCGGGCCGGAGGGGTCGGGATTTGCACGTCACGACGCCGCGCCGGACCTGATCCGGCGCGGGTGTGGCAGGGTGAACCGCGACCTGTGCTTGCGCCGGGGGCCGGGGGGCGGCTAGGCTGGCCTTGAGGATGGGTTAACCATTCCGTGGTTGTGTGGGTGGCAGGGGGCAGGCATGGCGAACCATCTTTACTATGGCGACAACCTGACCGTGCTGCGCGACAGCATCAAGGATGCGTCGGTCGATCTGATCTATCTGGACCCGCCGTTCAATTCCAATGCCAGCTACAACGTGCTGTTCAAGGGGCCGCAGGGCGCGGAGTCTGCCGCACAGATCGAGGCGTTTGACGATACCTGGCACTGGAATGACTCGGCCGAAGAGGCGTTCGGTGATGTGATGCGCGGGGGCAATGCGGCGGCAGCGACGATGCTGCGGGCGATCAGGTCGTTCCTTGGCGACAATGACATGATGGCCTATCTCGCCATGATGGCGGTACGGTTGATCGAGTTGCACCGGGTGCTGAAGCCGACGGGGTCGCTGTATCTGCACTGTGATCCCACGGCGAGCCACTATCTCAAGATTTTGCTGGATGCGGTGTTTGGGGCGATGAACTTTCGGAACGAAATAATCTGGCAGCGCGTGACTGGCAAATCACTCATGAAACGGCGTCTGCCGACCAACGGAACGTCTGAAGAACCTTCCGATTTCGGCATGATCTGGTAGACTCAGGCATCCCTGCATGGAGCTCTGCCGATGCCGAAGCAGCCCGCCTTTCCTGGCCTCAAGCACGCGATGAAGAAGAAACAAACG
>JANNWS010000002.1:0-11658 GCA_031408575.1 Rhodobacterales bacterium
CAGGCAGATCGACCGCTTCTCTTCATCCGTCCAAAGCCGCCTCGTCCGTCGCGCCACGCCCGCACCTTAGTGTCCACTATCGTTGGTGGACACTAACCGGCACCATCACGCTGCGGCAGAGCGGTCAGACCGGACGCTTACCATGGTCGCAACCGAAATGACACCCCGCACCATCGGGGAGTGTCGTTTGCGGCATGACGACCGCAAGCCGGCTGACCCTGCCGGGCATCACGACCATAGGGTTGAGTTGGCTATAAGCCATGGTTGTCAGCCGGATGACCAAACTGCCGGCGTTGCGGCAATCGAACCCAAGCCTTCGCATCGCCGGGCGGGCTTCGAAATGCCCGAACCGGTTCTGCCCAGTCTATGCCAGCGGCGCACCGGAGTCCGGCGCAATGATCTGGCCAATCTCTTCGGCAACGCGGTCGATGATCGCGTTGATCGCTGCCTCGGCGGCCTCGGCATCGCGCTGCACGATTGCATTGGCCAAGTCGCGGTGAGCCGGAAAAGATCGCAGGCCAAAGGCGTTCCGTGCAAAGGGAGAATCTGCGGCCCGCTCAAACGCCGCATTCAGACCGGACAAAATCTGCCCGAACATCGGATTTCCGGTGGCATCGCAGATTGCACCGTGAAACGCCGCATCCGCCGCACGATAGGGCTGGCCCGCATCCACCACGGCCAGCAGCGCGTCACATAGCCGCGCAATATCGCCGAGTTGAGTGGCAGTGGCGGTTTGCGCGGCGCGCCGCACCGTTCCGGTTTCCAGCACGCGGCGCACCTCAAGCAGCCGCAACAGCGCCTCGCCCTCCAGCCGCACCATCGTCGGCAGCGGCCCAGTGGACGCCTGCACCCGCGCCGTCAGATAGGTACCGTCACCCCGCCGCCGGCGGATGATGCCCAGACCTTCCCAGCGGTTCATAGCCTCGCGGATGGTAGACCGACCAACGCCAAGCACCTGCGCCAGCGCCACTTCGGGCGGCAACCTATCGCCCACCTTCAGGCCAGCGCGTTCGATCATCTCGACCAGCGCATCCTGCACAGCACCCCCTTTTGTCGGGGCATCCAGCGGTTCCAGATACTGAAGGGCGCCTGTGCGGGTCATCAAGTCCTTACAAGAAAAAGGGTCAGGGCAGCAGTTCGGTCAGGGCGGTGATCAGCAGGTCCATCTGTCCCTGCGTGTTGTATCCTTGGGCCGATACCCGGACGATGCTGTGGTCTTTCCACTTGAAGCAAGGAATTTCAATGCCGTAGCGGGAAAGCAACGCCTCTTTCAGCGCTTCCGTACCACACTCCGGCACCGGCATTGCCACCATTTGCGGTGCGCAGAACGCAGGCGTGCTGAACGGTGTCAGGCCGGTGATCGCCGCTACGCGCCGCGCGGTATCCTGCACCAGATCGCGGCACTGCACAGCGACCCGGTCCCAGCCGTGCTGGCGGCGAAATTCGATCGCCGCAGGGATCGACAGATAAGCCGCAGGGTCGCGCGTGCCCTGCATCTCCAGCCCGTCGATGAACGGCGTTCCCCCGAACCCGCCCTTCGCACCGGGTTGGCCCGCATCCGGCGTCCAGCCATGACTGATGACGAGTGGGTTTATCATTGGCTGCAATTCGGGTCGCACATAAAGGAACGCCGACCCCTTGGGGGCCATCAGCCATTTGTGGCAGTTCCCGGCGTAGAAATCTGCGCCCAGAGACGCAAGATCAAGCGGCACATGCCCCGGCGTATGCGCGCCGTCAATCACCGTGTAAATCCCGCGCGCCCGTGCCTGCGCCACTGCATCGGCAATCGGAAAGACCAGCGCCGTGGCCGAGGTCACATGGCTGAGAAACAACACCCTGGTGCGCTCTGTAACACCCGCAATCACCGCTGCTGTAAACGCATCGGCATCTGTTAGCGGCAACGGTACCGTCACCTCAACCACCCGCACGCCGGTGCGCCGGGCGACATAGGCCCAGGTCTTTTCCAGCGCGGCATATTCATGGTCGGTCGTGAGGATCTCGTCACCCGGCTTCAGGTCAAGCGATTGGGCGACGATGTTCAGCGCCTCTGTTGCGTTGGTCAGGCCGACCAGATCATCGGTGGAACACCCGAATTCCAACGCCATCGCGCGGCGGGCATCCTGCATCCAACCGGAAAGCCCCCGCGACGGGTCCAGAAACGCCACCGGCTGGCGTTCCAGCTTTAGCTGCCAGCGTTGATACTCCTCGAACACGGGGCGCGGGCAGGCCCCGTAGGATCCGTGATTCAGAAAGGTCACGTCATCGCCCAAAAGAAACAGCGAGGCCAGATTCTCAGTCACGTCAGCGGCCTTTCAGCGTAGGGTCAAGGGCATCGCGTAAGCCATCGCCAAAAAGGGTGGTGGCCAGCACGGTAATGGCAAGGGCGGCGGTCGGAAACACGGCCATGTGCCAGTAGAAATACATGAAATTCATGCCCGTATTGATCATCTGCCCCCAGCTTGGCGTGGGCGGCGGCACCCCGATCCCCAGAAATGACAGCGACGCCTCCAGCATCATCGCCAGCGGAATTGCCAGCACGAACCCGACGATGATCGGCGAGATGGAATTGGGGATCAGGTGCCTGCGGATGATATACCCCGGCGAGGCACCAAGGGCCTGTGCCGCGCGCACAAATTCCTTCTCCTTGAACGCCTTGACCTGCGCGCGCACCAAAAGGCAGACCTGCACCCAGCCGAACAGTGCCGCAATCAGCACGATGGTGAAAAACCCGCCCTGCGTCAGCGCCCCCAGCAGCATCGCGGCCAGCAAGGGCGGTACGACCGAGAAAAGCTCGATCAGGCGCATCACGATCCAATCCGCCCGTCCGCCGTAGTAGCCCGCAACCGCCCCCAACGGGATGCCGATCAACAGCGCGAAGGCCGCAGCCACAAATCCGATCGTCAGCGAGACGCGCGCGCCATAAACGATCCGGGTAAAGAAATCGCGACCCAGATCATCGACCCCGAACCAGAACTGCGATGACGGAAAGGCAAGTGCCTGCGTCAGGAAATCCTGATCCTCATACCCCGTCTTGGTGATCAGCGGCGCGAATACCGCCATGAGAACAAGCAGCAGCAACACCGCACCCGCCGCCACCGCCGCCTTGTTGGCGGCAAATCTGCGCCACGCAAAATAAAGCGGGCTGCGCTGGCGATAGGCGGTCATCTTGGGCGGTCCCCGAACCGGATGCGTGGATTGAGCAAGGCATAGACGATGTCGGACAACAGGTAGGCCAGGCAGAACATCATGGTGATCATCAGGATCAGCGCCATTTCCAGCGGATAGTCCCGCAACTCGATGGAGGAAACAAAGTAGGCCCCCAGCCCCGGCACCCGGAACATCGCCTCGACAAAGATGGATCCCGTGGCCGTGCCGATGAACATCGGCAGGAACACCGTCACCATCGGCAGGGCGGCATTGCGCAAGACGTGCTGAAAGATGATCCGCCGCTCTGACAACCCTTTGGCGCGCAGCACGGTGACGAAGGGCTTGTTCAGCACATCAAGCATCGCCGACCGCGTGTAGCGCGCATAGGTAGCAAGCGGGATCGTGGCGTAGGCGATGATCGGCAGGATCCAGCTGTTGGGCTTGCCCCACCCACTTGCCGGCAGCCAGTTCAGCCAGACGGCAAAGACCAGGATCAGCATCATCGAGGTGACAAACACCGGAATCGTCAGCCCAACCGTGGCAAAGGCCGATGCCAGATAGTCGATCCAGGTATTGCGGTTCAATGCCGCAGCCATTCCCAGCAATACGCCCAGCGGCGCGCCGATCAGCACGCCGGACCCACCCAGAATAAGGCTGGGGGGCCAAGCCCGCGCAAGCAACTCCAGCACCGTCTCGCCGGGGCTTTGGAACGGCACACCAAAGTCGAACCGCATTACCCCCGCCATATATTTGAAATACTGCACATAAAGCGGTTTGTCCAAGCCAAGGCTCGCGTTGAGCTTGGCTTTGACCGCATCCGACACCGGCATGTCATTGCCATCGAACGGGCCACCCGGGACAGAGTGCATCATCAGGAACACCAGCACCGACACGATGAAAAACGTGACCATGATCGACAGCAGGCGGCCAAGAATGTAGCGGATCATTGCCCATCTTTCATGTGATGATCGCCTCGACCAGATGATCCGGTGCGACCGCCACCAGTTGCGGCTCGGGCGCGGCTTTTGCCGATACATCGCGGCTCGAAAGCCGTGGCATGTCCGCTTCGATCTGCGCGCGGGTCGGAAAGTTGCGCACCCTGCGATCCCGCGGGTTCAGCACCGGAATGGCATCCAGCAGCGACCGCGTGTAAGGGTGAACCGGCGCGGTGAAGATGGTCTCGGTAGGTGCATTTTCCACGACCCGGCCATGAAACATCACTGCCACCCGGTCAGTCAGCGACCGCACCACGCTCAGATCATGGCTGATGAACAGGATCGACAGGCCCATCTCTTGCTGCAAATCCAGCAGCAGGTTGATGATCTGCGCCTTGACCGACACATCCAGCGCCGAGGTCGGCTCGTCAGCCACCAGCACCGTGGGCCGCAGGATCAGCGCTCGGGCAATTGCCACCCGTTGCCGCTGCCCGCCGGAAAGTTCGTGCGGATAGCGCTGGCCATAGCGGCGGTCCAGCCCGACGCGTTCCAGCATCGCCAGCGCCTGTGCGGTCTGTTCTGCCGCCTGCCCCATCGCGTGAATGTGCAAAGGCTCGGCCACGATCTGCGCCAGCGTCATCATCGGGTCCAGCGCGGAATAGCTGTCCTGAAACACGACCTGCATCTTGCGGCGAAACGGCTTCAGCGCGGCATGGTCCATTTCGGTTATATCGGTGCCGTCCACCAGAATGCGCCCCGCCGTGGGGTCTATCAGGCGCATCGCCATCATGCCGGTGGTGGTCTTGCCGGACCCGGATTCACCGACCAGCCCCAGAATACTGTTGCGCGGCAATATCAGGTTCACATCGCGGACCGCCGGATAATCGGTGAACCGCGGCATCCAGCCGCCCGGCGCGCGCACCGAAAACTTCTTGCCCAATCCGCGCAGCTCCAACGCCGGGGTCATTGCAGCCTCCAGCATGCGGCATGGCGGGTGGGGGTGATCGGGGCGAAGGCGGGAGCGCGGTCGGCGCAGGTCGCATCCGCGACCGCGCAGCGCGGGTGAAACGGGCAACCGGTCGGCGGATCGGCAGGGTTGGGCGAGGTGCCGGCAATCTCGACCAACCGCCCCCGGCCCGCAGCACGACCCGGCATCGATGCCATCAACGCCTGCGTATAGGGGTGCGCGGGCGCGTCAAAGATGTCCTGCACCGGACCTTCTTCCATGACGCGGCCGCCATACATCACCACAACTCGGTCCACCGTTTCGGCGACCACGCCAAGATCATGCGTGACCATGATAAGGCCCATGCCGAATTCGGCCTGCAATTCCTTGATAAGTTGCAGAATCTGCGCCTGCACGGTCACATCCAGCGCGGTTGTGGGCTCATCCGCGAACAGGATCTGCGGGCGGCACGACAGCGCCATTGCGATCATCGCGCGCTGCAACATTCCCCCCGAAAGCTGATGCGGGTAGCTGTCCAGCACCGCCCTCGCCCGCTTGATCTCGACCCGTTCCAGCAAGGTTTCTGCCTCGGCCAAGGCCTGCGTCTGCGTTAGCTTGCGATGCGCGCGGATGGTTTCGGCAATCTGGTGGCCGATTGTAAACACCGGATCAAACGCGGTCATCGGATCCTGAAAGATCATCGCCGCCACCCTGCCCCGCATCGTGGCAAGGCGTTTGCGGTCAGCCGTCAGCATATCCACCCCTGCCAGATGCAGCCTGCCCGCCGCAATCCGCGCCGGTGGTTCGCGCAACAGGCGCAGCACAGCCATGCAGGTGACAGATTTGCCCGACCCGGACTCGCCCACGATGCCAAGGCTCTCCCCGGCGTTCACATGCAGCGACATCCCGCGCACCGCCTGAACCTTACCGTCATGCTGCGAGAAAGTGACCGTCAGATCTTCGATATCGACAAGTTTCATCTTCCATCCCGCGCGCCGCCCCGGCGGCACGTTGTGTAGGCGCGTTCCCCGGCAAAGGCCGGGAAACGCGGTAGCGGCAGGCCTACTGCTTGGTCACATGGGTATAGAAATACAGACCAAGCTGACGCAGCGGGGTAAAGCCAAGGGTATTGGGCTCGGTCGCGGGGCCTTTCAGGTCTTTGCTCACCACGGTCACCGTGATCGGATGAACCAGCGGAATGAACGAGGCATTGTCGATCAGCACCTGTTCGGCCTGCTGGTAAAGGGCTGCCCGCTCTTCCCAGACAGACCCGCTGTCGGCAGCGGCGACAAGATCATCATAGGCCTTGATCTTGTGATCGTGGCGCCCGCCGTTGTAGAAAATGCCGTAGAAGTTCGATGGGTCGATATAGTCGTATTCATAGGGCGCCAGGAAAAGATTGTTCTTCTTTTCCATCATCCCGGCCATCCATTCCTTCTGCGGCAGGATCTTGATGTTCATGGTAATGCCGAGGATGTCTTTGAACTGCGCTTGCAGGTATTGCAGCATCGGGGCCGAGATTGCGCCGTTATAGCCGCCCTGATCCCGGTACCAGATTTCCACCTCGGGAAAACCGACGCCGTCGGGAAAGCCTGCCTTGGCCATATGTTCCTTGGCCTTTACCGGGTCGAACACCGCCTGCGAGGTGATCGCATCGTTGTAGCCGGGATAGCCCGGTGACAGCAGCGATTTGCCGGGGATCGCGAGGTCCTTCAGCACGGTTCCGGTCATCTCGTCACGGTTGATCGCGTATTGCAGCGCCTTGCGGACGTCGATGTTGTCGAACGGGGCGGACCCCAGATCGAACGAGATGTAGGACACCGCGAACACCGCGTTGTTGGTCACCTGATCGGGAAAGCGTTCCTTGACGAAGGGAATCTGCCCGGTGTTCAGAAAGGCAAAATCCGCCTCTTCTGCCATGAAGGCCGGCAAGCCCACCTCGGGTGCGCCCAGCGAGGGATCAATCTCGACCCGGTCGATCATCGCCTGCCACGGGCCGGTATAGGTCGGGCTTTTCACCAACACCATCTTATTGTTGGATTTTTCCCAGCTTTCCACGGTGAACGGGCCAGAGGTGACAAGCGTTTCGACATTCGCGGCATATTCATCGCCGACCTTGTCCCAGACGTGCTTGGGAACCGGATACCACAGGCTGACCACGCCGGGCAGATAGCCTTTCGGCGTTTCCGTCACCACTTCAATCGTCCGGTCATCCACCGCACGGATTCCAAGGGTCGAGACGTCGGCCTTGCCTTCGGTGACCGGACCCCAGTTCTTGATGGCACCGGCATAGCCCCAGTACCATGCAAAGTCATAGCCCGTGGTGGCCGCACGCTGCAGCGCAAACACATAGTCATTGGCCACCAGAGGTGCGCCATCGCTCCACACCAGGCCCTCGCGCAGCTTGAATGTCCAGGTCAGCCCGTCTTCGGACTGCTCCCAGCTTTCGGCGGCCATTGCGTGCAACTCGAAGTTCTTGTCGAAACTGGTCAGCGGCAACTGAACAACCTCGGGGTTGCCCGCGCGCGCATAGACCGTTTTCATGTAGTCCATGTAGGTGCCGCTGGTGGTATCACCGACGCTGAAAACCGTCGATTGCGCCGCCACTGGCCCAGACAGCAGGGCAGCTGTCACCAGCGCGCCTGCCCATCGGAATAGATGCTTCATCGGTATCCTCCTTGCTCCCGTCACGTATTGCACGGTTCCCGCAGCGTCATTGCGACGCGCAGTTGGCCGCAGCCTTCACGCAGGATCGGCCCGCCAATCCGATATGTCTGACAAATGAATCCGCACCATGCAACATATTTGTCATACAAACATTCACGCTGGCATTACCGGGCTGCCCAGACGGCCCCGCGGTCAAAGATCGCGCGCATTTCCGGCACCGAAAACTCGTCTGCGGTGTGGCCAAGGGCCGAGTAGAACACCCGTCCCTTGCCATAGGTGCGGGTCCAGACCACCGGCATCACCACCCCCGCCACATCGGCCAGATGATCGCCGGTGAAGATGGTTGTGGCCAGCACATGGTTCGAGGGATCGACATGCATGTAATATTGCTCCGAGCGGTAGGCAAAGTCGCCAACACCCGCCATGATCGGGTGATCGGGGCGGGTGATGTTCACGCGGTAGTTTATGATGTTGCCGGGGTGCGATACCCACTGCCCGCCGGTCATGAACTGGTATTCCGGCTCGTTTCGAAAGGCATCGCACATGGTGCCGTGAAACCCGGCCAGCCCGCATCCCGCGCGCACGGCGGCACACAGCCCCGCCACCTCGGCCGGCGCAATCGTGGCCATCGTGATCATCGGCACGATCAGATCATACCTGGGCAGACCGGCATCGCCAAAGGCACCTGTGCCTTCGGTCACCGTCACCGCAAACCCGTGGGCGCGCAGCATGGCAGCCACAACGGCGGCACTTTGTTCGGGCGTGTGACCGTCCCAGCCACCCCAGGCAATCAGAGCAGATTTGTCGGTCATCGCAGCCTCCTACAGGGTCAATCCGAATGTGGCGTCGGCGGGCAGCGCGGCAGGCCGGTCGCAAAGATGGGCCACCGCCACCCGGTTGCCATTACCTGCCGAAGCAAGGATCGCCTCCATCACCGTCAGAACGTGCAACGACAACTCAAGACTGGCGCGATGCGGGCGGTTCTGCCCGATCGCCTGCGCCATGTCGGCAAGCCCAAGGATGCGGTAGTTTGCGTCGCCATAGCCATGCGTCTGCGGCACTGGTGACCAGTCGCCACCCCGGTCAGACACCAGTATTTCGCCCTGAAACTGGTTCGGGTCGGATACGATCATCGAGCCCGTCTTGCCATAAAGCTCGATGTGGCTGTGATTGTGTTTCCAGACGTCGAAGCTGGTCGTAAGGGTCACCGCAGCACCGCTGGCAAACTGCAACAGCGCCGAGATATGCGTCGGGACCCCGACCCCGAACACCTGCCCCTGCCGTTCGCCTGACCCGATCATGCGCGTGGCATGGGCCGATTGTGCCGCCCCCATCACCGACTGCACCGGCCCCAGCAGGTTGACGAGGCAGGTCAGGTAATAGGGCCCCATATCCAGCATTGGCCCACCGCCGGGCTGATAATAGAACTCTGGGCTGGGGTGCCAGACTTCATGGCCCGGACACATCATGAACGCTGTTCCCGCCACCACGTCGCCGATCACGCCTGCGTCAACTGCGGCCCGCGCGGTCTGGTGTGCTCCGCCCAGAAACGTATCGGGCGCACAGCCAACGCGCAGCCCCGCACGGTGCGCCTCGGCAACCAGCACCAGCGCCTGATCAACTGCAATCGCCAGCGGCTTTTCTGAATAGACGTGCTTGCCATGGGCAATCGCCTGAAGACCCACATCGACATGATGCTGCGGCGTGGTCAGGTTCAGCACGATGCCAATCCGCGGGTCGGTCAGAAGGGCCGCCACGGACACCGCCTCGATCCCCCATTTCGCGGCCTTGGCTTGCGCGGCGGCGGGGTTCACATCGGCGCAGGCGACAATGTTGAGCACACCGAACCGACCGGCCGCAGCCAGATAGGCATCCGAGATATTGCCCGTTCCGACAATCCCGATTTCGACAGCCCGCATGATCACATCGCCCTTGGTCAGTTCAAGGCACCGCACATTTATACCGGCTCCCGCTTATTTGTCTGACAACTGTTAGCCGCCCGGCAACCGACCGGTCAAGTGCGCTGCATCGCACGAACCGGCCCCACCCGCAGGTCGTGGCCAATCCGGATCCAGTCCCCTTTTGCGAGGAATTCCCGGCATGGGAAGCCGGACCCACGCCCGTGGCCTTGCGCCGACCTACCTGGCCTTGCGCCCCCTTGGTTTGGCAGGGCTATGCCGTTATGTTCAGGATCGTGCGCGGAATGTAGCGCCCATTCTTGAACGCCCTGCCATCGTGCCGGATGTGAAAGCGCTGACGATCTTATCGGTCGTCCGCTTACGCGGCCTGCGCCGCAAGGAACGCCTGCAGACGTTCGGTCTGCGGGCGGATCAGAACCTCTTTGGGATCGCCCTCTTCCGCAATGACGCCCTTGTTCAGGAACACCACCTTGTTGGCCACGTCGCGGGCAAAATTCATCTCATGTGTCACGACGATCATCGTGCGCCCCTCTTCGGCCAGTGACCGCATCACCCGCAGCACCTCGCCCACCAGTTCCGGGTCCAGCGCCGAAGTGGGCTCATCGAACAGCATCAGTTCCGGCTCCATCGCCAGTGCGCGGGCGATGGCCACGCGTTGCTGCTCGCCGCCCGACAGAAACCCCGGATAGGCATTCTTGCGATGGGCGACGCCGACACGGGCCAGATAGGCGTCGGCCTTGTCCGCGGCTTCGGCCTTTGACAGCCCGTGTACCCGCATCGGGCCAAGCATGACATTTTCCTGCGCCGTCATGTGGGACCACAGATTAAACTGCTGGAATACCATCGTGACCCGCGCCCGGAACGCGCGCAGCTGTGCCGGGTCGGCAACCATCTGATCGCCTGCCAGGTCGCGCTTGCACACCAGCGCGCGGCCGCCCAGTGCGATCTGCCCTTCGGTCGGACGCTCCAGAAAGTTGAGACAGCGCAGGAAGGTACTTTTGCCAGACCCGGACGAGCCGATCATCGAAATCACGTCGCCTTTCTTCGCCGTCAGGCTTAGTCCCTTCAGCACTTCGACTGCGCCAAAGCTTTTGCGGATATCGGTGGCGGTCAGCATGTCGGTCATGGCGGCTTCCTATGGGCTAAGCAACAGGCCGTCGCGGAACGCGGCAGGCCCGGCAATCTTGCCAAGGCGCTTTCCCGCCTCGGCGATACGGGTGGCAGGGCGGGCGTAAAACACGCCCGGCGTTCCGGCGCGCACCGGTGTGACGGTGCCAGTGGCAAGATCAGTGATCTCGGCGATCAGGTCACCGACCGCGACCGTGGTGCCCAAATCCGCGCTGTAAGACAAAAGACCAGCAACCGGCGCCACCAGCGCTTCGGACCCGGCAAGCGGAGTAGGAATGCAAAGCGGTGCGGGAACGGTTGCGCTACCCGACAGCACGCCAAGGTGGGTCAGATAGCCCATCAACGCATCGGCATCCTGCGCGCCAAATGCCCGCGACACATCCGACCGCCCGCGCAACTCCACCGTACAGGTGGCACAGGCAGCGGGAATCGGCGCATCTAACCGTACTGCAAGGTCGATCCACGGCCGCGACAGCGCCTCGTCGAACGGATTGCCACCCGAGATGTCCGCCAGCAGCACCGCCCGGCACCCGGTCAGCGCGATCAGCGGCAAAAGTCGGTCGAGGGACGCAGGCTGTGTGTAAAGATGCACCTCCGCCTCGCCATCGCAATGCAGGTCAAGCACCACATCGGCCGCCAGTCCAAGGCGCAGCAGATGCTGGCGCAGCGTGTCGGACGGCCCCTGCGGATCAAGCGCGTCCAGCGCCGCGCGCAGCGCGTGGCGAACCAGCGCCACATTGGCCACCTTGTCCAAGCCCAGACGCCCCGCAAGCATCCCGGCCGCCGCCGGCGCAAGATCGGGATAGTCGCGGTTGAAATTTCGCCCGTCATAAAGGTCGAACCGTCCGGTCTGGTCGCCATGCAGGAACTGCCCCAGCCCCATCGGGTTGGCAAAGGGCAGCACCGTGACACAGCC
>JANNWS010000003.1:0-18392 GCA_031408575.1 Rhodobacterales bacterium
TCACAACATCCGAAAGATTCTGGCCCACCTCAGGGCTTTGCTTGCGCTGATCATCGCCGCAGTCTGGGCAATCCTTCTTCGGACAAACCTCGCTCAGCAGACCACCAAAACAGCATGAATGCGTTGTTCAGGACGAACGAAGTAGGTCACGGCGCGCACCGGCCGCCTTTTACGAAGCGGGTTTGGCTCTTAAGGAGGCGTTGTACGGCGGTTTGCAAGCCGAGTTGGAAGCAATGGGCGTTTTGTTCGCGTGTGAACGCGAGCGGCCTCTTTCGGGAAGCTACAGCGCATCCCGCGAACCCGGTCGACAGTCAGAAATGGGCCGTCTTTGACGCCTACGTCCCAAGTTCGCATACCTTTTGGGTAAACTTGCTCATCCTCGCAATCGAGATCGTCATCGGTGGCTTTAGGGCGTCGAGATGCACTCGCGCGCTCAGCATGTTCCGGTGTCAATGGCACATCAGCATCTATCATCGCCGTTTCAGGCTTTAGCTTGATTTCCTCTCGCGCCACGATCTCAGCTGCAAGTCTCGGCTCGGGCGCAACCGGCGTTCCCGCCTTCACCTTCGCCGGCCGAACGAAATCCACCAGCATCTGGTCGGCCAGCCGCTGTTCAAGGGCCTCCATCCGGGCTGTCAGGACCTGCACGTCCGCAGCTTCCTTGGGCGGATAGGGCAGGGCACCCTTCTGAGCATCGAACAGCTTCTTGAACGTCGGATCCTGGAAGTACACGATCCGGTGGACCAGTAGCGGGTTTTGCCGTTCCGGGATGAGGATCGCCTGATCTGAGTTCAACCGCTGCACCGATGGCCCCCTGAACCTGCTGGTTGACAGCACCGGGATCAAGTTCTTGGGCGACGGCGAATGGCAGGCGCGCAAGCATGGCGTTCAGGGCCGACGCCAGTGGCGCAAGGTGCATCTGGCGATGGACACGGCCACCTCGGACATCCGCGCCGTGGAGTTTACCCCCAGCAGCGATGGCGACAGCCCCGTTCTGCCAGAGTTGCTGGACCAAATCCCCGAACGCGAGGAGATCGGCACGGTGACGGCGGACGGCGCCTATGACACCCGCCGGTGCCACACTGCCATCATCGACCGGCAGGCCACGCCGATCCTCCCGATCCGCAAGAACGGGCGACCGTGGAAAGAGGACTGCCCGGCCGCAATCGCCTGAAACGAGACCCTGCGCGCCACCCGGCACTATGGCCGAGCGTTCTGGAAGCGCTGGACCGGATACCACGCCCGAAGCCGGATCGAAGCAAAGATGCGGTGCCTGAAGGCCTTCGGTGAGCGCATCAGCGCAAGAGACCCCGACCGCCAGACCGCCGAAATCCAGATCCGCATCGCACTGATGAACCGCTTCTCAGCCCTCGGCACCGCCGAGATCGTCCGCGTGGCATGAACCAAACGGGGAAAGGGGCCGTCATGCCTCAGGCGTGAGTTGTGCAACATGCGTAACCGCCCCTTGGCACAGGAACGGGTAGAGGTTGGCCTGGGCGCTTATCTCTAAATTACGCTGTGGCCAGTGTTTCGGAAACCAGAAAGGTGCCACATCTTTATCGAGGAGTCAGCTCAACTGCTCTATCGCTTCACACTGTGCCCCCAAGGCTGCCTTCAAGTTCTACCATCTCTTGCCCACCGGCCATCAGGTCCTGCAACGCTTCGGGGGCGATCTCGCCGCGCAGCGCCGTTCCCATCGTCTTACCGCGGTTCAAGACGGTGAATCTGTCGCCCACGGCCATTGCATGGCGCACATTGTGAGTGATGAACACGACGCTGATCCCCTGCTTTCGCACCTTGTTTATGGTGGCCAGCACGTTCGCGGTTTGGCGCACCCCCAGTGCCGAGGTAGGCTCGTCCAGGATCAGCACCTTCGCCCCAAAGTAGACGGCGCGGGCAATCGCGACAGTTTGACGCTCGCCCCCGGAAAGAGTGCCGACGGCCTGATCCGGGCCCCGAAGACTGATGCCCATCTTGCGCATCTCCTCCATGGTCACCCGATTGGCAAAGTCGTGGTCAAAGAATTTTATCGGGCCGACCTTGCGCAGCGGCTCATTGCCCATGAAGAAATTGCGCGCGACAGACATCAAGGGGATCATGGCCAGATGCTGGTGCACCGTGGCGATGCCCGCCGCAATCGCATCGCGCGGATCGCCAAATTGCATCGGGCGGCCTTCGAACAGGATCTCGCCCTTCGTGGGTTTGTGCACGCCAGACATGGTCTTGATGAAAGTCGATTTCCCGGCGCCATTGTCGCCCAGAAGGCAATGGCACTCGCCGGGAAAAAGATCGACCGACACACCAGCAAGGGCAATTACCGGGCCGAAGTGTTTCTCGATGCCCTTCATCTGGAGGATAGGCATCTGAAGCATCGGGGAATTGGGATTGGTCATGTCATTTCTCCCCGGTGATGATGCGGCGGATATAGGTGTTCAGAACCACCGCAAGGAGCAAGATGATGCCTAGGAAAACCCGAAACAACGAACTCTCGACGCCGGCAAAGAACAGGCCCTGCTGCACCACGCCAAAGATCAGCGCGCCCAAGGCCGCGCCCAGCACTGATCCATATCCGCCCGTCAGCAAGGCGCCGCCGATCACCACTGCAATGATCGCCTCGAATTCCTTGAGCAAGCCACGATCCGCCCCCGCCGATCCGAATTCCATCACCTGACAGGTTGCAAACACGGTGGCGCAAAACGCCGTGAACATGAACATAAGAATCTTCACGCGGTTCACCGGCACCCCCGAATTGCGCGCCGATTCCGCATCGCCGCCAGAGGCGAACACCCAGTTGCCAAAGCGCGTCTTGGTCAACAGCACATGGCCGAACACCACCAGCGCCAAGGCCCAGACGATCAGCATCGGAATGCCATCGACCACAGGCCGGCCCTTGTTGACCCCTTGGCTGAATGTCTCTATCAGCCCAATATCGCCCAACCACTGGAACAGCCCGGTCAGGATCTTTCCGCCAAACAGCGGCGCCAGCCAATCGCCCTCTGCCGCCTCGCGCACACCACTGATGATGGTCTTGTTCACAAGGGTCTGCGGCAGGAAAATCGTAAATCCTCGGAGGATGAACAAAGAAGCCAGAGTGACGATAAAGCTGGGCAAACCGGTCCGTACACAGATCCAGCCGTTCAGCGCGCCAATCGCCAGACACATCGCGAAGGTGACCAAAATGGCTATCCAGATCGGCCAGCCCATATTGACGCTGAAAATTGCAATCATCATCCCGGCAAAGCCGATCATCGACCCGATCGAAAGATCGAACTCCCCCGCGATCATCAAAAGGCAAGCGCCCACGGCAATGATCATGAATTGGGCAGACACGACCGACCAGTTCAGCACACCTGCGGCATTGAACATGCCAGAGTCATGCGCCGTCACCAGAAAGACGGCAAAAACCAGGACGGTGCCGCAGATCCCGCCAAGTTCGGGGCTGATCAGCGCCTGTCGAAAGCGGGATCTGGATTTGATCCGTTCATCGCCTTGTAGGCTTGCTGGTGTTTCGGACATCGGTTTCCCCCTCGCAGGACGGCTGGAAATAAGAAAAAGGGCGACAGGTGTGAACCCGCCGCCCCGCTCCGGTGCAGCTCAGCGGTATTCGCCCGCAAACTCCTCGATTTTTCCAAGCGCATCCTTGGTGACAAAGCCTGGGCCGGAGTTGATGTTGTTGCCGGGCAGAACGCCGAAACGGTCATAGTTGGTCAGGATGACAACCGGCAGATAGGCTTGCAGGAACGGCTGCTGGTCGATGCCCCACTGGATTGTGCCATCCTTGATCGCCGCCACGATCTCTTCACCCAGATCGAAGGTGCCGAAATAGATCTGGCCGGCCATGCCGTTTTCCTTGAGCGCGGCAATGGTCGGGTCGGCCGAAACCGGCCCCAGCGTCAGGACGCCATTCGTTTCAGGGTGCGCCGACAGATAGGCCAAGACCTTGTTCTTGATCTCGGCCGGGTCTGTGCCGCTGTCGAGCATGGACTCGCCCAGTTCCACACCCAGCCCGTCGGCAAAACCCCGGCAGCGTTCGCCAACGGTCGGTTGCTGGATCGCGTGGTTGACGCATACAAAGGCGGTAACACCATCACCCTTAGCGCGGACGCCCGCGGCAAGCCCCGCGTCGTACTCGGGCTGGCCCACATACATCAGCGCGCCGACTTCGCGGGCCTGGTCTGGCGTGCCCGTGTTCATGATGATCACGTCGATGCCCTGATCGACAGCTGCCCTGATCGGCCCTTTCAACACATCGAAATCAGCCAGCGTCGTGATGATTCCATCGGGCTTCGAGGCGGCGGCCTGATCAATCAGACGCGCCATATCCGCAATGTCGCCCGATGGCGGGTTGGTGTATTCGACCGTAACACCCATCTGGTCGCCCGCCAGCTTGATGCCGTTCTTGACGGTGTTCCACCAGCTGTCACTGTCGGGCGCGTGGCTGACCAGGACATAGCGTTCGCCTTCGGCCAAGGCTTGCGTTCCGGCCAGCATCGGAGCAGCCAGCAGCGCTGTCGACATTGCCAGTTTCTTGAAAAGTGAAGTCATCGCTCTCTCCCTGTTAGACATATTCCGTGCCGGAAAGCCGTCCTCTTCCAACCTTCCGAATCCACATAACCACAGTTGAACTTATTTTGCAACCGGTTGCATGAGTGCTGTCGGAATTGGCAGATGTCTTGCGCACAAGCCTGCGCTATAGAAGGGAAGTTGATAGGAGGATCGAGAGCAATGGTTCCGACACTAAAAGACGTGGCCGAGCGCGCTGGAGTTTCCCGCTCGGCAGTGTCGCGCACGTTCACGGACGGGGCCTCGGTTTCGGCAAAGATGCGAAAACTTGTGGAAAAGGCGGCAGCAGAGCTTGGATATAGCCCAAATGTGCTGGCCTCTAGCCTGACGACCGGGCGCACGAAGTTGATCGGACTGGTGTCGAATAACTTTCACAATCCGATCTTTTTGGAGGTGTTCGACCTGTTCACCCGCGCCTTGCAGGAGAAGGGGCTACGCCCGCTTTTGGTCAATCTGACCCATGAAACCGATCCCGCCAATTCGGTCCGGCTGCTGAGGCAATATTCGGTGGACGGCGTTGTTGTTGCATCTTCGACCTTGCCGCCGGGCTTTGGCAAGGCGTTTCGGGATGCCGGTGTGCCGGTGGTGCATGCGTTTGGCCGCGTGACCAGCGCGCCGCAGGTTCATGTCGTGGGGATCGACAACATCGAGGCGGGGCGGCTGGCAGCGCGCAGCCTGATCGCGCGGGGGTACCGGCGCGTGGGCTTCATGGGGGGGCCGGAAGCCGCAAGTTCAACCCAGGATCGCCTGAAGGGCTTCACGTCGGAACTGGCCACCCGGCCCGAAATCAGCGTCAGCCAATCTTTTGCCAGCGCCTATTCCTTTGATGCGGGCCGCCGCGAGATGCAGGCGTTGCTGGACGCGGGTCACGCCGAGGCCTATTTCTGCGGTGACGATGTGTTGTCGATCGGCGCCTTGTCCGCCATTCAAGACCGGCACCTTTCCGTGCCGGGGGATATCGGCATCATCGGGCTGAACGATATGGAAATCGCGGGCTGGAACAGCGTCAACCTGACGACGATCCGCCAGCCGATTTCCGAAATCGTTCATTCCTCGATTGAGCTGATGTCGGCCATGTTGCTCGATCCCGCGCGCCTGCCCGAGGCGCGGATCTTTGCCTGCAATATAGTGGAACGCGGCACCCTGCGCCCGCTCAACGCGGCGGGCACAGGGTGATCGGGTCAGCGGAACATCGGCGGGCGCGCATCGATCCATGCGCCGTCAGCCTTGGCAGATGCCACCGCCGCATGAACCGCCGCCATTGACCGCAGGCCGTCGGCCGCCGTCGGCAAGCCGTCCCTAGTCTGCCCCCGGATAGCATCTGCCAGATCGCAATAGATGTTGGCGACCGCCAGAGGAAATCCTTCGGGATGCGCGATGGATACGCGCGACAGGCGCTGAGCATCAGCATGCAGGCCGCCTTCGCCTTTTTCAATGATCTGCGTGCGCCCGTTGACCGGCGTATAGATCAGCTGGTTGGGTTGTTCAGACGCCCAGCGGAACCCGCCGGTTTCGCCAAACACCTGAATGTCGAACCCGTGCTGCCGCCCGATCGCCACCGACGAAGTCCAGAGCCGCCCCACCGTGCCCCCCGCCATGCGGAAGTTCACCATGGCGTCATCCTCCAGCACCCGGCTGGAAATTGTGGAGGCAAAATCGGCAGAAAGCCGCTCCACCGTATCATCGCAGATAAAGCCTGCCATATGCAGCGCGTGAATGCCGCAATCGGCAAACTGCCCCGAAACCCCCGCCATCGCCGGGTCATAGCGCCAGCGCACGCGCGGATTGTCGGCATTGGTACCGTCGCCATGGTGTCCGTGGCTGAAGTTTGTCACCACCAATCGAATCTTGCCCAACTCGCCGGCACGCACCATCGCGCGGGCTTGCCGCACCATCGGATAGGCGGAATAGCAGTAATTCACCGCGCAGATCTTGCCGGTGGCGGTGACCACGCGCACGATTTCTTCACCTTCGTCCACGGTCATGGTCATCGGCTTTTCGCACAGCACGTTGAAGCCCGCCTCAAGAAAGGCCTTGGTGATTTCAAAATGTGTGGCGTTGGGCGTGGCAACCGTCACCAGATCAACCCGGTCGTCGCGGTTCCGCTCGCCCGCCAACATTTCCGTCCAGTCGCCATAAGCGCGATCCGCCGCGATGCCAAAGCGCAGGGCGTAGTCGCGCCCCGCATCGGGCCGGTGATCCAGCGCGCCGGCAGCAAACTCAAAATGCCCATCCGCCAAGGCCCCTAACCGGTGCGCCGGCCCGATCTGGCTGCCTTCACCGCCGCCTATCATGCCCCATTTCAGCTTTTTCATATCAGTATGTCCTTAGAAACCAATGGATTGTAGGTATTCGCGGTTCGCTCGCGCATCGTCCAGCGGCGTGCCGGGCATCGAGGGGTCGCAGTCTTGCTCCACCGTGCACCAGCCCGCAAACCCCGCGTCCAGCAAGCGCTGACGGACAGCGGGAAAGTCGACGTCGCCCTTGCCCAGATTGCAGAAAATCCCCTGCCCGCACGCCTTATAGAAATCGGTCCGGTTGGCCACGACATCGGCCTTCACCTTTGGATCGATATCCTTGAAGTGCATGTAGGAAATCCGCGCCATGTTCCGGTCCATGAAGGCAATCGGATCATATCCGGCGTAGGAGTGGTGGCCGGTATCAAAGCAGATCTTCAGGATGCTTTCATCCACCTCTGCCAGCAGGCGTTCCAATTCAGGCTCGAAATCCATGAAGCCCGCCGCATGGGCATGGATGCCAACGGTCAGGCCGTAGTCTTCGCTGCCCATCCGGGCCACAGTGGCGATCCGGTCGCGAAAGGCGGTCCATTCGGCCTTGTCCATCTGCTCCGCCTCCGACGCGCGGCCAGCGGTCGGCGCGCGGCGCGGCGAGATGCTGTCGATCAGCACCAGATGCTGCGCGCCATGTGCGACCAGCGCCTTGCAGGTGCGGCGCGAGGCGTCCAGCACGTCGTCCCACTTGGCCGCATCGTGGAACGGGCGGAACACCACTCCGCCGATGATCGCCAGATCGCGCGCGGCCAGCGCCGGGGCAAGGATCGCCGGGTCTTCGGGCATAAAGCCGATCGGGCCCAACTCGATCCCCTTGTACCCGGCCCCCGCGCATTGATCGAGAACGTTTTGCCAGCTTGGATAGGAGGGATCGCTGGGGAATTCGATGCCCCAGGAACACGGCGCATTGCCGATACGGATTGTCATGTCTGGTCCTTTCTGGGCGTCAGAAGGCGGCAACGTCAGCCCATGTTTTGGTGGTGGATGAGGCAATCGCCGCGGCGACAATTTGGTTGACCAGCATGCCATCGCGGAAGGTCGGCCAGATCGACTTGCCGGTGTGGATCGCCTCAAGGAAATCCTTCGCTTCAATGATGATCTGGTCCTGATAGCCCGTGCCATGCCCCGGCCCCTGACAGAATGGCAAGTAATCGGGATGCGCCGGACCGGTCAGGATTTTGGTGAAACCGCGATTGGCCTCGGGACCGTCGGCGAGATAAAGCCAGAGCGCGTTCTGATCTTCCTGATCAAAGCGGATCGCACCCTTGGTGCCTGTTACTTCATAGGCATAGCCCATTTTACGGCCCGTGGAGATACGGCTGAAATACATCTGCCCCATGGCCCCGTTAGCAAACCGGCACATCATCTGGGCGTGGTCGTCATTGGTGACGGTGCCACCGGGGCGGGTTGCGTGCACAGTCTCCACCTCGGCAATCAGGCTGTCTATTGGCCCCAGCAGGGCCAGCGCCGCGTTGATCATGTGCGGAGCCAGATCGCCCATCGTGCCGTTGGCCATGCCGGTGGTGCGCCATGTGGCGGGGGATTGCGGGTTGGCCAGAAAATCCTCGGTATGCTCTCCGCGAAACCACGTCACATCGCCGATGGCCCCCGACGCGATCAGCCTGCGGACATGTTGGCTGGCCGGCGTTCGGATATAGTTGAACCCCACCATGTTGACGCAGCCGCTGGCCTCGGCCGCCGCCACCATTGCGCGGCTGTCCTCCAAGGATGCCCCCAGCGGCTTTTCGCAAAACACCGGCTTGCCAAGCGCAAAGGCAGCCTCGGCCGCCGCGCGGTGCGTGCCTTGCGGCGAGGCGATGATGATGGCCTCTACCTTTGAATCGCTGACCAGCGCCTGCCAATCCGCTGTCGCGCGCGCAAAGCCGTAGGCCTTGCGATACGCCTCCGCGCGGTCACCGGATGTGGCGCAGACCATTTCCAGCCGCGGCCGCAGCGCGGTGTTGAACACCGCCCCGACGGCCAGCATGGCCACAGCATGCGCCTTGCCCATGTAGCCGCCGCCAAGGATCCCAATCCCTATCTCTGACATTCTTGCGTCCTGCCCACTTCTGACTTGCAACCGGTTGCAAATCGTTTATAGAAAGACACAACCAATTTCAAGCGGGAAACGCACCGCAGACGCCGCAAAGGGAGACGTTCGGACATGAGCGAAGCCACCAGTCGCCTGACCACCGCACAGGCCATCATCCGCTATCTGACAAACCAGTTCATTGTGATCGACAGTCAGGAATTGCCGCTTTGTGGCGGGGGGTTCGGCATATTCGGTCATGGCAATGTCACCTGTCTGGGCGAAGCGCTGTACGGGGTTAAAGATCTTCTGCCGCTGTATCGCGGCCAGAACGAACAGGGCATGGGCTTTGCAGCGGCGGGCTATGCCAAGCAATGGCTGCGCCAGCGGTTCATGTTCTGCACGGCAAGTGCTGGTCCGGGGGCGGCCAATCTGCTGACCAGCGCGGCACTGGCCCATGCCAACCGGTTGCCGATGCTGTTGTTGTGCGGCGATACCTATGTGACCCGCCTGCCCGACCCGGTCTTGCAGCAGATGGAGAATTTCGGCGACCCAACCTTTGGGGTCAATGACGCGTTCAAACCCGTGGTGCGCTATTGGGACCGGATCACCCATCCTGCGCAGATCCTGCAATCCCTGCCAAATGCCATCGCCACAATGCTGGACCCCGCAGATTGCGGCCCCGCGTTTCTGGGTCTGCCGCAGGATGTGCAGGGCTGGGCCTATGACTACCCGGTGGAATGGTTCAAGAAACAGGTTCACCGCATCCGCCGCCAGACGCCCGACGCAGGTGAAATCGCCGATGCCATCGCGCTGCTCAGAACCGCGCGCAAGCCGATGATCATTGCCGGTGGCGGTGTGCAATACTCCCGCGCCGTGGCAGAGCTGACGGCCTTTGCCGAGGCGCATCAGATTCCGGTGGTGGAAACCATCGCAGGCCGTGCCAACCTGCGGGCCACCCATCCGCTGAATATCGGACCCATTGGCGTGACAGGCTCCAATTCCGCCAACGCGATTGCCGCCGAGGCGGATGTGATCCTGGCCGTTGGCACCCGGATGCAGGATTTCACTACCGGATCATGGACCGCCTTTGCCAAGGACGCCCGCATCATCGCCGTCAACGCCGGGCGGCATGATGCGGGCAAACACCTGTCGCTGCCGGTGGTGGGGGATGCCAAATTGTCGCTTGGCCTGCTGGGGGATCAGTTGGGGGACTATATCGCGCCGCAGGCATGGGTTGACGCGGCCAAGGGCCACCGCACGCAATGGGATGCCTATGTTGCGCAGAATGTGGCCCCCGGCAACCGGCCCAATTCCTATGCCATGGCCATCGGCGCGGTAAACGCGCTGTGCCACCCGCGCGACCGGGTGGTCGCCGCCGCCGGGGGCCTTCCGGCCGAAGTCACCGCAAACTGGCGTACGCTGGAAACCGGCACGGTGGATGTGGAGTTCGGCTTTTCCTGCATGGGGTATGAAATTGCCGGGGCCTGGGGCGCGCGGATTGCGCAAACAGAACAGGAACCGGACAAAGATACCATCGTCTTTATCGGTGACGGGTCTTACATGATGATGAACTCGGACATCTATTCGTCCGTCCTCAGCCAGAAAAAGCTGATCGTCCTGGTGCTGGACAACGGCGGTTTTGCGGTCATCAACAAATTGCAGAACAACTCTGGCAACCAGAGCTTCAACAACCTGCTGGCCGATTGCCCGACGATACCGGAGCCTTTCGCAGTGGATTTTGCCGCCCATGCCAGGGCGCAAGGTGCTATTGCAGAAACCGTCACAACCCCGGCGGAACTGGCGGAGGCCTTCAAACGCGCCAAGGCCGCCACAAAAACGACAGTGATCTGCATGCAGGTCGATCCCTATGACGGCTGGACCAAAGAGGGCCACACCTGGTGGGAATGTGGCACGCCGCAGGTGTCCGACGACCCGGAAGTGACCCGCGCCCACCACGATTGGGAAGCCTCGCGTCCTCTGCAACGAAAGGGCGTGTGATGGGACTTGATACGCTTTCGCGCAAAAGCTTTCTGGTGATTGGCCGGGTCGGGATGGACCTGACCCCGACCCCGGTCAACACCCGAACCCAGGATGCCGACCTGATGATGGTGGCGATTGGCGGGTCTTCGGCCAATATCGCGGCGGGGTTGACCCGGCTAGGCTGCGAGGCTGCGCTGCTGACCTGCGTTTCCGACGATGCCGTGGGCTGGTATTGCCTGAATCAGCTTGACCACTACGGCATCGACCGCCGCCATGTGCGCGTGATCAAGGGGGAATTCCGCACCTCGCTTGCCGTCTATGAAACCCGCATCGCAGATCATCAATCGGTGATCTACCGCAATAACGCCGCCGATTTCCAGATGACCGTCGCAGATGTGGAGGCGGTGGATTATGCGGCCTATGGCGCGCTGATCACCACGGGCACGGTGTTTGCCGCCGAACCGTCGCGCAGTGCCGCGTTTCGCGCCTTTGATCTGGCCCGCGCCGCTGGATTGCCCATCGTGTTCGACGTGGATTACCGCCCCTATAGCTGGCCTTCCGCCGCCATCGCACAACAGGTTCTGTCGCGCGCCGGGGCGCTGTCCGAAATCATCGTCGGCAATGACGAGGAATTCGGCTTCATGGCGGGTGACATCGCCAAGGGGCTGGACACCGCCCGCGCGCTGGAAACATCGGGGGCCAGCCTTGTGGTGTATAAACGCGGTCCCGAAGGGTCCATCGCCTTTGCGGGCGGACAGCACATCAGGACTGGGATTTTCCCCGCCGATGCGGTCAAACCCACCGGGGCGGGCGACAGTTTCATGGCGGGCATGATGACTGCCCTTGCCGAAGGGCGGCCCGTCCCCGACGCGGTGCTGCGCGGGTCGGCCTGCGCGTCGATTGTGGTTGCCAGACCGGGCTGCGCCCCCGCCATGCCGACCTTAAGCGAGCTGGAAGATTTCCTTGCCGCGAACACCTGCACCAAAAGTCTTTGAAAGGGCGCCCCCATGCACATCGCATCCCATGATAATCACAACAAACCGATTGTCGATATCGACAACACGCTGGTTCCGCTCAACTATTTCAACATCGTCAAGCTGAAAAAGGGTGAGGCGTTTGAGTATCAGGTGCCGGGGTATGAAACCTGCATTGTGCCTGCAACCGGCACGATGGATGTCGAAATCGAAGGCCTGCGGTTTGCCGCCGTTGGCAATCGCGGGGTGGATGTGTGGGATGGCGAACCGGAAGGCGTCTATGCGCCGGTCGGTGCGCGGGTGACCATGATTTGCACTTCGGGTACCACCGAAACCTTCATCGCGGGCGCACGCTATGACAAGGTGCTGGACCCGTTCGACGTGCGCGCCGCCGACATCGACCTTGTGCAATACGGCAGCGATGACACCAAGACCCATCGCAAAATCAAGCACATCCTTGGCACCAAATACCATGGTCGCGTTGGCCGCCTGCTGGTCAGCGAGTTGTTCACGGTGGGCCAAGGAGGGTGGTCAGGCTTTCCCAGCCACAAGCATGACACCGACCGCCTGCCGCTGGAAACGCGCCACGACGAGACCTATAATTTCCGCTTTCGCCCCAACTATGGCTCGGGTCTGCAAATGCTGCAACGCGAGGATAACAAACCCGGCGATGCATATCACATCATGGACGGGTCTACGATTTGCCTCGATGCGGGATATCACCCCTGCGCGGTTCTGCCGGGATACGAGATGTATTATTTCACCATTCTGGCGGGGCAAAGCCAGCGCCCCCTGGTGCAGTATTTCCAGCCGACCCACGCGGCACAGCTTGAGACAATTCCGGGCATCAAGGACATGATCGCGAAATTCAAATGACCCTCGCAACCCTGTCGGACGTTCTGCAACCCGCGCTGAAACAGGGATATGCCGTGGCCGGGCTGGTCACGCTGGGGTGGGAGGATATGCGCGCCTATGTCGCCGCCGCCGAAGCCGAAGGTGTGGCGGTGATCTTGCAAGCCGGTCCATCCTGCCGCGCCCACACCCCGCTGCCCATTCTGGGCGCGATGTTCCGGCATCTGGCCGAACAAGCGTCGGTCCCGGTCGTGGCGCATCTGGATCATGGCTATTCCCTTGCGGATTGTCGCATGGCGCTGGACTGCGGCTTTACCTCGGTAATGTTTGACGGCTCGCGCAAACCCTTGCGCCAGAACATCGACGAGACCGCCGCTATCGCAGAAATATCCCATGCGGCAGGCATGTCCTGCGAGGGCGAAATCGGCTTTGTCGGCTATTCCGGCGGCGAAGGATCAGCAGGCACCGACCCGCAGGAAGCCGCACAATTCGCTCGCGAAACCGGGGTGGATGCCATGGCGATATCGGTTGGCAATGTGCATCTGCAACAGGACCATCAGGGCGGTCTCGATGAACCCCGCATCCGCGCAATCGAGGCGCTGACCGGCGTGCCCCTGGTGATCCATGGCGGTTCAGGCGTGCCAATGGCGCAACGCCGCGCGCTGGCGCTTGGGTCCAACATCTGCAAATTCAACATCGGCACCGAACTGCGCATGGCCTTCGGCGCGGCATTGCGGACGGCAGTGGACCGCGATGCGGCGCGGTTTGACCGGATTTCCATCCTGACAGAAACCCACGATCCGGTTGTCGCGGCGGCCCGGCGCGTGCTGAACACCCTGAAACGAGGCTGACATGCTGAACATCGGAATTCTGGGCTGCGGGCGGATCGGGCAAGTGCA
Source organism: Rhodobacterales bacterium (assembly GCA_031408575.1). GTDB lineage: Bacteria > Pseudomonadota > Alphaproteobacteria > Rhodobacterales > Rhodobacteraceae > Aliitabrizicola. Next base: position 13,592 of record JANNWS010000003.1, read on the forward strand.
TGCCCTGACAATCACCCGGCTGGACGGCGTGCGCGTCGTCGCCGTGGCCGATGCCGTGCCGGAGGCCGCGGCAACGCTGGCCGCCCGCACGGGGGCGCAGGTGATGGAGGCCCAAGCGCTGATCGACAGCCCGTCGGTTGATGCGGTGATCATCGCCACCCCCACCGACAGCCACTACGACCTGATCCATTCCGCAGCCAGCGCCGGCAAGGCGATCTTCTGCGAAAAGCCGGTGGACCTGTCTGCCGACCGTATCCGCGACTGCATCAAGGTGGTCGAAACGGCGGGCGTGCCCTTCATGACCGCCTTCAACCGCCGCTTCGATCCGAATTTTGCCGACCTTCAGGCGCGACTGCGGGCGGGTGAGATTGGTCAGATTGAACTGGTCAGCATCACCTCCCGTGACCCTTCCCCGCCGCCCATCAGCTATATTGAACGGTCCGGCGGGATTTTCCGCGACATGATGATCCATGATTTCGACATGGCCCGGTTCTTACTGGGCGAGGACTCGGTTCAGGTCTTTGCCGTCGGCTCAGCGCTGATTGACCCCGCCATCGCGGCGGCGGGCGATGTCGACACCGCTGCCGTCACGCTGACCACCGCCAGCGGGGCGATCTGCCAGATCAGCAACTCACGCCGCGCTACCTATGGCTATGATCAACGGATCGAGGTGCATGGGTCTGCGGGGATGCTGCAGGCAGGCAATGTGCGGGAAAATACGGTTGAGCTTGCCAATGGCACAGGCTTTCGCTCCTCCCCGACGCAGCACTTTTTCCTTGACCGCTATCAGGATGCCTACCGCGCCGAGGTGGCGCTGTTCGCGCTCTGCGTTGCGGCTGGCACACCGATGACGCCGGGCATTCGCGACGGGCTCGCCGCCCAGATCCTGGCGGATGCAGCGGCAGAATCCTTTGCAACGGGCAGGCCGATCACGGTCAGTTAGCCTGTTGCGCCTGACGGGGACCATCCGTGCCATGGTCCCCGTCAGCGACCCTACGCCTCGTTCTTTTGATGAAGCGCATCCAGGACAGCAAAGAAATCCACCTCACTTTGCCCCTGCGCCAGCGCGTCGCGCAGATAGTCTGCCTGCGATTTTGGCGCCATGCCGCCTTTGGGCGGGTTACTGTCCAGATTGGTGGGGAAGGGATAGCCCTCTGCAGTCGCCGCGATCACATTCGCCATGTTCATCCCGGCCCCATCCTGCAACACCGGATAAAGCGCGCGGATCATGCGGGCGCGGTCCACGGTTTCCATCGCCCGACCCAAGGCCGACGACACCTGCAGCAGGTTGGCAAGACGGAACCGGTCCATCGTGGAATTGGTGCCCGCCCCATGCATCACCGCAGGATTGAAGAACATCAGATCGCCCTTTTTCAGCGCCAGTTGCACATGATGGGCAGAAAAATGGGCCTGAAACTCCGGCCGCGCGATTGCGAGGTATCCTGCAAGGAACAGCTGGGAAAACGGCAACAGCATAGTCGGCCCGGTTTCGAGCGGCATGTCGCAATGCGCGACAGCACCCTGCAACGTCAGCGTGGGCGAGACGGCATGAATATGCGCAGGGTAGCGCACAATCTGGTCTGCGGTCATGAAGCCCAGGTGGTAATCCCGGTGCGCGGTCTGCGCCGCACCGCCGGGGTTCACCCGGTTGACCTGCGCCGTCATCTGATAGGCCGGGCCCAGCCAGGCCTCGGATGCAAGGGCGATGCCATGCGCGCTGAAATAGGCGGCAAAGTTGGCAGGGTCGGCAAGGCAATGCTTTTCCAGTGAATTCCAGATCCGATCGTTCGCACCCGGCTTGGCGAAATGGTCACCACCACCTTTGGCCGCACGTTTTTCGTCGGCGATGATCCGGGTGAAAATCTCGCTCGCCCGGTCGATCACCGCATGGTCCGCCAATCCCTGACGGATCACGATGATCCCGGCCCCCTGGGCAATGACATAGGACCATTCCTCCATCAGCGCCTGACGGGCCGTCGGGTTCACGGCCGCCTCATCCACGTCCGCGCCCTTGTAGATCGGGATATTGCGGATCACTTCGGCCGCAAACGGAGTATCAGCGGGATCTGCGGTCTGGCCGACAATCGCCCGGAACTCATCGAAGTTGCCGCTGTTGGCATCGAGCCAGACCGGGGCGCGCTGCGGTTTGGGGGTCTTGAAATCCATCTGCATCTCCTCCTGCATCCCCGATCAGTGGCAGAGCCGCGCCCCAAGCAATAGTTGCAAAACCCCTCAAAAACCCCTCAACTGCGGCATGGCCCCGACATTCACCCATAAGGAAATTGCACATCAGGCGGGGCTTAGTCTTGCGACGGTGGACCGTGTTCTGCATGGCCGCGAAAACGTGCGCGACAGTACCGCCGACCGGGTCCGCACCGCACAATCAGAGCTTGCCCGCCAGTATGACGCCAGCCAGTTGCACAGCATAAAGGTGACACTGGATATCGTGATACAGGCACCAGACCGGTTTTCCTCGGCTGTCCGCGCGGCGTTCGAGGCGGAACTGCCCCTGATGCGGCCCGCAACCTTTCGTGCCCGCTTTCATCTGGCCGAAGTGCTGGAGGACCGCGCGCTGGTGGCGCTGTTGCGGGCGATTGCGCGGCGCGGCACCCAAGGCATCGTGCTGAAAGTGCCCGCAACGGCCGAAGTCGAGGCCTGCCTGGCCCAGTTGGCCGCGCGGAAAATCCCGGTCATCACCTATGTGACCGATGTGGCACAGCCGTTGCGGCTGGCCTATGTCGGGATGCAGAACAGCCGCGCCGGGGCAACCGCCGCCTATCTTTTGTCGCGCATGGCGCAGACACAGCCGTCATGCGTGCTGATGACGATGTCCAGCCAGACGTTTGAGGGCGAAGGGGCGCGGCGGACGGGCTTTGTCGATTACCTGACCAAAAGCGCACCGCAGATGGCGACAGTCACGGTTTCCGAAAGCTTTGGCGTGGATAGGCCCACCGGCGTCCTGATCCGGCAGGCGCTTCGGGATCATCCCGACATCCGGTCGGTCTATTCCATTGGCGGGGCGAATCGCGCGATCCTTGGGGCCTTCGCCGAGGCGGGCCGCGCGATCGATGTGTTTGCGGCGCATGACCTTGACCGCACCAACACCGAATTGCTGAAATCCGGGCATATCAGTTTCGTGATCCACCACAGTTTCCGTCAGGATGCCCGGCGTGTGGCGCTGCATTTCAGCAAACACTACCGATTGATTGATCCCGAAACGGAAATCGAAGACGCCGAAATTAATATTGCATGCCCGATTATGGCAACGTGACCAAGATGCCATTTGGAGAGAAAACACCTCGCGCTGCCATTCTTCAAATAGTGACGCGCCAGACGCGGAACCGCTCCTGACCCATCACCTCGTGGATCAGGCTCCGCGCTTCCATCCAGGCGAGGTTGCGCTGGATGGCCGCGCGGCTGGCACCGGTCAGCGACTCGGCCATGGATGCCGACACAAGCGGCCATTCGTTGAGCACTGCGCGCAAGGCTGGTGGCGTCTTGCCTGAGAGGGGGGCCATCTGAGTTTCTGCCCACTTTCCCCAAGCTTCGATGTCATCGAGGTGCCGCATCGCGGCGAGGCAGGCAGTCTCCATCCCATCGAGCCAGCGTGCTAACCGATCGACAGGCGCCCCACCGGCGCGCAGCCCTCCTGCCCCACCCATGGCCAGCGGTGCGAAGACGGCACCCTTGCCCTCGCTTGTCGCGATGCGTGCGGCGGTGACCGCCGCTTCCATCCGGTCGCCTTGCTGCCCAAGGCCCGCGAGGCTCCAGAGGTGAAAGCCCGTGCAAGCGCAGGTGATGGGGTGAAGATCGGCGGCTTTTGCCATCAGGTCCAGCCAGCCGCCCGCGCGATCCACGAAGGGCTCGGCCTCACCGTCCCGGTTCTCGGGATCACGGCGGTCCAGGAAGGCGGACAGGTCCACCTCCGGTCCCGGCCCGCCTATCAGTCGGCGCACCGCCCGGCCCACCCGCGCCAGCGCTGCCGTGTCGTTCTGCACGCCGGACAGGCGCAAGGAGATCCAGAGCGCCAGCCGGTCCGGCCCGATCCGGTCGCCCACGAACCAGCTGAGGTCCGCCGCCTCGATCAGCGCGAGCCTGTGCTGCCAGCCTTCCGGGCCGCGCTTCAGCCGGTCGTCCAACGCGCCGATCCGGCCGGCCAACCTGGCGAGACGGGCGGCGATCCCTGCCTCAGCGCGTCGCCAATCATCGAAGACCGCGGTTTCACTCGGCTCTGCCTTTGGCCCGGGCGACAGATAGTCCGGCTCCTCTTCGATCGGACCGGGCAGGAACCACTGTCGCTTTTCCTTCACGATTTCACTGCATGGTTTTCACATGTTTTCTTGATGGTAGGGCTGGAAGCGGCGCGGGTTTCTGCTTTGCGATTTCAATTTCATTTCGGACTTCAATAGGGTTCGAAGGGCACGGTGACATGACAGCGCTCAGCAAAGATCGGCCCCTGGAGCGGGCAGCTTGCCGCGCTCCAGAGGAGGCCTGGTCGAAGGCGGTTCGGATCGCTCGCGAACTTGACCGGATTCTCGACGGCGACTTGCCGATGCGGGAGGCTGTCAGCCGGGCAGCGACGGAACTGCGCCTTTCGACCCGGCAGGTCTACAATCACCTCGCCCGGTATCGCGAGAACCGCCGCGTCTCGTCGCTGCCGCCTAGGTGTTTGATCCCACGGTTTGATGGTGCGATCTTTTCGCAGGAATGGAAGGAAGCACTATGGGACAGGTTCGTCACGGGAGCGCCACGACCACGCACGCTGTCAGAGCAGCAATACAGCGATCGCAAGCTTCGCTCG
>JANNWS010000004.1:0-10000 GCA_031408575.1 Rhodobacterales bacterium
CCATAGATGATCCGCGACAGGGTATCACGGCCCAACTGATCGGTGCCAAGCCAATGCGCCAGACTGGGTGGTTGCAGCTTGTCGCGCACATTCAGCGCCACCGGGTCATAGGGTGCCAGCAGGGGGGCCGCCGCCGCCATCGCCACAAAGACCAATACCAGAAACAGCCCCATCATCCCCATCGGGTCGCGCAGCAGCGCGTCCAGCGCGCGCGGTTTACCGCGAAAGCGCATCGCGCACCCGTGGGTCGAGCCGTGCTATCAGCAAATCGGCAAGGGTGATGACCAGCAGATAAAACGCCGTCGTGACCAGCACCGTTCCCATGACGACCGGATAGTTGCGCTTGAACACCGCCCCGGTGATCAGCGTGCCGATGCCGGGGCGCGAAAACACCGTCTCCACGAATACCGCACTGGACAGGATGCTGCCCAACCCCACCGCGATGACCGAGATTGTCGGAACGATGGCGATCCGCAGCGCATAGCGGAACACCACCCGGCGTTCGGACAGGCCAAAGGCGCGCGCGGTGCGGATGTGATTGGCCCCCATCACCTCCAGCATCGAGGCACGCACCATCCGCGCGAGATACCCGACCCAGCCGATGCCCACCGCGAACGACGGCAGGATCAGCGCGCGAACCTGTGATCCGATATCGCCTGCCTGCCCCGCGCCGATGGCGGGAAGCCATTTCAGCCAGACCGCAAAGATCAGCAGAAGATAGATCGCCACCACAAATGACGGCACCGAAATGAAACTGACTGACAGAATGCCAAGCATCCGGTCGATCAGCGTGCCACGATAGACCACCGCCAGACAGCCGAGTGCGATACCCAGCGTCAGCGCCCAACCCAATGCCACCAGCCCAAGGATCAGCGTATGGGGAAACGCCTCGGCGATCTGGTCCAGCACCGGCCGTTTCGACCAGACATCAATCCCCAGATCACCGCGCAGGGCATTGGAAAAGAACCGGCCCACCTGCACCAGCACGGGCTGATCCAGCCCCATGCGTTCGGTCAGCAGCGCCTTCAGTTCGGGCGAGGCACGGGGACCAAGGGCGACGCTTGCCGGATCGCCCGGCACCAGAAACACCATGCCGTACATTGCCAGCATGACCACCAGCAGGATCACCACAGCCAGGGCGACACGCTTGATGGCATATCTCAGCATCGGCGTTGCCTTGGGGGGTCAGACCATGTCACGCGGTATCTCCTCGTCCCAGGCGCGCTGGAAGATCAGGGTGTCGCCTTCGTGAACGGCAAGGGTTTGCTGCACGCGGAAATGGGTGGTGGTGCAGGACAGCCGCCCGGTGCTGTGGTGGCGGATCGTGGTTTCCGCAAAGGCCATCTCGACGTGGAAATCCGTGGTCATCGCGGCCGATGTGGGGTCGCCATCGGAAATCTCGTAGCGCACAAGGCCGACCGACGACTGGGTCTGGGCGATATCGGGCATGGTCTTGGAATAGGTCCAGCGCGGAAAATCTACCACCATCCGGCCCGACAGCAGATCGCGGGTCACCCGGCGCTGCGGCGGGTCGTTGACCGGATGGTTGACGTACGGGGTCTGTGGTGCGCGAACCGGGGGGCCAAATGGCGGAAGCTGGGCATCTTCGATCCGCGCCGGGCGCACCGGAAGCTCCAGCCGGCTGGCCCCCAGTTGCACACTTACCGTGGCAAGCTCGGGTGAGGGCCAGGCGATCGGCCAATAGGTAGTCGAGATCGAGACGGATATCCGATGCCCGGCCGGAAAGGCATGGGCGATGTCATCAAGATCGACGGTTGCGTCATAAGCCACGCCGGGAACCAGCGCGGTTGGAAATTCATGGCTGTCCCGATGCGTCAGGTTCAGCAGGCCGACCGTCACGCGGGTGGATCGGCCGTCCGGGGCCACATCATTCAGCCGCACGGCAACCAGCGCCTGTGCCTTGTCGCTGGAGAACCGCAGGTATAGTTGTGCCGCACCCAGAATTTCCAATGTTTCGGGCAGCGGTTCGGTCGTGAACACCAGCGAACCGCCATCGTCCTCGCGCTGATCGCCCGGCCAATCGGCATCGTTGCCATAGCGCCCGACCTCACCCGCGCCGAGGCCCACCCAAAGCGGCGAGCAGATCTGCCCCTGCCCCTGCCCGTGTGCCGCGCCAAGCGCTCCCCCGGGGTTCAGGCACAGCATTTGTGGCCGGATGCGGGGCGATGGCCACACCTCCTCAGCCACCCAGCGACCGGGCCGTTCGCTGTAGCAGGTGGCGGGCGGGACGTGATCCTGCATCCAGACCCGATACATCGGCTGGTCCATCATGCCGGGGTCGATGCCCTTCAGCCAATGATCGAACCAGCGCACTGCCTCTTGCAGCCAGCCGATCGCTGGTTCCACTGCCACGTCATGGGGATAGGAATGCGCCCACGGCCCGACCAGCCCCAGCCGTGGTCCGCCAAGTCCCGCAAGCAGGCGCGGCACGCTTTCCGAATAGTTGTCAGCCCAGCCGCTGACCGCATAGACCGGAATCGTGATGGCCGAGAAGTCTTCGCAGACGGACCCGTGTTTCCAGTAATCATCGCGGCGCTGATGGGCCAACCATTCCAGAATCCAGGGCCGGTTGGCTGCGATCCGTTCCAGCCACATGTCGCGCCAGCCTGCGCCCACAATCGCCGGATCGGGCGGCAGATCGTTGCTGGCGAACATCGTGGCAGACCAGTCGAAGTTGTCTTTCGACAGGCATCCGCCCACCCAGTGAATATCGGTCGCATAGCGATCATCGGTAGAGCCGACTGTGATGATGGTCTTCAGCGCCGCGGGCTGGCGGGCGGCAATCTGCAACCCGTTGAAGCCGCCCCAGGAAATGCCGATCATCGCAACCTGACCGTCACACCATGGCTGGCGCGCCAGCCATTCGATTGCGGCACAGCCGTCAAGCTGTTCCTGCAGGGTGTATTCGCCGGTGATCAGGCCGTCGCTGTCGCCTGATCCGCGGATGTCCAGCCGCACACAGGCATAGCCATGCCCGGCCAGATACAGGTGCAGCCCCTGATCGCGGGTGCGGGTTCCGTCGCGTTTGCGGTAGGGGATGTATTCCAGAACCGCCGGAACGGGCGCTGCCCCGGACAGCGCGGTATCAGGCAGCCACATCTTTGCCGCCAGCCGCGTGCCGTCCGGCAACGGGATGAACAGATTTTCAATGCACTGCACAACGTGCGGGAAATCAGTCTGGACAGTCGGCATCCCTCGTTCCTTCTGTTGAACGACCATGCAACAAGGTGTAAAGTTTTGGCAACAGGAATTTTAGCCTGCTTGACGTGATTGCCGTCGTGCCTACTATACATTCATTCAACAACGAGGCGTCGATGGACCCGAGCCATGCCATCCTGTTCGAGCACGTCCGCATCGGCCCCGTCACCGCGCCCAACCGGTTTTACCAGACCCCGCATGCGACCGGCCTTGGCTGGCAACGACCGCAAGCCGGGGCGGCGCTGCGCGGTATCAAGGCCGAAGGCGGCTGGGGCGTGGTCTGTACCGAATATTGCTCGATCCATCCGACATCGGATGATAGCCCGTTCGGGTTTCTGACGCTTTGGGATGACCATGACATCCCGGCACTGGCGCAGACCGCCGACGCCATCCATGCCCACGGCAGCCTTGCGGGGATCGAGCTTTGGCATGGCGGCGCGCATGCGTCGAACCGGATGACGCGGCTGCCGGGTATCGCGCCGTCGGTGCAGCCTGCGGCGTTTCATCTGCCCACCACAGCGCGGGCGATGGACCTGAGCGATATCAGAGCGTTTCGTGGCTGGCAGCGGGACGCCGCGCGGCGTGCAAAACAGGCCGGCTTTGACATTGTGTATGTCTATGCGGGACATGACTATCTGCCATTCCAGTTTCTGTCGCGCCGCTCGAACGACCGCAGCGATGCCTATGGCGGCAGTCTGGAAAACCGGGTTCGCCTGCTGCGCGAGATGATCGAGGATACCAAGGATGCGGTCGGCGGCACCTGTGCCGTCGCCCTGCGGCTGGCGGTCGATGAACTGCACGGGCCGCGCGGTATCACGTCTGAGGGCGAAGGACGCGATGTGGTGGCGATGCTGGCCGAACTGCCCGATCTTTGGGATGTGAATGTCGCAGGTGCCTTGGGCAACGACAGCAAATCAGCCCGGTTCAGCCCCGAAGGATTTCAGGAACCCTATGTAGCCTTCGTGAAAAGCCTGACGACGAAACCCGTTGTTTCGGTGGGCCGCTTCACCTCGCCCGAAACGATGGTCGGCCAGATCAGGCGCGGTGTGCAGGATTTCATCGGAGCCGCGCGCCCTTCGATTGCCGATCCGTTCCTGCCGCTGAAAATCCGCGAGGGCCGCGCGGACGAGATCCGAGAATGCATCGGCTGCAATATCTGCCGTGCGGCTAACAACGAAGCCGTCCACCTGCGCTGCACCCAGAACCCCACGATTGCCGAAGAATGGCGGCGGGGCTGGCACCCGGAACGCATCGCAATCCACCCCAGACGGGAGACGGTGCTTGTCGTTGGTGCGGGGCCGGCAGGGCTCGAGGCGGCGCTAAGCCTGGGCCGCCGCGGGCTTGACGTAACGCTGGCCGAACGCAGCACGCAGCTTGGCGGCCGCATCCTGCGCGAATGCACCCTGCCGGGGCTTTCAACCTGGGTCCGGGTGCGCGACTGGCGGACGCATATGATCGGCAAGCTGCCCAATGTCGCGGTTTTTCCCGCCAGCGATATGACGGCGGCGGATGTTGCCGATCTTGGAATGAATCATGTAGTGCTGGCCACCGGATCGACGTGGCGGCGTGATGGCGTCGGCGTGGTTCACATGGACCCGGCGGTGTTTCAGGCGGCCCTTACGCCGGACGATGTCTTTGGCGGCATCCCGACCCCCGGTCCCGTGGTGATCTATGATGATGAGCATTATTTCATGGGCGGTGCATTGGCCGAAAAGCTGCGTCTGGCCGGGCACAATGTCACGCTGGTCACACCCCAGGCCACCGCATCAAGCTGGACTGCGATGACTGACGAGCAGGGATTTGTGCAGACGCGGTTGATGCAGGCAGGGGTCAACCTTGTGCTGTCGCAGATCGTGACAGCGCAGCATGATGGCGAGGTTCACCTGCGCTGCGCCCATACCGGGCGCACCAGCACGCGGGCCTGCGGCACGCTTGTGATGGTGACCGGACGGTTGCCCGACGACCAGCTGTATGCTGAACTGGTGGCCGAGCCGCGCAGATTTTCGGTGGCGCGGGTCGGGGATTGCCTGCAACCGTCGTCCATCGCCGATGCAGTCTATTCGGCGCATCGCTTTGCGCGCGGCTTTGGACAATCAGACTCTGATCGCCCCCTGATGCGCGAGCGCCCGCCGTTGAAAGGCACCCCATGACCGACCCCCGCCGTCGCACCGCCCGCGCGCCGCGCAGCATGGGCGCGCTGCATCAGTCGCCCTTCGCGCAGACGCCCCGCCCCTATGCGCCCGTCGAAGTGCTGAGTGCCGACAACATTGCGGCCATTCACAACGCCGCTTTGCGGGTGCTGGCCGAAATCGGGATGAACATTCTGGAACCCCGCGCCCGCGCGCTGTTCGCGCAGGCGGGCGCACAGGTGACGGGTGACTGTGTCCGTCTGGACCCGGAGATGGTGATGGCGCGGCTGGCCACCGTTCCTGCCTGTTTTACGCTGGAGGCCCGCAATCCCGCCCGTACCTTGCGCTTTGGTGGCAATGACTGCGTTTTCGCCTCGGTCGGTGGTCCTGCCTATGTGATGGATAATGACAAGGGCCGCCGCAGCGGCAGTTTTGCCGAAATGTGCGACTATCTGAAGGTCATCCAGAGCCTCAACGTCATCCATCAGGGTGGCGGGACCCCGTTCGAGCCGATGGATCTGCCCGCCAACACCCGATATCTGGATTGTTTTCAGGCGCAGATCACGCTGCTGGACAAGAACTGGCAGACCGAAACGCTGGGCCATCGGCGCACGATGGACGGCATCGAGATGGCAGCTATCATGCTGGGGACCACGCCCGAGGGGTTGTCCGACCGACCCGCCCTGCTGGGCATCATCAACACCAACTCGCCGTTGCAGCTTGATATCCCGATGGCCGAGGGGCTGATCACGATGGCCGAATATGGTCAGGTGCTGGTCATCACGCCCTTCACCCTTGCCGGTGCGATGAGTCCGGTCACGCTGGCCGGGGCGCTGGTGATGCAGCACGCCGAGGCGATGGCAGGCATCGTGCTGACCCAGATCGTCAGGCCCGGCGTGCCGGTGATGTATGGTGGCTTCACGTCGAACGTCGACATGCGGTCGGGCGCGCCCGCCTTTGGCACGCCCGAATACACTAAGGCCGCGCAGGCCTCGGGGCAGCTTGCGCGCCTGATCGAAGTGCCGTTCCGGTCGTCGAACGTGACTGCCGCCAACGAGGTGGATGCACAGGCCGCTTACGAATCGCAGATGTCGTTGTGGGGGTCGATGATGGGCGGCGCGCATCTGATCGAGCATGCGGCAGGCTGGATGCATGGCGGGCTGACCGCCAGTTGCGAAAAGCTGATCGTCGATGCCGAAATGCTGCAACTGATGCAGGCCTATTTCACGCCCATCGTGGTGGATGAGGCAAGCCTTGCCGTAGATGCAATCCGCGAAGTTGGTCCGGGTGGCCATTTCTTTGGCGCGGATCACACGATGAGCCGCTATGAGACAGCGTTCTACACGCCATTGCTGTCGAACTGGGACAATCACACCACCTGGCTGGACCGGGGCGGTGTGCAAGCACGCGAACGCGCCAACACGATCTGGAAGCAGGTGCTGGCCGACTACGAACAGCCTGCGCTGGACCCGGCAATCAGTGACGAACTCTCGGCCTTTGTGGTCCGCCGCAAGGCCGATGGCGGGGCGCCGATGAACTGAAGCCGGTGTATCTGCGCGGCTGACCATGTTTCTGCCGACTGCACAGCTTTTGGGCCCGACGGATTCCGCATGGTACCCCGCAGCTGATGCTGGCCGCTCCGGGCGGGTCGTTTACGGGGTTTCCGGGCGGACGCTGAGAAAGCTGTTCTCGCCCCAGGTCAGCGCCTCGAAACACGGCAGCACCCCGGTCGCGTTGCAGTTGGAGCCGTGCATTGCCAGAAGCACGATCAGGCTGCCGGCCCATGTGGTGGTTTCATATCCCTGAACAAGATGGCTGCTTTGCGTGTCATTCGCCAGAATATGGATCATGCTGCCGCCCGATCCGCCATAAAGACTGGCCGCCGTGGTGCAGGTAAAAAGTCCCTCATCCACCAGCGTATCTGGCTTGGCGTCGCCGGTCAGGTCAATCTCGCGCACGGCACCTTCGGACGCAAACACACCGTTGTCTTGCTCAGAGCAAAGCTTGGCTGCTTCGGCAAGGATCGTGTCGACATCGGCAAATGCCAGTGTGGGCAGCAGGCTGGCCGCAAGGGCGACGGGAAGCAGGCGCATGGGATGGTCCTTTTTTCGTTGGGATCAGGTTTTGTTTGCCCCGATTTTCGGTTCGGTTCCCCCGCGCAGGCGGGTGATGTTCGCGCGGTGCCGCAGGATCACAAGGGCCGCCAGGACAACTACGAGCGCCAGCATCTGTCCACGCCCCAGAAGGATCAGCCAAAGCGGCGCAAGGGCCGCAGCAGCCAGTGCTGCCAGCGACGAGATGCGGCCAAGTGCCGCCACAGCCGCCCAGGTGGCGCACGCGGCAAGGCCCGCGGGCCAGGCCAAGGCAAGCAGCGTTCCCAGAAACGTGGCAACCCCCTTGCCGCCCTTGAAATTCAGCCAAACCGGGTAGAGATGCCCGAGGAAGGCGGCAAGCCCGGCAACCTGGGCTGCATCCTCACCAACCAAGGCACGGGCGCAAAGCACCGCCACCGCGCCCTTGGCCGCATCGAGCATCAGGGTCGCGGCGGCAGCACCCTTGTTGCCGGTCCGCAGCACGTTGGTTGCACCGATATTGCCGGACCCGATGGCGCGCAGGTCGCCCAGCCCCAGAATGCGGGTGATGACGACACCGAAGGGGATGGAGCCGAGCAGATAGCCCAGCACTGCAACAAGGATGAGAGAAAACGGTGCGCTGGTGAAATCCGGCATCTCAGCCCTCTGCCCCAAAAACCTTGACGCCGCCAACCCAGGTTGAAAGCACCTTACCCTCCATCCGCTGGCCGTCAAACGGCGTGTTCTTCGATTTCGAGCGCAGCGTGAAACGGTCCAGCAGGAACGGTGCGTCGGGGTTGAACAGCACAAGATCGGCAGGGCTGCCGATGGCAAGGCGGCCCTGCGGCAGCCCAAGCCGATTGGCCGGGTTCAGCGCCATTGCCCGGAACAACTGCGGCAAGGTCAGCACCCCCGCGTGGTAAAGCCGCATCGCAGCGGGAAGAAAGGTTTCCAGTGCCACCGCACCCGCCGCTGCCTCTTCAAAGGGCAGTCGCTTGGATTCTTCGTCCTGCGGGGTGTGCATGGAACAAATGATGTCGATCAGGCCAGAGGACACCGCCTCGACCACCGCAAGCCGGTCATCCTCGGATCGCAGCGGCGGGGTCAGCTTGAAGAACGTCCGGTAGTCGCCGACATCCAGATCGTTCAGCGTCAGGTGATGGATCGAGACACCGGCGGTCACGTCAAGCCCGCTGTCCTTGGCGCGGGCAAGGGCGGGCAACGTGCGCGCGCTGGTGATCTGATCGGCGTGATAGCGCGCACCGATCATTTCGATCAGGCCCATGTCGCGGTCAAAGCCCATGCGTTCAGCCAGCGGGTGGACGCCGGGCAGGCCGCGCAGACTGGCGAACTTGCCCGAGGTGACGGCGGCCCCGTGGCTGAGGCCGGGATCCTGCGGATGGCCGATCACCAGCGCGCCCAGACTGCGGGCATAGGTCAGCGCGCGCGCCATCACCTTGCTGTCAGTGGTGACGTGATCCGCATCGGTAAAGGCGATGGCACCGGCATCGCGCAGAAACCCGATCTCTGTCATCTCGCGCCCCAGACGGCCCTTGGTCAGGGCGGCCATGTGGCGGATGCGGACGAGCGATTCGTCGGCCGCGCGGCGGGTGACGAATTCCAGCGTTTCCGGCGTGTCGATGGCGGGGTTGGTATCGGGCCGTGCGATGATCGTGGTCACCCCGCCCGCCGCCGCCGCAAGCCCGGCGGAGCGGAACGATTCGCGATGCCTCTCACCCGGTTCGCCGACCTTGACGCCCAGATCGACGATGCCGGGCGCAAGGCACAGGCCCGCGCAGTCGATTAGGGTGGCGTTGGCGGGGGCTTGGGCGTCGCGGGCCGTGATGATGCCGTTGGACATGGTAAGCGACCCCACCGCATCGGTAAGGTCTTCGGGGTCGATGAGGCGCGCATTGAGGAAGTGCAGGATCATGGCACGAACTTATGGCAGGTCACGCGCAATGGGCAACCGCTGCTCGCACGATCGGCAGCGCTGCGATCTGTTATCCCTTGGGAAAAAGATAGGTCACAGCCAGCCGGACGCCCCAGTCGTCCGGGCCGCCGTCAGGCGATTCGGCCCAGTAGCGGACACCACCGGTAAGTTGCACCGGGCGCTTGTCGATCTTGATGATCTGCCCCACGGTAAAGTTGATCGGAACCGACCAGTCTTCGGTATCCCAGTTGTAGGTTGATTCGATATTAAGCGAAAAAGACGTTGCTTTGGGTGTGGTGTAGCCGACAAAGGGCTGCACGAAGGCGACGGAATAGGATCCGAACTTGTCTTCGCCGCTGACCGACCAGACCTGATTGGCAAGGATGCCGACAGTCCAGCCCTTGGATTGTTTCAGCGCAACACCCGTCACGCCCGCGCCCCACTGGTTGTTGGCAATGCCATCGGTCGCGGTCGGGATGCTGAGAACTGGGCCAACGCCCCAGACCAATCCGCCCTTGGTCGGTTTCTTGGGCGAAAAGAAGAAACTTTGAGTGGTGTTGCCAAAGCCAAACTGGTCGTCACCATTGGCAAGAAATCCGCTTTGGGTAACAACCGGAACGATTGTGCGCGAAATGAGGTTCCAGTTA
>JANNWS010000005.1:0-11766 GCA_031408575.1 Rhodobacterales bacterium
GGAGGAGCTGATCATCCTTGGCCTGCGCCGCAGCCTTACCTGCCCTGCCCCGGCGACGCTGGACCGCCGCATCGCAAGTTGGCGGGCGTTTCACCGGATGAAAAACCTTGCCTCACCTTTCGATGCCCCCTTGCTGAAACAGGCCCGTGCCAAAGGGCGCAAGGCAGCGGGGCGGCCAATAGTACCAAAATCACCGCGCCCGATCACCCGCGATGTGCTGGAGACGCTGCTGGCCAGTTGCGATGACAGCCTGCGCGGCCTGCGCGACAGGGCGATCTTGATGCTGGGCTTTGGGTCGGGTGGGCGGCGGCGGTCAGAGATTACACAGCTTTACCGCGACGATATTGGTACTGAGGACTATGCCACCAAAGGCCTGATCTGGCTGCGTCTGCTGGAAACAAAAACCACCAGCAAAACCAGTGCCCCCCGTCTGCCATTGAAGGGTAGGGCGGCGCGGGCGGTGATTGGATGGATCGAGGCGGCTGGAATTGCCCAAGGCCCGCTGTTTCGGCCCATTAGCCAAGCCGACCGCGCCCTGCCCCGCAAGCTGGCCCCCGATGCGATCCGGGTGATCTTGCGCCACAGATTGCGGCTGGCGGGCCTGCCAGAGGATTACGCCACCCCCCATGGCCTGCGCGCGGGGTTTCTGACCCAAGCGGCCTTGGACGGCGCGCCTTTGGCGGCGGCGATGAAGCTGTCACTGCATCGGTCCGCGATTCAGGCACAGCGCTACTATGCCGATGTCGAGATCACCGAGAACCCGGCGACAAACTTGTTGGGGGACTGAACAAACACCGAAAAGGTCGTTTAATAGCGTCTACCTAAATTGCAAGCGGGTGGTTTTGATGGCGCTGATCGGCTATGCGCGCGTTTCGACCGAGGATCAAACGCCCCTGCCCCAAGCAGACGAGCTGCGTGCAGCAGGTTGTCGCGACATCCACGAAGAACAAGCGTCCGGAGCCAGCCGCTCCCGCCCGATCCTGGCCCGTGTGCTGGACCGCATCAGCACAGGTGATGTGCTGCTGGTCGTAAGGATTGATCGGCTGGCACGGTCGTTGAGCCATTTGCTTGAGGTAATTGAGTTGCTGGAGGCCAAAGGCGCGCATTTCCGCTCTTTGCGCGACCCGATCGACACCACCAGTCCACAAGGCAAGTTCACGCTTCAGGTACTCGGTGCAGCTGCGGAGCTTGAACGAGCGTTGATTCGGGAACGGACAGTTGCAGGCCTGCGTTCGGCCAAGGCCCAAGGGCGGATCGGCGGCAATCCCGGCCTGCGGGCACGCGATCCGGCTGCCTTGCGCAAAGTCGCCGCAGCGCGGGATGAGACGTATTTCATCCAGTTGAATGCGACGGCCGAAGAATGGGTGCCGCAGGTTCGCCGCCTCCGCCCGGATATGCCTTGGGAGGATCTCGTTCGTGTCATCAACGGCCAATTGCCGCGTGGCAGGCCGGATTGGACGGTGGAACGCTTGACGCGCGCCGTGAAACGCTATGTCCGCGACGGGCTGCTTGAGCACCGCCTGCTGGACCGTGCGAAGCGGTCGGATGCCGACGACCGGCTCCTAGCCATTGTCGCCGGTATCGCGGGCGCTGCTCCGGATATGACGCTGCAAGCCATCTGCGACCGGCTCGCGGCGATGCGGGAACGCACCCCACGGGGCCGCACCAAGTGGCAGCCGTCGTCGGTAAGGATGTTGCTGGAAAGAGCGAAGACTCGGGGGCTGCTTTAACTCGTAAACCTTACCATCTTATGTGCTTTTTTGTCGCGACAACCACATCCAAACGTCCACAACCGTTCCGAGCGGCATCCACAAAATTTGCGCGCGCAAGCATCGTGCATACGGCGCAAGCTGGGATTCATTGCTCAGGCACAGTAGCTTGAGGCACACGTTGAATGCTTCACTTGAACTCGGTACTCTACATCCGGTGCGAACTGGCCGAACCAAACCAACATCTTGAACAGAAAAGACTTGATGAATCGCGAGATTGGTGACAAAACTTCTCTATGAACGCTTAGCGGGACATTCAGGCTGCTTTGCGTTCACAAGCGAGACCCCTGCAAGAGGGTCCGATAGAGAGGGCAGTATGTCGGAAAAACTCCGAATCGATGAACGCATTCAGAACATGGCGTCGCGGCTTAGCAGGTCGCTTGACGCTAACATGCGCAAGGCGTTTCTGCCGGATTCGCGCAAAGAACTTCGCAAATTTAGCGCTGCCGAAACAGCCGACCTTATCGGTGTGTCCGGCGAGCATTTGCGGAAGCAGTTCTTTAACGACAAACTCGCTTGGACGCATGAGGTGGAAACCGATAGCCGTAGCCGTCGCTTCTACCGTGCTGATCAGATCGACATGGCCCGGAAAGTCATCGCCGAAGACTCGCGCAAATTCAGATATCTCGTTCCAGGACGCCGTGAAGGGGATAGGCTGCAGGTAATCGCCGTTGCCAATTTCAAAGGCGGTGCTGGCAAGACTACGACGTCAATACATCTTGCGCAGAAGCTGGCCCTCGATGGTTACCGCGTACTCGCGATTGACATGGACCCTCAGGCTTCTTTGACCACCATGTTCGGGTTCCGGCCAGAGATCGAGTTTACAGAGGAAGGGACTGTCTATGACGCCTTGCGCTACGATGACCCGGTTCCATTCTCTCAAGTCGTCCGCAAAACCTACTTCCACAATCTGGACCTCGCCCCGGCTGGTCTGATCCTTTCAGAGTTTGAGACGGAGACGTCCATGGCGCTCAGCCGGAACGTTCAACCTCCGTTTTACCAACGGCTGTCGCTTGCGATTCGAGATGTCGAAGACAGATATGACGTTGTAGTTATCGACTGCCCTCCTCAGCTTGGCTTCATCACGCTTTCTGCCTTAGTCGCCGCAACGGGCCTTATTATCACCGTCGTCCCTTCGATGCTGGATGTCGCCTCGATGGCGCAATTCCTGCAACTGGCCGCTTCGCTGCTTAGCACGATGGGAAAATTCGGCGCCGATCTGGATTACGACTTCCTGCGCTTTCTGATCACTCGGTTTGAACCGCACGACGGCCCGCAAACCCAAATGGCGGCCTTTCTGCGCACGATGTTTGGCACGGAAGTTATGACGAACACATTCCTGAAATCGAGTGCTGTGTCCGACGCCGGCTTAACGCAACAAACTTTGTTTGAAGTGGACCGATCGGATTTCACTAGGCAGACCTATGACCGCGCGGTTGAATCCATCAATGGGGTTGCCAAAGAGATCGAAGGTCTGCTTCAGACCGCCTGGGGGAGAAAGGTAGATGGCTAGAAAAAACCTGCTTTCTGCTGAGCCAATCAGTGACGAGCCAAGCATACCTTCGGCAACGCCACTGCAATCAGAACAGAAGCCGCCTGCGATTTCCGCGATGCGTCGCTCACTTGAAGCAACATTTGCGGCGTCGGTGCAGGACATTAACCCGGACCACATCGATCAAGATGGCATTGCCGACCGTATGGGGCGCGGCGATGAGGACATCGCGGACCTAGTTGAAAGCATTCGCTCATTCGGGCAGCGCGTTCCGGTTCTGGTGCGCCCAAACCCGGTGCGTTCCGGGCGCTATATCGTTGTCTATGGCCGCCGCCGCATCCGCGCGGTTCGTGCAATCGGTGGGGGCAGGACAGTCAAGGCGTTGATCCTGTCCGAAACTTTGGATGATCAGGCTCTGGTACGTATTCAGGGCCAGGAAAACTCCGTGCGACGCGACCTCACCTTCATCGAAAGGGCCATGTTTGCCAAGAACCTTGGAGCGGCAGGATATGATAACAAACTTATCCGAGAAGCGCTGAACATAGACAAAGCCGGTCTTTCTCAGATGCGGGCGGTGACCGATGGCGCGCTGCCTGTTGGCGTGATTGAGCTGATCGGCGCGGCACCCGGAATAGGTCGTGACCGCTGGATCGGGCTTGCGAAAAAGTTTGCGGCATTGAAACCACCGTTCAGCATCGAACGCCTTACCCTTGGCGACGAGATGACATCGGATCAGCGATTCTTCGCTGTGATGAAGTCCGTATCTGAGGCCCCTGCCCCATCGATCTCTGACATAATCGAAGTGCGCGTCGGTGCAGCATTGATTGGGACCATCAGTCGCGGCAGAGCAGGCGTTACAATTAGCATCACTGCAAAAGATCAGCCCGATCTTCATCGGTGGATTAGAGAGAATCCCGAGAAAGCCCTGATGGCTTTTCTCGCGGCGGGGACGTCAGAGTCCTGAAAACGTAGCAACGAGCAACAAGGAGGCACGAACCGGACCCAAAAAGAAAAGGCCCCCCAGGACAGTGTCCCGGAGAGCCCACAGATCCGAAGATCTCTGTTTTTCGCACTCTCAGAATCACCTGTGGCCTCTGGAAAGTCAACAACACCCTTTGGGTGATTGACCTTTTTTGCCATTTTCTCCGTGTTTTTTTGCGGGATTTGGTGAGCTTGGAAGCCCCCTGCCCTGTTTCCGGCCGGAAACGGATCCGCGTGATTACACATGCAGCACATCTCAACACTTCCTTCTCGGCATCCGGATACCCGGATGTCACAGCCTTCGCATATCCAAAACCAGATCTCAGCACCAGCCGACGATGGCCGCTGGAACCTGCTTGACCTGCTTACTGAAGCTCGTGAAGCGTTGCACCTCTCGGTGGACGACATCTTGGTCGTTCGGGCGTTGCTGACTTTCTTGCCAAAGGGCGACTTCCACTCTGGCAGCGAAAACAAGATCGTCTTTCCATCCAATCTGACGCTTGCAGCGCGTTGCGGCGGGATGGAAGAACGGACACTTCGCCGACACATGGCTCGACTTGAAAAGCTGGGCTTCATCAGGCGAAAACTAAGCCCAAGCAAAAAACGCTTTGCCTGTCGAGACCACAATGGTCGAATCATTGTGGCATACGGCATGGATCTTGCGCCGCTCATCTCTGCCCTGCCCGACATTGAGCACTCTGTTGCCACAGTCCGCGAGGAAGCTGCAGCCGCGCAATTCCTGCAAACACGAATCCGAGACTGTCTATACCGCCTTACAATTGAGGTCACAGATCAACCGCGCCTCCTCTCGCATGAAGATGAACGTTTTCTCAGAAACCTACTGCGAAGAAAGCCCGTACTTTCTGCGCTTCGCACTGCTTTGAAACACCTTGAAGGACTGCTGGACCACATCGAAGCCGCGGAAATTGGTGTCAAACCCACGCACCATTTGTCCGTCACTGACGGGCAAAGTGTCCGACACATACAGAGTTCAAAAAAAGAATCTGAAGAATCTGAATGCAACTTGCCAAATTCAAAAACACATTTAGCCTCGGCAAATGAAACGAAAGCGTCTCGAACATTGCCCCGAACGGCATCAAAGGGCGAGGCAGACAATAACATGTGCGACGAGAGCTTAACTTTCCGCCGATGCCAAGATGCACTGAAGGAAGGACTCTCATTTGCCACCTTCGCCATAGAAACTTGGGCTGACCTTATACGTCTTTCAAGCCAGTTAGCACCAATGATGGGTATCCCACGTGACGTTCTTGACAGTGCGATGAGGATCATGGGAGCGGTGAAGGCCTCCCTAACGATCCTTGCAATCATTGAGATGCGGGATCGGATAAAGAAACCCGGAGCCTACCTGCGCGCACTTTGTGATAGGGCAAGGCGGCAAGAATTCAGCTTAGCGCGAATGATCAGTGCCATCGAAAGTCGTATGAGCCCCGGAATATTTCCGGCCAGAAATAGGTCATAAATGACTCCCTGTTTCCGGCCGGAAACGCTCATGTTCGGTTGGGATGATCGAAGCAGAAAAGCGCCCAAACACAATGCCAGATCATCGCAGTGGAAACGCGGCGTCCCACGATATCAAGGCCTGATACGCTCAGAGGCTACAAGTAGACCCATCTTGAAATCTGTCAGAAAGGCCGCTATGTTTCTGACAGATTGGAGCACCACTATGGAACGCCTGACAGCACGCATCCTGGAAGAGGCTCGGCAAAGGCCCGAAGGCGCGTCGATTTCTGCGAAGGCCTTGCTGCATCTTGGCAGCCGTGCCGCCGTCGATCAGACTCTGTCCCGGCTGGTAGTGCGAGGCAGATTGTTGCGAGCGGGCCGTGGCCTGTATGTGCTTCCCGTCAAAGGCAAGTTTGGTGTGCGGGCTCCTTCGACCAAAGCCGTGCTGGAGCATCTTGGCGAACAAACTGGCGAGACCATTGTATCGAGCGGTGCCGTTGCAGCAAACCGCCTGGGCCTGACAACGCAAGTTCCTACCCAAGAGGTTTATCTGACTTCGGGCCGCTCACGGGAAATGCGCCTTGGTCAACGCGTCGTTACGCTCAGGCACGCAAAGACTTGGGAGCTATCGCTTGCAAAGCGCGGCGCTGGAGAGGCCATTCGTGCCCTTGGCGCGCTCGGCCCATTGGAAATCCGTGATGCGCTTGTGAAACTTCGCCATACCCTGCCGCCCGAAGAGTTTCGGGCACTCATACAGGCGGCAGGGCAGGTGCCTATGTGGATGGCCAAGCATTTGAGCACAGAGCGATCCCTTGGATAGGTTTCTCACGCTGTCTCGCGAGGATCGTTTGGAAGCCCTGAGCGTCCCCAGCGATGCGACCGGGCGGCCCATACATCTCTTTGAAAAGGATGTCTGGGTCGTTTGGGCATTGAACACTGTTTTTGTCTCTCCCTTTGGGCCGCATCTGACATTCAAGGGCGGAACCACGCTTTCAAAAGCCTATCGGTTGATCCAACGCTTCTCCGAAGATGTTGATCTGACTTATGATGTGCGGCACATGATCGGGGCCGCGTTTGAAGGAGCCGATGACGGCTTCGACCTTCTGCCCGCAACGACCAGCCAACAAAGGCGAATCACGAAACTGGCCCGCGAACGCTTGCCTATTTGGGTTGCCGAAGTTGTGGCCCCGCATGTCATCCAGGCCTTGGCCGCCGAGGGTCTTGCCGCTCGCATAGAAGCTGATCGTGATGTGCTATTTATCCACTATGAGCCTCTGGTGACAGGCACTGGCTATGTCGCGCCACGGATTATGCTGGAGTTCGGGGCCAGATCGACAGGGGAACCCAGTGTCGAGCGGGACATCGTCTGTGATGCAGCCACACATTTGCCGATGCTGACGTTTCCGGCAGCGCGGCCTCGAGTCATGCTGGCAGAGCGTACCTTTTGGGAGAAGGCGACAGCCATCCACGTTTACTGTCTGCAGAACCAAGTGAAGGGCCATCGCTTTGTTCGCCATTGGCATGATCTCGCGCGGTTGCATGAAGCCGGGATCACCACATCCGCGATCGACCGTCGTGATATTGCGGAAGCCGTCGCCAAACATAAATCGTGGTTCTTTGCGGCAAAAGACGTTCACGAAGTGCCGATCGATTATGCGGCGGCAGTGGCGGGTCAGATCTCCCTTGTCCCCAAAGGAGATGCGCTGAACGCGCTTCGGGCAGACTATGAAGCGATGGTCGCTGATGGTCTGCTTCTGGCTGATGCAGAAAGTTTCGATCATCTGATGGGGATCTGTCGTCAGATCGAGTCGGTGCTTAATGCCCCTTAGCCTGATTGATCAGGAAGGGTAGGGTGGTAATCCCCCAAAAACGAGAGGTGGCGCGTTAGAGGCTGGCGCTCGAATTTTGTGGCTCCAGACTGCGGTGATTGCTAGCCTTGCCGGATGAAACCCGAGGACAAAGAGCGGATCGCTGCCAGTCTGGCCAAGGTCATGGCCATGATGTGCGTGCGCAATACTGGTCTCGAGGCGCTGCATGCGGGCGTGGTTCCGGCCAGCCAAACCGGTGATTACTCCGACGTGTTTGTGCTAGATGCGGATGGCTGCAAAATCCCTTGGGCCGAAGCCTCACACATCGATGATGATCAGATGCGGGCCCTGATGCGCGAAATCGTCAATCGGCTCTATACGTTCCACATCGGTTGCGACGATCCCGAGTTCCTGAAGCTGGCGGAGAAATGGATGACGGTCGCCGGGAAATGGGATGAGCCCGAGCTGGACCGCAAGTTCTTGGGCGCGATCAAATACAACCCAGATGAACATAGTGATTGATGCGCATCGCTGAGCGACGCTTGCCTCCTAACTTTCTGACTCTCAATGGAAATCCCGGCTTGGGAACCGTTTCTTGGCTTGCTCACGCGGATGATGGGCTGATGATCTGACGCTACCTCCGGCTGGTCGCCTGCTCTCGTCGGCACGGTCCTCACTGGCGTCGATGATCACAGGGCGGCCGAGCGTAGCCAGCCGCCGTTCACCCCATGCCGAATGATCGGTGCGGTATAATCGGGGAAGATGCCCGCCATCGGTGGCAGGTTGCCCACCAGATCCTCATAGACCTCATCTTCATCGGTCATGTCGTCAAACACATGCCGCATCGCATCCTGGCTTTTGGTCTGGGAGTAGAGGTTGCACATGGGCTGATCCGGTATCGGGGGCAGGGAGGGTAATCCGGAACATTGCCAAAACGCAGGCTGTGTTGGAAGGGCTGCCTTGAAGGGTCTCGGCTCTCGGCGGATGTCTGACTGTCGCTTTGGTGGTCCACATCAGAGTCAGAGTGGGGCTGTTCCGTCTGTGACGGGTTGATGGGCTGGGGGAGTGGCCTCCGGCCCCCGTCGCGGAGTCATTGTCATGAACAGCATGGAAATACTGGAACCCGCCCGGTCGGCGCGCGGCGGCTACAAGGTGGATGTCACCCGTGGGGAGCGGAACGGGCGGGTGTCGTCCGAATGGTTCAACCGGCCCGATGACGAGCGGTTTCTCTCGCTCGATGACCTTTGGTCTTCGGTCAAGGCGCGGTCCGAGCGCAGCCGGACGCGCATCGTCGAGACGGCGAAGATCCATGTCGAGGCGAGCCGGGACAATGCGGAGAAGCTGCAACTGATCCTGCCCAAATCGGAGGCTCCGGTGGCCCCGACCCATTGGGCTTTCGGCCAGCTTGCCAGCATCGTCGGAGCGCCCGCAGCCTATCTGCGCCAACTGCCCGCACCGCTTGCGGGCATCAACCTGCAATATGGCCTGTCCTCGCACCGCGCCGAGCAGGTGAAGACCTTCGAGCTTGAGGATGGCCGCACCGAGCTGCGCGCGGTCACCGGCCCCGACTATGGCCGTATCCACGACCACGAATTGGTCGAGGCTGTGCAGCGCATCGCGGGCAATGGCACCGGCGACACGCGCTGGAAAGTGCCGGGCGTTCTCGACTGGTCGACCGGGGTCTACAACCCGGATGTGGAGATCAGCCGCGACACGACCACGCTTTATGCCTCGGACCGGGATGTCTTTGTCTTCCTGGTCGATGATCGGAACCCGATCGAGGCGGGCAGGCTGCCGGATGGCTCTCCCGATCTCTATTTCAGGGGATTTTATTGCTGGAACTCTGAGGTCGGGGCGAAAACCCTCGGCATCGCCAGCTTTTATCTGCGCGCCGTGTGTCAGAATCGCAACCTTTGGGGCGTCGAGGATTTCCAGGAAATCACCATCAGGCACTCCAAATATGCGGCCTCACGCTTCGCCCAGGAAGCAGCCCCAGCGCTGACACGTTTTGCCAATTCCTCGCCCATGGGTTTCGTGAATGGCATCAAGGCGGCGCGCCAGCAGATCGTTGCGCATGACGACGAGGAGCGGGAAGCCTTTCTGCGCAAGCGCGGGTTTTCGAAGGCCGAGTCCGGCAAGATCATCGAAAAGGTACTGATGGAAGAGGGCCGCCCGCCCGAAAGCATCTTTGATTTCGTGCAGGGCATCACGCGACTTGCAAGGGACAAGACCCAGCAGGATGCCCGGCTCGATATGGAAGGCCGGGCCAAGAAACTCCTCGACCGCGTCGGCTGACCCTATCAACGCCCGAACACCCTATGCCGCTCCGCGTCGCAAAATGCGGTGCGGGGCTGCCAACGCAGGTCAACGCCAGAGGCTGGCCGACCGCGCTTCCAAACCTTCCGTCGCCGCGAAGCTTCCCCTCCACCTCAACCGTTTTATTGGGGAGGGGGCATTGCGGCCTTTCATATCGAGGATGACATGCAGACCTTTGACTACAAAGTGGACAATGCGGTTCACGCCGCTTTCATGGCCCTCGGGCTTACGGTCGCGAACCATATCGAGCTGGCCTATCGGCTGAACGGCTTCATCACTCAGGAGTTCCAGTTCGTCGTGACGGACGATGATGAGGGCGAGGACCCGGCCTGTGCCGCAATCGATCAGGGGATCGCCGATGCTGAATGAGCAAGAGCAGACCGTGATCCTGGAGGCACGCGAGATTCTCGGGCGCTACCTGAACCGAAACCCCGTCCTTGGCAGTTGGCAAGCGGTCATGGATTATTGTGCCCTTTCGGTGCGCGGCGAGGTTGAGCGTTTCCACGTGCTTTACCTCGACCGAAAGAACCGACTGATCTCGGACGAGCGGTTGTCTGTCGGAACCGTCGACCACGTCCCAGTCTACCCCCGCGAGGTTCTGAAGCGCGCACTGGCACTCAATGCCTCCGCACTCATCCTCGTTCACAATCATCCCTCTGGGGATCCCGAACCCTCGGACTCCGACATCCGGATGACGAAAGAGGTTCACAGCGCCTGCGACGTGCTTGGATTGACCCTGCACGACCACATCATCGTCGGGGCTGGGCGGGAGACCAGCCTTCGGGCGAGGGGAGATATCTGATGTTCAGCCATGCCTTTGATTTTGCCTTCGAGGTGGTGTCAAACCGAAAGGATGCCACCGATGTGACCGCCGAGATGCTGCGGGCAGCATTGATCCAGCGAGTGCGCAGGTTGACCCGCGATGAATTGCGCGAGGCCTGCGGTTGTTTCGACACGGCGGAGGTGCCGGATGACTGAGCGTATTGCGATCCGGCGCCTTCTGCGCATCACCACCGCGCGTTTCCGGCGCTATCCGGATCGACTGGCTCCGAGGACAGGAACGCCAGAAACCGCATTCGCCCCTGCCGGATCAGGCAGGGATCGGGGCGATGAAGGGCAGAGCGAGAGGAGGGATGGAGGTTTGTGACGGGTTGGAGGTTGAGAGAAGGTCTCGACCGCCCGTCGCGGAGCAAGTCCGATGGCCACTGCCGTTCAAAAGATCACCCTCGCGTCGTCGCGGGACATTCCCTTCAACCAACTGGTGCTGAGCCAGTCCAACGTCCGGCGCATCAAGGCCGGTGTCTCGGTCGAGGAACTGGCCGAGTCCATCGGTCGCCGCGGCCTGATCCAGGGCTTGCACGTCCGTCCCGTCATTGGCGAGGACGGGATTGAGACCGGTATGTTCGAGGTTCCCGCAGGCGGACGCCGCTTCCGGGCGCTGGAACTCCTCGTCAAACAGAAGCGCCTCGCCAAAGCGGCTCCAGTGCCTTGCGTCGTCAGCCAAGCCGATGATGGCGTGCTGATCGACGAGATCTCGCTTGCCGAGAACATCGAGCGCGCGCCACTGCATCCCCTCGATCAATACCGCGCTTTCCAGGCAATGCGCGAGAAGGGCATGACCGAGGAAGCCATCGCGGCAGCCTTCTTTGTCGACGTCAAGGTCGTGAAGCAGCGCCTGCGCCTCGTCACGGTTTCGCCTGCGCTGCTTGAGATCTATGGCGAGGATGGCATGACGCTTGAGCAGCTCATGGCCTTCACGATTTCCGGCGATCCTGCGCGTCAGGAGCAGGTCTGGGCGGCAATCAAGGATTCCTGGTCGAAGGAGCCGTATCAGATCCGGCGGATGCTGACGGAGACCACGGTGCGCGCCTCTGACAAGCGGGTGCGGTTCGTGGGGATCGAAGCCTACGAGGCGGCGGGCGGCTATGTCCTGCGCGAT
>JANNWS010000006.1:0-8027 GCA_031408575.1 Rhodobacterales bacterium
CACGACGCTGATACCGTGCGTTTTCTGACCGGCGAAGACCCGGTCGATGTGGTCGCGCAGGCTGGCGTGTCCGGCATGGGTGACGGTGTCGAGGATTCGGTCATGTCGGTCTGGCGCCTGCAATCGGGTGCCATGGTTATGGCGCATGAAAGCTTTACCCACCGTTTCGCGGGCTCCGGGCTTGAGGTGCATGGCACCGAGGGGTCGATCTTTGCCCACGGGGTGATGACGCAAAAGCCCGTTGGCGCGATTGAACTGGCTACCGCAGCGGGGCGGCAGGCCGTGCCGTTTTCCGACCACGATCTTTACACCACGGGCGTGCGCGCGTTTGAGGCCGCCATTGCCGGGCAGGGCCAGCCCGCCGCCAGCGGACCGGACGGCGTGAAATCATTGGCCGTGGCGCTGGCCGTGCGTGACGCTGCGCGCACCGGACAGCGCACGACTGTCAACTATGGTGGTGCGTGATGGGCAAGGTTGTTGCTCCTGCTGATGCCGCCGCGCGCATTGCCGACCGGGCAGTCGTGACGGTGTCGTCGTCATCGGCTCTAGGTTGCCCGGACCTTGTGCTGCGCGCCATTGGCGAGCGGTTTTCGGCCGAAGGCCACCCCCGCGATCTGACCATCCTCAGCCCGATTGCGGCAGGCGACATGTATGGCGTCAAAGGAATCGACCATCTGGCGCAGGACGGGCTTCTTGCGACGGTCATCGCAGGCTCTTACCCCTCAGGTCCGTCGAACCTGCCGATGCCCGCGATCTGGCAGATGATCGTCGATGACCGGATCGCCGCGTATAACGTGCCGTCGGGCATCCTGTTTGACATGCACCGGGATGTGGCCGCGCGCCGGCCCGGCGTCTTGACGAAGGTGGGGCTGGAGACGTTCGTGGACCCCGTCCGCGAAGGCTGCGCTATGAACGCCCGCGCCGTCGGCCGCCCTATCGTGGCGCGGGTGCAGTTGGGCGGCGAGACCTGGCTGCATTTCCCGAACATCGTGCCGGACGTCTGCATCCTGCGCGCCACGACCGCGGATGAGCGCGGCAATCTGACCTATGAACATGAGGGTGCCTATCTGGGCGGGCTGGAACAGGCGATTGCCGTTCGCAACCATGGCGGGTTGGTGATTGCACAGGTGAAACGGGTGACGGCGGCAGGGTCATTGCGCCCGCATGACGTGCGTGTACCGGGGCATCTGGTGGACCTGATCGTGGTGGACCCGGATCAGAAACAGACGACTGAAACCCTCTATGACCCTGCGATTTCCGGCGAGGTGATGCGGCCCTGGGACAGTTTTCGGCATGCAGAACACAGCATCGAAAAGATCATCGCCCGGCGTGCGGCGATGGAACTGCGCCGTGGCATGACGGCGAACCTTGGGTTCGGGATCAGCGCCCTGGTGCCGCGCGTGCTGCTGGAAGAGGGTCACAGTCAGGCCGTGACCTGGGCCATTGAACAAGGTGCCGTGGGGGGCATGCCGCTGACCGGCTTTGCCTTTGGCTGTGCATCGAACGCGGATGCCTTCATGCCCTCGCCGCAGCAGTTCACCTATTTTCAGGGCGGCGGGTTCGACATGTCGTTCCTGTCGTTCCTTGAGGTTGATGTCGAAGGCAACGTCAATGTCTCAAAGCTTGGTAAAAAGCCATATCTTACAGCTGGTTGCGGGGGGTTTGTCGACATCACGGCGCATGCGAAAAAGATCGTCTTTTCCGGTTGGTTCGAGGCAGGTGCGGAAATTTCCCTGACCGACCACGGCCTGCAGGTCACGAAACCCGGCAAGTTCACCAAGATGGTGCAGGCCGTTGAACACGTTACATTTTCGGGAAACCGCGCGCGGGCGCAGGGGCAGGATGTGCTTTATGTCACCGAACGCTGCGTGATGCGGGCGACCGACACGGGGTTGCAGGCGGTGGAGATCATGCCGGGCATTGATCCGGCCCGCGATGTTGTCGCGGCGTCCGGGGGCCGGGTAACGGTGGCAGAGAACGCGGTGACGATGCCGCTGGCCCTGCTGCAAACCGCACCGATGGGGTGGGCGCCATGAGCAACGTCCATTTGCACCTGCGCGGGCCATTGGCCGAGCTTTGCCTTGATAACCCGGCAAAGCTGAACGCTTTCACGACCGATATGCTGCGCCAGCTGGAGATGCACTGCGATTTGATCGAACACCGCCCCGAAGTGGCCTGTGTCATGGTGACATCCACCGGCGAGCGGGCCTTTTGCACGGGTGCCGATATCAACGCGTGGGGTGATCTTTCGCCCACCGATTTCGCCCGCCACTGGGTGCGTGACGGTCACCGCATTTTCGACCGGTTGGCGCGGCTGGGCAAACCAACCATCGCCGTGCTGACGGGCCATGCGTTTGGCGGCGGGCTTGAGCTTGCCGCGGCTTGCGACATCCGCGTGATGGCGCCCCGCGCGACCGTTGGACTGCCCGAGGCGGGTGTTGGTATTGTTCCGGGCTGGTCTGGCACACAGCGTCTGGCGCGGCTGCTGCCGGAGGCGGTCCTGAAGGAAATGGCGTTGTTTGGACGCCGGATTTCCGCCGAACGGGCGCTGGCGCTGGGGTTTGTGGCCGAGGTGGCAGACGATGCCCGCGCGGCGGCTTTCGCCATCGCGGATGATATGCTTGGCCAATCGCGCAGCGCGGCCGAAGTGACCAAGGCGATGATCCATGCAGCCGTGGGTGAAGATCGCGCGGCGATGATTGAGGCCTTGGGCAGCGGCATGATCGCGGCCAGCGCCGACCGCGCCGAGGGGGTGGCGGCCTTTCGCGCCAAGCGAAAACCACAATTTCCAGGAACCTGACATGACCGCCTATACCATCATTCCTGCATCCGATGTCCCGTTGGCCGATACGCCATTTCAGGGCCGCCACCTGATTGGTGGCGTCTGGCAGGGCAGTGCGGACGGGCGCACGTTTGATCGCACCTCGCCGTCGCACGGCATTGTGGTCAGCCAGTCGGCGCGTGGCAGCGAGGTGGAAACGCTGGCCGCGATTGCCGCCGCGCGCGCCGCATTCGACAAGGGCGTATGGAGCGGGCAGTCAGGCAAAGCCCGTGCCACGGTCCTTCTGAGGGTCGCCGATCTGATCGAGGCGAACACCGATCGCATTGCGCGGCTGGAGACGCTGGAATCCGGCAAGCCAATCACACAGGCGCGCGGCGAAGTGTCCGGTGCTGCCGATCTGTGGCGCTATGCGGCGTCGCTGGCGCGTACGCTGCATGGCGACAGTCACAACACGCTTGGGCCAGATATGCTTGGCGTGGTGCTGAAACAGCCAATCGGTGTGGTGTCGATCATCACGCCGTGGAACTTTCCGTTCTGGATCGTGTCGCAAAAGCTGCCGTTCGCCTTGGCAGCAGGCTGCACCTGCGTGGTCAAACCGTCAGAAAT
The DNA here is from genome assembly GCA_031408575.1 of Rhodobacterales bacterium. Classification (GTDB taxonomy): domain Bacteria; phylum Pseudomonadota; class Alphaproteobacteria; order Rhodobacterales; family Rhodobacteraceae; genus Aliitabrizicola. Next base: position 3,389 of record JANNWS010000006.1, read on the forward strand.
GACCCCGTCCAGCACCGTGATGCTGGGAGAGTTGTTGCAAGAGGCGGGGATTCCGTCGGGCGTGGTGAATATCGTGCTGGGCTATGGTCAGCCGGTGGGCGCGGTGATGGCTGCCCATGCGGATGTGGACATGGTCACCTTTACCGGCTCAACCGACGTGGGGCGGGCGATTGCAGCGGCGGCGTCAGGAACGCTGAAGAAGGTGGCGCTGGAACTGGGGGGCAAGAACCCACAGGTGATATTTCCTGACGCCGATCTGGAAAGTGCGGCCGATGCCGTGACGTTTGGCGTCTATTTCAACGCGGGTGAATGCTGCAATTCCGGCAGCCGGATCATCGTGCATGAAGATGTGGCCGACGCGCTGGTGGCGCGTGTTGTGGCGCTGTCGCGCAAGGTCGCCTTTGGTGATCCGCTGCATCGGGATACGCAGGTCGGGGCCATAATCAGCCCGTCGCATCAGGCCAGGATCGACGGCTATGTGCAGGACGCCATCAAGGGCGGGGCAACGATTGCGCTTGGCGGGGCCACGTTGGCGGTGCCGGGTCTGCCGGGGCAGTTCTATGCGCCCACCATCGTCACCAACGTGACCGAGAACATGCCGATAGCGCAGGACGAAGTGTTCGGACCGGTTCTTTCTGTGCTGACCTTCCGCACCATGGAACAAGCCATAGCCCTGACAAACAACGCGTCTTACGGCCTGTCGGCGGCGGTGTGGAGCGAGAACATCCACACCTGCCTGACCTTCGCACGCGCCGCACAGGCCGGCACGGTCTGGACCAATACCTGGATGGACGGCTTCCCGGAGGTAACGTTTGGCGGCGTCAAGCAAAGCGGTCTGGGGCGCGAAATCGGGCCTTACGGGCTGGAGGAATTCCTTGAGGTGAAATCCGTGGTCATGCGCGTCGGGCGCAGCCGGACACCTTGGGTCAAGACCCGCTGACACCAGCGGCAAACAGACGGAACGCAGTTAATGGGAGGATACCAAATGCGTGGATATGTAGGCAAGGCGATGACGGTGGCGGCGATGCTGGTGATGACCACCAGCATGGTGCGCGCCGAGGATGTCGAAGTGCTGCACTGGTGGACCAGCGGCGGCGAGGCAGCAGCCCTTGGTGTTCTGAAGGACGATCTCGCGGGCAAATCCATCGGCTGGGCCGATATGCCTGTGGCCGGTGGCGGCGGCGAGGCCGCAATGACCGCCGTTCGGGCGCGCGTGACCGCCGGCAACCCGCCAACAGCCGTGCAAATGCTTGGCTTCGATATTCAGGACTGGGCAGCCGAGGGTGCGCTGGCCGATCTGAACGCGGTCGCCGCTGCGGAAGGCTGGGATGCCGTTGTGCCGGTGGCGCTGCAAGGTTTCTCGAAGTTCGACGGCAAGTGGATTGCAGCCCCGGTGAACGTGCATTCCACCAACTGGGTCTGGGCCAACAAGGCCATTCTGGATGAGTTGGCCATTGCCGAACCCACCACCTGGGATGAATTCGTCGCGGCCATGCAAAAGGTCAAGGACAGCGGCAAGGTCGCCTTGGCGCATGGTGGGCAGCCCTGGCAAGAGGCGACCATGTTCGATGGCGTGGTGCTGTCGGTCGGCGGGCCTGAGTTCTACAAAGCCGCCTTCGTCGATCTGGACCCGGCCGCACTGGGCGGCGCGCAGATGGTTGAAGCGTTCAACCGCATGTCAACGCTGCGCAGTTTTGCCGATGACAACTTCTCGGGGCGCGACTGGAACCTCGCCTCGGCCATGGTGATCAACGGCGAGGCGGCCTTCCAGATCATGGGTGACTGGGCCAAGGGCGAGTTCGTGAACGCGGGCAAAGTGCCGGGAACCGATTTCCTGTGCTTCCGCGTTCCAGGCACGGCAGGTTCGGTGACCTTCAACTCTGACCAGTTCGCGATGTTCGCGGTTTCGGCAGATGGCGCCAAGGCCGCACAAGCCGAAATGGCCAAGGCGATCATGTCGCCCGCGTTCCAGTCGGCGTTCAACGTCGTCAAAGGGTCGGTGCCGGCGCGTACCGACGTGCCGAATGACGCCTTCGACGATTGTGGAAAGAAGGGCATGGCAGAGCTTGCCGCCGCTGCGACCAGTGGTTCGTTGCTCGGGTCAATGGCGCATGGCCACGCAAACCGCGCGGCTGTGAAGAACGCGATCTATGACGTGGTGACAGCGCAGTTCAACGGCGAATACGACGCAGCGACAGCCGCAGCAGAGCTGGTGACGGCTGTTGAGGCCGCGAAGTAACGCGCCGGGCGCAGGCGGCGGAACGCCGCCTGCGCCACACAATCGTCTTTGATCATTTTACCTCGCGCGATGCGTGCAGAGGGGGGCGCCATGACCAGCACGTCGGATTTCCGCACGCGTTTACAAGACCTTATTCCTAAGCTGGTGCTTTCACCCTCGATCGCTGCGATGGTGATCTTTGTTTACGGCTTTATCCTCTATTCGGTGTTTTTGTCATTCACCGACAGCAAGATGCTGCCCTCGACCAACCTGATCGGGATGCAGAATTACGTCAAACTGTGGGCTCTGTCGCATTGGATCACCGCGATCACCAATCTTGCGATCTTTGCGACGCTCTACATCGTCATCTGCACGATCATCGGGCTGACCCTTGCCATCTTCCTTGACCAGAAGATCCGGGGTGAAGGGCTGCTGCGGCCAATTTTCCTCTATCCCATGGCGCTGTCATTCATCGTGACCGGCACGGCGTGGAAGTGGATCCTCGATCCCGGCATCGGACTTGAACATACCATGCACCTGTGGGGCTGGACGTCGTTCAGCTTTAACTGGATCAAGGACAGTGACATGGCGATCTATACCGTCGTCATCGCCGCCGTCTGGCAGACCAGCGGATTTGTGATGGCGATGTTTCTGGCCGGATTGCGCGGCATCGACAATGAAATCCTCAAGGCGGCACAGATCGACGGCGCGTCGAACTGGCAGTTGTACCGCCGCATCGTGATTCCGCTGCTGCGACCGGCGTTTCTGTCAGCGTTCGTGATCCTGAGCCCCCTTGCGATCAAATCCTACGATCTGGTCATCGCACTGACCGGCGGCGGGCCGGGGCGGGCGACGGAATTGCCGGCGACCTTCATGTATTCCTACACCTTCACCCGCAATTCGATGGGCATTGGCGCGGCCAGTGCGGTCATCATGCTGATGACCATCGCGTCGATCATGATCCCTTACCTTTATGCCGAACTGAAGGAGAAACCGCTATGAGCGCCGTGACACAGGATACTGCTGTGCGCACGGGGCGGGTCAGCCGCGTGTTCATCTACCTTGTCTTGCTGCTGTTCGCGCTGTTTTACCTGCTGCCGTTGTTCGTGATGCTCTCCAATTCGCTGAAGCCGCTATCGGAAATCACCGGTGGCAACATGATGGCGCTGCCGCAGAACTGGACCCTCGCACCCTGGGCAAGTGCCTGGTCAACGGCGCAGATCGGGGTAGAGCCGACCGGGTTGAAGCCCTATTTCCTGAATTCGGTGCTGATGGTTGTGCCTGCGGTGGCTATCTCGACCGTTCTGGGCGCGCTGAATGGCTATGTGCTGACGAAATGGCGGTTTCGCGGCGATACGATCATCTTTGGTCTGATGCTGTTTGCCTGCTTCATCCCGTTTCAGATCGTCCTTATCCCGATGGCCCGGATGCTTGGCCTGATGGGTCTGGCAGGATCAACGCCGGGGCTGGTTCTGGTGCATGTAGTGTATGGACTGGGCTTCACCACGCTATATTTCCGTAATTACTATGCCGCGTTTCCGACCGAACTTGTGCGCGCGGCAATGATCGACGGGGCCGGGTTTTTCCGTATCTTCTGGCGTATCATGCTGCCGGTTTCAGGGCCAATCGCGGTGGTGTCGGTGATCTGGCAGTTCACCAACATCTGGAACGACTTTCTGTTTGGCGCGTCGTTTGCGGACCTCGACAGCATGCCGATGACGGTGGCGCTGAATAATCTTGTGAACTCTTCGACCGGCGTCAAGGAATACAACGTCCACTTCGCAGGCGCGATCCTTGCCGCCCTTCCCACCCTGATTGTCTATGTCGTTGCGGGTCGCTTCTTTGTGCGCGGCCTGATGGCGGGCAGCGTCAAGGGATAAGCCGACCGCCGGACGGGTGGATCCGTCCAGCGGTCTTTCGTTCAACCCCAGCCCAACTTGCAGCAGACACGGGCGAACAAAAGAAGAGGAACTTCAGAATGAGACGAATGTCCATCGCAACTGCGTTCATAGCCGGGATGATTGCATCCCCCGTGGTCGCCGAGCCATCGGTCGAGGTCATGCACTTCTGGACATCGGGCGGCGAGGCTGCAGCCTTGGGGGCCGTGCGCGACGAGGTTGTCGCAAACGGTGTCGCGTGGGCCGACGCGCCGATTGCGGGCGGGGGCGGTGATGCCGCCAAGACCGCGTTGCAGGCGCGGATAGCTGCGGGCAACCCGCCTGCGGCGATGCTGATGCTGGGTCAGAACATCATCGACTGGGCCAATGAAGGACTGCTTGGCAATGTCGATACGCTGGCCGCGTCGGAGGGCTGGGATGCCTCCCTGCCGCAGGCGGTCAAGGATTTCACCAAGGTTGACGGACATTATGTATCGGTGCCGACTAATGTGCACCGCACCGATGTGATCTGGGCCAGCAAGGC
>JANNWS010000007.1:0-13896 GCA_031408575.1 Rhodobacterales bacterium
GAACGGCACGGGGCGGTCGCGTAGCCTCGAAGGGCTGACCGAGGAAACCGTCATTCTCAGCGGTCACATCGACGGCCCGGTTCCGGTGGTGATGAACGGCGCCACTTATATGGCCGATGTTCTGGGCGGCCAGAAAACCGGGCTCTTTTTCGACCAGCGCCCGAACCATGCCTTCGCCCAGCGTCTGGCCAAGGGCGCGCGCGTGCTCGACATGTTCAGCCATGTCGGCGGATTTGGACTTGCCGCCCTTGCCGGGGGGGCCGTCAGCGCGCTGGCGGTTGACGCCTCCGCCGCCGCCCTCACTTTGGCCGAAGCCGGGGCAGGGGCCAGCGGTATGGCCGACCGCTTTGCCACCCGGCAAGGCGATGCCTTTGCCGTGCTGGAGGCGTTGGCGTTGGAGTCCGCGCAGTTCGACCTGATCATCTGCGACCCACCCGCCTTTGCGCCAGCGAAACCGTCGCTGGAGGCGGGCCTGCGCGCCTATGAACGGGTGGCGCGTCTTGCCGCGCCGCTGGTCGCCCCCGGCGGTTATCTGATGCTGTGTTCCTGTTCGCACGCGGTTGACCTCACCTCGTTCCGCAACGCCTGCGGGCGTGGCATCGGGCGGGGCGGGCGGCGGGCACAACTGCTTTACACCGGCTTTGCCGGGGCCGATCATCCGATGCTGCCGCAACTGGCAGAGTCGGGCTATCTGAAGGCGCTGGTGTTCCGGCTGGACGGGCAAGCCGCCGGGTGAAAGTTGTCCTCGACGCCTGCGTGCTTTATCCGACGATCCTGCGCGAAATATTGCTGGGGGTGGCGCGCGCGGGTCTTTACACCCCGCTGTGGTCGGATCGTATCCTTGAGGAATGGGCGCGCGCCACGCGCAAGCTTGGGGCAGAGGCCGAAGCGCAGGCACGAGGCGAGGTGGCCCTTGTGCGCGCTGGCTTCCCCAAGGCCAGCGTGGCACCCCATGCCGGGCTTGAGGCACGCCTGCACCTGCCCGATGAGAATGACATCCACGTTCTTGCGACCGCCATCGCCGGTCATGCCGATGCCATCCTTACGTTCAACGCCGCCGACTTCCCCCGACATACCCTCGCGGAAGAGGGTCTGACCCGCCGCGACCCAGACGGATTTCTGTGGGAACTTTGGTCGCACCATCCAAACGCCGTGGCTGCGGCGGTTGAAGCGGTTCGGGCCGAGGCCGAGCGTCTGTCAGCCCAGCCGCAGCCCTGTCGCGCGCTTCTGAAACGGGCGCAACTGCCGCGTTTGGCAAAGGCGCTGGGGCTGTAGGTTGGTTCGGGCCGGATCGGAGTGCCGGCCCCTCATTCCTGCAGCCACCGCGCCTCGCGCGCCTCAATCGCGCGAATGCGCTCCTCGGTTGGCGGATGGCTCATCAGCCAGGCCGGGGCCGCCGATTGCCCAGATCCGGTCAGCGCCCCCAGTTTGCGGAACAGCGATTTCTGCGGTTCGGTCCCGATGCCCGCCTTCACCAGCAGCGCCGAGGCATAGGCATCCGCCTCATGCTCATCCCCGCGCGACAAATGTGCAGCCAAAGCCCGCGTCACCGTCTGCGCGATCAGCACGCCAAGCCCTGGAATCAGCCGTGACAGGACCGTGGACAGCACCATCATCACTGCATTTTGCCCGGTGAAGTCGATCATCCTGCGCCGCGAATGCCCCAGTGCCACATGGCCCAACTCGTGCGCGATGACACTCGCCATCTCTTCCGCCGTCACGGCACCGGAGCGGTATTTCTGCACGAACCCGCGCGTCAGGAATATCCGCCCGTCAGGGGCGGCAAGCCCGTTCACCGGATCAACGTCGAACACATGCACCTTGACCGCGGGCAGGTCCAACGCCGTAGCCATCCGGTCGGTCAGTGCCGTAATTCCTGGCTCATCCAGCGGGCGCGACTGCGCATCAAGTGTTTTCGTCGTCCGCCAGACCGAAAAGCGGTACATGGCGAAGCCGTAGGCGATCATCAGCACGAAAGGCAGGAGTTTCAACATAAGTTGAATATGGCGCACCCCGCGCCCCGTGCAATCCACCCCGCGCGAATTTTACCCGACCCGGCGACGCCACAGCGCCCGCCCCAGAACAACCGCCACCGCGCCCGCCGCGACTGCGCCGATCACCGATCCCACCGTTGCCCCAAGATCCTCGATCCGCGCGGCAAAGACGAACCCCAACCCGACATAAAGCGCGACCCACGTCGTTTCGCCCAGCACGCTGGCCAGCGAAAACCGTTGCCATCGCAGACGGGTGGCCCCTGCGGCTAGGTTCACCCAGGGCCCCAGCGCACTGATCAGCCATCGCGAAAAATAGACCGTCGAGATCGCCCGCCTGTGCAGGGCCGCCTCGGCCCGCAGTGCCAGCGGCCCGCTGCGTTTTCGCGCCGTCAGCCAGCTCCAGAACCGCACGCCCCCCGCACGCCCCAGACCATAACCCACCTGATCACCCAACATCGCCCCTGCCAGCGCCGCCAGCACCACCGGCCCGGCCGCCAGATCGCCCGAGGCGACGAACGCCCCCGCCGCCAGCATGATCAGGGATGACGGAATAGGCAGCGCAAGGCACGACAAAAAGGTGGCCACGAACAGCACCCATGGCCCGTAAACCGGGATTGCTGCGAGCAGCGCCTCGGTCATGGAGCGGCCACCCGCAGCGCCTCGACAGCCGCCAGCAGGGGTTCCACCGGCACGCCCTGCGCTTTGGCAATCTCAGCCAGCGGTTTGCCTTTGGCCGATCCCGGCTCCACCTTCAGCACAGCCGCCAGCGCCGAAGGGTCCACCCCGTAGGAGTGCACGATGTAGCCCGGCGTCATCCAAGCCTCGACCGGCGCCGGCGGATCGTCCAGTCGCCATGCAGTGCGCAGCGCGTTGCCCGAAAACAGCAGTGCCAGCACCACCGCCAGCACAAAGGCCGGAACCAGCCAGCGTGGCGTCATCGTGACACCTCGCGCACGGCCTGACTGATACCCTCAATCGTCATTGGCACCATCCGCCCCGCGAATATCCCCCGGATCAGCCGGATGGATTGGGAGTGCTCCCAGAACTGTTCCGCCACCGGGTTGATCCAGACATGATGCGGCCATTGCGCCCGCGCGCGCTCCAGCCAGACTTGACCCGTCTCGTCGTTCCAATGCTCATTCGCGCCGCCGGGATGCACTATCTCATAGGGACTCATCGACGCATCACCGACGAAGATGCAGCGGTAATCCGCACCATAGGTCCGCAGCACCTCCAATGTCGGGGTCTGTGCGTCCCAGCGGCGGTGATTGTCGGTCCAGACACCTTCATAAAGGCAGTTGTGAAAGTAAAAGACCTTCAGTTGACGGAACTCCGACCGGGCGGCGCTGAACAACTCTTCCATCACCTTGACGTAAGGGTCCATCGACCCGCCGGCATCGAGCAACAGCAGCACCTTCACCGCATTGCGCCGCTCGGGCCGGGTCTGCACATCCAGCCAGCCATGTTCGGCGGTGGCGCGGATCGTGCCGTCCAGGTCAAGTTCTTCAACCGCCCCGTCGCGCGCCCATTTCCGCAAGCGCCGCAACGCAACCTTGATGTTGCGCGTGCCCAGTTCCACCGTGTCGTCCAGATTGCGGAACTCGCGCCTGTCCCACACTTTCACGGCCCGCTGGTGGCGCGAGGCGTCCTGCCCGATCCGCACGCCTTCGGGGTTGTAGCCATAGGCCCCGAACGGCGAGGTACCTGCCGTACCCACCCATTTTGACCCGCCCTGATGCCGCCCCTGCTGCTCGGCCAGCCGCGCCCGAAGGGCTGCCATCAGCGCGTCAAATCCGCCGGCTGCCTGAATGGCTGCCTTTTCCTCGGCGCTCAGATGCTTTTCCGCAAGCTTCGCAAGCCATTCTGCCGGCAGATCGACCGCGTCGAGGACCTGCGCCGCTGAAATCCCCTCAAGCCCCTGAAAACTTTCCGCAAAGGCCCGGTCGAACCGGTCAAGATGGCGCTCGTCCTTCACCATCGCACTGCGCGCAAGATAATAGAACCCTTCCGCGTCATAAGTCACCAGACCCGCCGCCACACCTTCCAGAAACGCAAGATACTCGCGCAGGCTGACCGGCACCCCGGTTCTGCGCAGCGTCTCGAAGAACGGCAGAAACATCGTGTCAGATCATCCGGTCGAGGAAGATCGTGGCGAACACGCCCAGAATGGTAAAGGCGATGCCGTAGCCCGCGGCGTATTGCAACTGGTCTATCCCGCGCCCGCCGCGCTTGCGGGCCACGGCCGTGCCGGTCAGGGCGCCGCTCATCATCGCTGCCAGAATGATCATCTTCCTGCCTTTCCGCCATGGGCGGGCCGGTGCTTCAGCCGCCTTGCAGCGGCGACAGCACGGCAATTTCCGACAGGCGCGCGCGCACCTGCTCATCCGTGCCAAAGCCATAGCGCGCCCATCCGGCACTGTCTATCCGCAGCGCCTGCGCCTCAACGCTGCGCCCCGTCATGTCCAGCGCTTCGGCCTTTATCATCATCAGGCTTGATAGCAGCGCGGCGTTTTCGGCCTGCGTCACTGCCGGAATGGCGCGATCAGCCAGCCGGATCGCTTCATCGGGCTGGCCTGCCGACAGCGCGAAGGCCGCCATCTGCATGTCGATATGGGCAGCATGAATGCCTGCACCGGGCAGGCCGCGATAGATGCTCGATGCTGCGGCCAGCGATACCAGCGCCGTATCGATCTCGTCGGCCATGCTCAGCCGCCCCAGCGCGAAATAGCTGAAGCCCAGCCGGGCATCCTGCCAACCTTCGGCCTGGGCAATTCGCAGAGCCTGTTGTGCCGCCTCGCGCCGCCCATATGATGATCCGCGCGGACCAAGGGCGGTTTCGATGGCGCTGATCCAGGCGCGTGGCGTGGGCGACGGTGCCGCATCGCCAGCATATCCGCCGCCGGGATTAAGCTGCGCCAGAATCGCTGGCAACCGCGCCGCCACTTCGGACCGCGTCATGCCATTTGACAGGTCGGGTGCGTAATGCACTTTCAGCGCCAGCATGTCGAATCCGGTCAGAACGGTGTGAAAGTTATCGTCGTTGAAGACCGAGTCCGACAGCTGATAAAGGTCGTTCAGCGGTCCCAACGCCTGCGCCACTTCTTCGTGCAGACAATCGCGCACCTCTTGGGGCGACGTGTCGGACGGCACGAAAACCGCAACACGCTGCCGGCTTTCCAGTGTCGTCCAATCCACCCGTTCGGTGCGGCGCGCAGTGCGATACTCGGCCCAGCTTGAGACCCGCGGCACAACAAAACAAGCGGCCTGCGGCACCAGCGACTGCAACTTCGCGCGCGGCAGGAATTCCACCGTGATCGAGCTGTCGCCGGGGCGTCCCGGTGCGATGTCGATACCTGCCTCGGCCCGAAGCCGTCCGATCAGCCGGCCAAGCTCGGCCGGGGCGGTGGACGGCACCTTGCCGGTCAGCACGATGGTCACCGGGCCGTCAAACCGGGTGAGGCGGGGCAGATCGCGCCCGCTTTCCATCTGGAATTCCAGCGCAAGAATGTCGCGTCCGATACTGTCATTGCTGCGATGCGACGCCTCGGCACGCGACGGTGTGAAACTTTTCATCGCCGGCAGAGGTTCAGTTGCCGTTGCGCGCCGCTGAGGCACCTCTGCGGGTTCGTTGCCACAGGCGGCAAGGCTGGCAAGACAGACGAGCAGGGGAATCAGACGGATCATGCGGGCCTGTCATATTCGATGAACGGGGTAGCCATGCCGACCTTGTCATAAAGTCGGCGCGCTTTGCTATTGAATTTCTGTGTCAGCCAGTAAACTGCCGGGGTTTCCGCAAGGTCGGCCTCGGCATAGACCGCCTCGATCAACGCGCGCCCCAGGCCGCGCCCGCGAAACGCGGGTGTGGCGTACAGGTCTTGCAGATAGCAGACCCGCTCTTGTTTCCAGCAGGTCCGGTGGGCGACGAAATGTACGAACCCCGCGGCAACTCCGTCCACCTCCAGAATGCGCCCGCGCAATGTGGTGGCATCATCCGAGGTGATCCGCGCAAAGGTTGCCGCTGTCACCGCTTCGGGCAGATACGCCTCGTAAAAGGTCAGATATTCGTGCCACAACCGCTGCCATTCCGCCTGATCCGCCGCCAAAACAGGCCGGATCGTGACGCCGGGCTGGGCAACACCCTGAACTCCGGGCCGCCGATCATACCGCACGAAAGGCGTGAGGACCCCAATCCGATCATACAGCCGGCGCGCCCGTGCGTTGAAATCCTGCGTGAACCAATACACGGACGGCACCCCCAACTGATCCCCCGCCGCAAAGACTGCCTCGATCAAGGCCCCGGCCACTCCTGCACCCCGCGCCTGCGGCACGGTGAACAGGTCTTGCAGGTAGCACACATCGCTTTGCACCCAACTGCTCGGATGAAACACGAAATGCACCAGACCCACGGGGCGGTCGTCCAGAAGCGCCAGAAATCCGCGAAACTCTCCTGGCCCCCCAGCCAGCAGGCGTGAAAAGGTGGTACGGTAAATCTCGTCCGGCAGAACGGTTTCGTAGTAATTCAGATAGCCGGCCCAGAGCATCCGCCATGCAGCTTCGTCATCGCTGCGGATCGGACGGATGGTCAGGCGCTGGTCTGGCATCATTTCAAGTCTCGCTCCGTCCCGCCTCTGGGTCGCAGCAGGACAAGCGCCCGTCCATGTCTGAAGCCCGCGATGCGCAACTCAGCGCCACGCCGTCACCGCCCCGCCCGAGCCATGAAGGCCAGCCGCTCGAACAGATGCAGGTCCTGCTCGGTCTTGACCAGCGCCCCGTGCAGTTTCGGCAGCGCATTCTTGCCCTCGCGCCGCAGATCTTCGGGTGCCAGATCTTCAGCCAGCAGCAGCTTCAGCCAGTCCAGCACCTCGGACGTGGACGGCTTTTTCTTCAGCCCCGGCGTCTCGCGCAGTTCATAGAACTGGGTCAGGGCCACGGTCAACAGCGCCTCCTTGATGCCGGGAAAATGCACGCCCACGATCCGACGCATCACCTCGGGATCGGGAAACCGGATGTAGTGAAAGAAACAGCGGCGCAGGAACGCATCCGGCAGTTCCTTTTCGTTGTTCGACGTGATGATCACCACAGGGCGATGCGCCGCCCGCACCGTCTCGCCCGTCTCGTAGACGTGGAACTCCATCCGGTCGAGTTCCTGCAACAGATCGTTCGGAAACTCGATATCCGCCTTGTCGATCTCGTCGATCAGCAGCACCACCCTTTCGGGCGCGGTGAAGGCCTGCCACAGCTTGCCGCGCCGGATGTAATTCGCCACGTCGTTCACCCGCGCATCGCCCAGCTGGCTGTCGCGCAACCGGCTTACCGCATCGTACTCGTAAAGGCCCTGCTGCGCCTTGGTGGTACTTTTCACATGCCACTCGTGGATCGGCAGGCCAAGACTCAGCGCCACCTGACGGGCCAGTTCGGTCTTGCCCGTTCCGGGCTCGCCCTTGACCAGCAACGGACGCTCCAGCGCCACGGCGGCATTCACCGCAACCTCCAGGTCGGGCGGCACGATGTAACTGCTTGTCGAAGAAAAACGCATTGGCCACCGGGGGTTGTGCCGGCAGTCCGACACGGGAAAAAGGAAAATCAAAGCGAAGCTTACCCGCCCCCCCATTTGGCTGCAACCCGCCCCATCGGCTAGTGACAATCCTTTGGGGTTGCGCTAAGGCAACACCATACGAGGTGCTGGATGACGATGAATACCATTTCCGAACGGTCCGGCCGGCAGGAGAGCGCAGCAATGAAAGCCGAGTCCTTTCTTCCCGACGACTACCGACCGGCCGAAGACGAGCCGTTCATGAACGAGCGTCAGCTTGAATATTTCCGTCGCAAACTGGTGGTCTGGAAACAGGAACTGATGAACCAGAGCGCCGAGACGATCGAGGGATTGCAAGACTCGGGTCGCAACGTCCCTGACATCGCCGACCGCGCGTCCGAGGAAACCGACCGCGCGCTGGAACTGCGCACCCGCGACCGTCAGCGCAAGCTGGTGTCCAAGATCGACGCCGCCCTGCGCCGCATTGAAAGTAGCGAATTCGGCTATTGTGAAGTGTCGGGCGAGCCGATTTCGCTAAAGCGGCTTGATGCGCGACCGATCGCCACGATGACGCTTGAAGCACAGGAAAAGCACGAACGGCGCGAGCGGGTCCACCGCGACGAATAGGCTTGGCCGCCTGAGCGAACAAAGCTGCCGGGGCGCACCGATCCCGACGCTTTTCTGTGGACCCGCAGCATGACCCTGATCGGCCAATCCATCACTGTTCTGGGAGCCGGCATTGCGGGCCTCGCTGTGGCCCGAGCACTGGCGTTACGCGGGGCCGAGGTGACGGTTCTCGAACAGGCCGACGCGATTGCCGAGGTTGGCGCGGGCATCCAGATTTCCCCCAATGGTGCGGTGGTCCTGCGGGCCTTGGGCCTTGGTGCGGCGCTTGACCGTACCGGGATGCCCGCCGAGGCCGTTCAACTCGTCGATGGCCCCAGCGGAACACCGATCTTGCGGCTTGATCTTGCCGGGCGCGGTTTCCGCTTTCTTCACCGGGCAGATCTGATCGAGTTACTGCTGGATGGCGCCCGCGAGGCGGGTGTCCATTTTGGCCTTGGGCAGCGGATCGAAACGGTCGAGCTTGGCGGCCTGCGGCCATGCCTGACGACCGCAAACGGTGCGCGGATCGAGCCGGATCTGCTGATCGGGGCCGACGGCATGAACTCACGGGTCCGTGCGGCCCTGAACACGTCGGCAAAGCCCTTGTTCACGGGGCAGGTCGCGTGGCGGGCCACACTGTCAAATACCGACTCAAATCCCGTGGTAGAGGTCCATCTTGCCCCCGGTCGGCACCTTGTCAGCTATCCGCTGCGGGGTGGCACCCTTCGCAACATCGTTGCGGTCGAGGAGCGCAGCCGCTGGGCCGATGAAAGCTGGTCCCTGCGCGACGACCCTGCGACCCTGCGCCACGCCTTCGCCGATTGCGCGCCCCGCGTTCGCCAATGGCTTGATGCGGTGGAAAATGTCCATCTCTGGGGCCTTTTTCGTCACCCCGTCGCCCAGCATTGGCACGGTCCCCGCACGGCAATCCTGGGCGATGCAGCGCACCCGACGCTGCCCTTCCTTGCCCAGGGGGCCAACATGGCGCTGGAAGACGCCTGGGTGCTGGCGCAAGCGTTGTCCACCCACGACGCGCCCTCGGCGGCCTTCACCGCCTATCAGCAGGCCCGCACGCCGCGCTGCACCCGCATTGTTGCTGCGTCCGCGCGCAATGCCCGCGCCTACCACCTGCACAGCCCATGGCGCGATGTGGCGCATCTTGGGTTGCGTTTGGGCGGACGTTTGGCCCCCGGTGCTGCCTTGCGGCGGTTTGGCTGGCTTTACCGCCATGACGTGACCGCTTGATGGCGCGACTGCACCGACGCGCTTGCTCTGAAAACTTGCACTTCAGTGTCCTGCGCGGCGTACCTGTGATAAGAACATCTCTGGCGCAGTTTGATGTGCCACGCACCTGAAAATTGTGGGCGACCTGCGGTGCAAGGCCGATCAAGCCGCCAACTCTACCCATACCGGCACATGGTCGGACGGTTTGTCGCCCCCTCGCACCGCCTTGTCGATTCCGGCATCCACCAGCATATCTGCCGCCTGCGGTGACAGCAGCAGATGGTCGATCCTTATGCCGTTGTTCTTTTCCCAGGCCCCCGCCTGATAGTCCCAGAACGTGAACCCTGGGCGGGCCTGCCGCACCGCCAGCGCCTCGGTGAAGCCAAGGTTTAACACCCGGCGATACGCCGCCCGTGTTTCCGGCAAAAACAGCGCATCCTCGCGCCACACTTCGGGCCGCGCCGCATCCTCTGGCTGCGGGATGACGTTGTAATCGCCCGCCATCAGCGACGGCTCCTCAGATGCCAGCAAGTCGATCGCCCGCAGTCGCAACCGCTCCATCCAGCCAAGCTTGTAGTCATATTTCGGCCCCGGTGCCGGGTTTCCATTGGGCAGGTACAACCCGCAGACCCGGATCGCGCGCTGACCGACGACCGTCGCCTCGATCCAGCGCGCCTGTTCGTCGGCGCCGTCGCCGGGCAACCCGCGCGTCACATCCTCCAGCGGCAGCTTCGACAGGATCGCCACGCCGTTGAACCCCTTCTGGCCGTGGGTTTCGACGCGGTAGCCCAGATCCTCGAACACTTCGCGCGGAAAGCCTTCATCGACCGACTTGATTTCTTGCAACACGGCCACGTCGGGGGCCGACGCCTGCAGCCACGTGGGCAGCGATTCGATCCGCGCCTTGATACCGTTGACGTTGAACGTGGCGACTTTCATCGGCGTCTCCCCTACGTTTTCCCTGTTCTAGGCGGTTTTACCGGGCAGAGGAACGCATTTGGTCAGATTGCACGGCGTTACGGAAGCACTCTCCGCTCAGGCTGACGGATCAGGCTGGAAAATGTGGCAGCTGAAAATACTGTGGATCGCCTGACGGGCGTTCAACAAGCAAAACATCCCCGGGTTTTACAGCGAAAAACTGGTGCCGCATCCGCAGGAAGATGTTGCATTCGGGTTCTGCACCACGAACCGCGCGCCGATCAGTTCCTCCGAGAAATCAATCACCGCATTTTCCAGAAAGGGCAGGGATACCGCATCGACCAGCACCCTTACACCGCCTTTTTCCAGCACCAGATCGTCCGCTGCGGCGTCATCCAGCCGGATATCATACTGGAACCCCGAACAGCCGCCACCCTCGACCGCGACGCGCAAGGGGCGGGCGTCGCCGGTGACCTCGGCAATCTCGGCCAGGCGGGCAAAGGCGCGGTCGGTCACGCGGGGGGGCAGGGTTAGGGTCAGCATTTGCCGTATCCTTTCAGTAGTACCTGCAATATAGGCTCCGCTCAGGCCATTCACAAGCTGAAGGCACCCGATGCTTGCCCCCTATGCCTGCCATCCCGATCACAGCCGCGGCCGTTTGCACGCCGAACGGATGAGCACGTTCCGCTCGCCCTTCCAGCGCGACCGCGACCGGATCATTCATTCGTCCGCGTTCCGCCGCCTGAAACACAAGACGCAGGTGTTCGTCGAACATGAGGGCGATTATTACCGCACCCGCCTGACCCACACGATCGTGGTGGCGCAGGTGGCGCGCACGATTGCCGGTGTGCTGAACCTGAACACCGATCTGGCCGAGGCGATCGCGCTGGCCCATGACCTGGGGCATACCCCCTTTGGACACACCGGCGAGGATGCGATGGAGGCGTTGATGCTGCCCTACGGCGGCTTTGACCACAACGCGCAGGCGCTGCGGATCGTGACCCGGCTGGAGCGGCACTATGCCGAGTTTGACGGCCTGAACCTGACGTGGGAGGCGCTTGAGGGGATTGCCAAGCACAACGGCCCGGTTCTGGCGCCGCTTCCCTATGCACTGGCCGATTGCAACGCCGAATGGGATCTTGACCTGCACACCTATGCCAGCGCCGAGGCGCAGGTTGCTGCCATTGCCGATGACGTCGCCTATTCGCACCACGATCTGCACGATGGTCTGCGTTCCGGCCTGTTCACCGAGGCCGACCTGATGGAACTTCCCGTCACCGGCCCCGCCTTTGCCGAGGTGGACGCACTTTATCCCGGCCTCGATCCGATGCGCCGCCGCCACGAGGCGCTGCGCCGGGTGTTCGGGCGGATGGTGGAAGACGTGATCGCGGTGGCCCGGAACCGTCTTGACGCCGCACAGCCCCGGTCTGTCGACGAGATCCGCGCAATGGGGGCCACGGTGATCCGCTTTTCCAAGCCGCTCTACCAAGAACTCAAGGCGATCCGCAGCTTTCTGTTCACGCGGATGTATCGCGCGCCATCGGTGATGGCGGAACGTGCCAAGGTCACGCGGGTGGTCAACGATCTGTTCCCTCTGTTCATGGCAAAACCGAACCTGCTGCCGGCCGAATGGCAGTCCGATATCGCGCGGGCGGTGGACGAGACCGCGCTTGCCCGGATCGTGGCCGACTATGTGGCCGGCATGACTGACCGCTTTGCGCTGCAGGAACATCAGCGCCTCTGCGGTTGATCCGCGCGCTTGCCGCCCCACGGAATACGGCGGCTGCAGGTGGGCGATAGGGCGCCCCGTCAGGATTGACGCAGGCCCGGCCCTCTGGCACAGGCAGGGGCAACAGACAGGACGGGACCATGAACCTTTTCGCCGATATCCGCAGCCTTGTGATCGACGCGCTTGGCGCGATGACCGCAGCCGGGCAACTTCCCCCCGGTCTGGACATGGCACAGGTCACGGTCGAACCTCCGCGCGATGCCGCACACGGCGACATGGCGACCAATGCGCCAATGGTGCTGGCCAAACCCGCCGCGATGCCGCCCCGCGCGATTGCCGACGCGCTCGCCGCCCGGCTGTCAGCCGATCCGCGGGTTGCAGCGGCCGACGTGGCCGGTCCGGGCTTTCTTAATCTGCGGCTGGCCCCGGATGTCTGGCAGGGGCTGGTGAAGTCCGCTCTGACCGAAGGTGCGGATTTCGGTCGGTCCACGCTGGGGCAGGGGTCCAAGGTCAACGTCGAGTTTGTCTCGGCGAACCCGACCGGCCCGATGCATGTGGGCCATGTGCGCGGTGCGGTCTTTGGCGACGCGCTGGCGCGGCTGTTGTCGTTCACCGGGCATGCTGTGACGCGCGAATATTACATCAACGATGGTGGCGCGCAGGTGGATGTGCTGGCCCGGTCAGCCTATGAGCGCTACCGCGAAGCGAACGGGCTGGAACCCGCAATCCGTGAGGGGCTTTATCCCGGCGACTACCTTATTCCGGTGGGCGAGGCGCTGAAGGACAGGTTTGGCGACACGCTTCTGGACAAGCCCGAGGCGGATTGGCTGGCCACAGTGCGCGATTTTGCGTCTGAGCGGATGATGATTATGATCCGCGAGGATCTGGCCCTGCTGGGCGTCACGATGGATGTCTATTCCAGCGAAAAGGCACTTTACGGCACCGGGCGGATCGAAGCGGCGATAGAGGCGCTGCGCGGCATGGGCCTGATCTATGAAGGCACGCTGGAGCCGCCAAAGGGCAAGACGCTGGAAGACTGGGAACCGCGCCAGCAGACGCTGTTCCGGTCCACCGCGCATGGCGATGATGTTGACCGTCCGGTGATGAAATCCGATGGAAGCTGGACCTATTTCGCGCCCGACATCGCCTATCACTATGATAAGGTAAGTCGCGGTTTCGATGCGTTGATCGACATTTTCGGCGCAGATCACGGTGGCTATGTCAAGCGGATGAAGGCGGCTGTGGCGGCCCTGTCGAACGGCCGCGTGCCGCTGGACATCAAGTTGATCCAGCTGGTCAAGCTGTGGAAGAACGGCGAGCCGTTCAAGATGAGCAAGCGGGCCGGCACCTTCGTGACGCTGCGCGATGTCGTGGAACAGGCGGGCGCGGACGTGACGCGCTTTGTGATGCTGACGCGCAAGAACGATGCGACGCTGGATTTCGACTTTGACAAGGTGCTGGAACAGTCGAAAGACAATCCGGTGTTCTATGTTCAATATGCCAATGCCCGGATAAATTCGGTGATCCGAAAGGCGCGCGAGGCAGGCATCACCTGCGATGATGCGATCCTTGCCAGTGCCGATCTGGCCCTGCTGGATCATGAGGCAGAACTGGCGATGGCTAAAAAGATCGCCGAATGGCCACGTCTGGTCGAAATCGCCGCGCGCAATAACGAGCCGCACCGGGTGGCGTTTTACCTCTATGAATTGGCGTCTGACCTCCACGGGTTGTGGAATCGGGGCAACGATGATCCATCCCTGCGCTTCATTCAGGACAATAAGGCCACGTCGCAGGCGAAAATCGCCCTTGCACGGGCGACGGGCGTTGTGATTTCCGCAGGTCTTGGTATTCTTGGGGTAACGCCGGTCGAGGAAATGCGCTGACAACAAGCG
>JANNWS010000008.1:0-2532 GCA_031408575.1 Rhodobacterales bacterium
CGGATGCCGATCTGGGCGCCCTGCAAGGGCGTGCCCGCGACAAAGCCGGGGGGAACGAGGTTCATCGCCGGGCTTCCCAAAAGGCTGCCGACATACGGGGAGGCGGGGCGGTCGTAAAGCTCGGTCGGTGCGCCGATCTGGACGACGCGGCCTTGATCGAGAATGGCCATGCGGTCGGCCACGCTCATCGCCTCTTCCTGATCGTGGGTGACGTAGATCAGCGTGCGGCCTGCCTCGCGCTGCATCCGCTTTAGCTCTACCCGCGCCTCCTCGCGCAGCCGGGCGTCAAGCGCAGAGATCGGATCGTCCATCAGATAGGCGGCGGGATCGCGCACCAGCGCGCGGGCGATGGCGACGCGCTGACGCTCACCGCCCGACAATTGGGCGGGATGTTTGTGCAGGATATGGCCGATATGCAGCTTGGCCGCAGCATCTGCGACGCGGGCCTTGATCGTGGCCTCGGCGATGCGGCGTTCGGCGAGGGGGAAGCGAATGTTCCCTTCGGCCGTCATGTGCGGGAAGAGCGCAAGGTTCTGGAAGACCATCGCGATGTTGCGTTCGGCCGGGCCCACATGATTGACCACGCGCCCGTCGATCAGGATTTCGCCCGAGTCGGGCTGATCGAGGCCGAGGATAAGCCGCAAAATTGTGGATTTGCCTGAAAGCGGCGGGCCAAAGAGGCAGAAGAATTCGTTGTCGGCGACAGTAAAGGACGCATCGTGGACGGCGGTAATGTCGCCAAAGCGTTTGGTCACTTTGCGCAGGGCGATTTCGGCCATCAGGCAGCCCCCCGGATGGCGGCGCCGGTCGAGGCGTCGAACAGGCGGACGGCGGCGGGATCGGGCGCAAAGGCAATGTCGCCTTCGGGAAGATCGGGGTTGCCCTGAAAGACGGCGCGCAGCGTATCCACGCCCCGGCCAAGGTGAAGGATCGTCCGGGCCCCGATCCGTTCGGCCAGGATCAGCGGCAGGCGCAGGCCCGCCGGGTCAAGATGCACTTCCTCGGGGCGAAAGCCGTAGGTGACGACGCGCGCACCGCGTCGGGCGGCAGAGGCGAGTTCTGCGGGCAACGGGGGCGAGACGCCAAATGCGCCCAGATCGACGGCGAGGCCCCGATCCGTTTCGACCAGCGTGCCGGGGCAAAGGTTCATCCCGGGGCTGCCGATGAACCTCGCGACAAAGGTGTTGGCGGGCGCGTTATAGACGTCAAGCGGCGTGCCGACTTGCTGGAGCACCCCATGATCCATCACGGCGATGCGGTCGGCCATGGTCATCGCTTCAAGCTGGTCATGGGTGACATAGACCATGGTCTGGCGGAACTGCCGCTGGAGCGATTTCAACTCGGTTCGCATCACAGCGCGGAAGGCGGCGTCCACGTTCGACAGGGGCTCGTCCAGCAGAAAGATCGCAGGCTCCATCACCGCGCTGCGGCCAATGGCGAGGCGCTGGAGGATGTTGACCGAAAGACCGGCGGCAGGACGGTCCAGTAGCGCTGTCAGGCCAAGAAGATCGGCCATCGCCTCAGTCCGGCGCGTGACCTCGGACGCAGAGCGGCCGGTCATGCGCAGCCCGTAGTCGAGGTTTCGCCGCACGGACATGTGGGTGAAGATCGCATAGTTCTGGAACACAAAGCCCACGCCGCGCCGACCCATCGGCACGCCCACCATGTCACGCTCGCCAAACAGGATGCGACCCTCGCTGGGTTCTTCCATCCCGGCGATCATGTTCATCGTGGTCGACTTGCCGCAGCCCGAAGGGCCTAGTAGCGCCATGAACTCGCCGTCGGCGATGGAAAGGTCCATCGTCTTGAGCGCGGTAAAGGCGCCGAACCGTTTGACCAGATGATCGAGGCGGATCGCACTCATCTTGTCATCCTCTTCATCGCCCAGACCGCGCCGATCGACAGCACGATCAGGATCGCCAGCGCGATGGCCGCGACATAGCCCCAGATCAGATCCTGCGTGGTGATATCATAGATATAGACCGACAGCGTCTGCGTCGCATCGCCGGGGCCACCGCCGGTCATGATGAACAGCGTGTCGAATATCTTGAGGCATTCGATCACCCGCAGCGCGATTGCGATGATCATGATCGTCTTCATGCGCGGGATCACGATGGAGAAGAACCGCTGCGCGGGGGATGCGCCCAGAAGTGCTGCCGCGCGCAACTGGTCCTGAGGGACGCCGACAAGGCCCGCCAGCAGGATGAGGAACATCAGCGGCGTCCATTGCCAGATATCGGCGATGATGACAGCGACAAGCGCAGTGGTCGGATTGGAGAGCCAAGCAATCGCCACAGGCTCGGGCGTGAAAAGCGACAAAAGGTCATTCAACGGACCGCCCGACTGAAACAGCATGAAAAACATGTAACCTGCGACGGCGGGCACGACCATCATTGGCGCAATCAGGATGGAATAAGCGACCCGCTTGCCGCGGAAATCATCGACAAACAGCAGCGCGAGGCCAAGACCCAGCAGAAACTGGATGGGCACTGCGATGGCGACGACCAGCAGGGTGCGCCAGATCGAACGCCA
>JANNWS010000009.1:0-9272 GCA_031408575.1 Rhodobacterales bacterium
GCCAGCACCTGTTCCGCTGCCGGGTTCCCTTGGATTTCTCGCTGTCGGATTGGCGGCACTTGCCGCAAAAAGCCGGGCACGCCGCGCTTAAGAGGGCGTCCCTATTTCTGATCGCTGAGAAGGCCCGGAGCGATCCGGGCCTTTTTTCATGCCGCAGGCGCAATGCCGCACCGCCATTGCGCCGCCCTTGCGAATCCCCGCCGGGCAGGGCAGCGTCCAGCGCATGGAAACCGACTTTCTGATCATTGGCGGCGGGATTGCGGGCATCTCTGCCGCCGCCCGCCTGTCGCATCTTGGCCGCGTCACGTTGATCGAGGCGGAATCCGCCCTCGGCCATCATGCCACGGGCCGGTCCGCTGCCCTTTACGAGCCGCATTATGGGCTGCCGCCTGTCGTGGCACTCAGCCTCGCGGCGGAAAGCTATTTCCGGGAGGCCCGGAACGTGCTTGCGCCCCGCGGCACAATGATCGTCGCGCGTGCCGATCAGAGGGCGCAATTCGAAGATGACATCGCCGTCATGAACCTTGTGCCAGTATCGGTGGACGCGGCAAAAGCGCGGGTGCCGGTGCTGAACCCTGCGACCGTTGCCTTTGCCGCCACAGCCGATCATGCGTGGGATATCGACACCGATCTGTTGTTGCAGAACTTTGCGCGTGAGGCGCGCGGCAATGGCGCGCAAATCATCACCGGCGCGCGGGTTTCAGCGATTGCGCGGGATGGTGCGGGCTGGCGTGTTACGACCCCAAAGGGCGATTTCGCGGGCGGCATGCTGATCAACGCAGCGGGGGCATGGGCCGATCAGGTGGCGGCAATGGCCGGCATTCGCCCGCTGGGCTTGACGCCGCTGCGCCGGTCGATGGCGCGCATCCCGGCGCCCGGCGGGCATGATCCGCAGTCCTGGCCGCAGATCTTCGGTGCAGGGGAAAGCTGGTATGCCAAGCCGGACGCAGGGGCGCTGCTGGTGTCGCCCGCCGAGGAACACCCGATGGACGCGCATGATGCCTGGGCCGATGACATGGTTCTGGCCGAGGGTCTGGCGCGGTACGAAGAGATGATGACCGAACCGGTAACCCGGATGCTCTCGTCCTGGGCCGGTCTGCGGACCTTCACGCCAGACCGTGTGCTGGCCATTGGCCCCGACGTCGCAGCGGCATCATTCTTCTGGGTGGCGGGACAGGGCGGCTACGGCTTGCAGACCGCCCCCGCCGCCAGCGCGCTGGTGGCAGACCTGATCGCGGGCACCGTGCCGGCGCTGGATGCCGACATCGTTACAGCACTTGATCCGGCACGGTTCAGTTAGTCCTGTGCGCGTGACGTTGCGGCCCGTCAGGACAACACTGTTCAAGCACCCGAAAGGCGGTGACCAAGTGAATCGACTGCTTCGTGCGCTGACCACCATTCTGCTTGTCGCGGGCCTTGCGGGCTGCGGCGGCGGGGGTGGCGGTGGCCCCGTTCGCCATCCGCAGGGCATTCCTGCGCAGTTCGGCGACGCGGATCCGCATGACTGGCCGCGCGGGCTGTCGCCCTCGGACCACGCAATTCACGGTGTCGATGTCTCACGCTTTCAAGGTGATATAAACTGGTCTCAGGCCGCATCGGCGGGTGTGTCTTTTGCCTTCATCAAGGCGACCGAAGGCGGTGACCGGTTGGATCCTGCCTTCGCCGAAAACTGGCGTGGCGCGCGGCGGGCAGGCATCCCGCGCGGGGCCTATCACTTCTACTATTTCTGCCGCCCCGCATCCGAACAGGCCAAATGGTTCATCCAGAACGTCCCGCGCGAAGCAGGAGCGCTGCCGCCGGTGTTGGACATGGAATGGAACAGCACTTCACCCACCTGCCGGCTGCGTCCGGACCCTGAAACCGTCAGGTCCGAGGCCGCGGTTTTTCTGCGCGCCCTGACCCGCCACTATGGCCAGCGCCCGCTGATCTACACCACGGTCGATTTCTGGGAACGCAACCAGATGTGGCGGCTGGATGGATATGAATTCTGGCTGCGGTCGGTCGCCGCACATCTGTCGGACAATTACGCGGGTCACCAATGGACGTTCTGGCAATATACGGGAACCGGCCTTGCTCCGGGCTTCAACGGCAAGGTTGACCTGAACGCCTTCGCCGGGTCGCAGGCGCAATGGGGCGACTGGGTAGGCCGCCGCAAGCAATAGGCGCGCGCGACGTCATGCTTCTTTTCGGCTTAAATACTCCGGGGGCTGCGGGGGCTGGCCCCCGCTTCTGTCTGTCCAGCTATCCGTCAAGACGGATGCGGGCATTCGTCGGATCGAACGGGCTGTCTTCCACCACGGCTGCGTCCCAAAGCTGCCGCAGCATCCGCACCTGCAACTTCTGCCCTACCTCGGCAAGATCGGTGCGGACATAGCCCATGCCGATCTGCTTGTTGAAGGCCACCGAATAGCCACCTGACGTCAGCCGCCCGATCTTGGCGCCATCATGAATCAGCGCCTCCTTGCCCCAGGGATCGGTGTCAGGCGGTCCGTCGATCAGAAGCGTCACGCATTTGCTGCGGATTCCGGTGGCCAGCATCGCCGCCTTGCCGTGAAACTCTTTGCCAAGGTCGACGAACCGGTCCAGCCCCGCTTCGAGAGGTGTCGCGTCGCGGCCCAGTTCGGTCCCGAAGGCACGATAGGATTTTTCCTGCCGCAACCAGTTTTGCGCCCGCGCGCCAACCAGTTTCATGCCATGTTTCGCCCCTGCCTGCTGCAACAGATCCCACAGGTAGCGCTGCATCTCGATCGGGTGGTGCAACTCCCATCCCAACTCACCGGTATAGGCCACGCGGATTGCGTTGACCGGACACATTCCAAGCTCGATCCTGCGGGCCGACAGCCAGGGGAAGCGTTTGTTCGACAGCACTGTGGCCGGGTCGGCGTCCTTGACGATCTCTTGCAGGATGGCGCGGCTTGTGGGCCCGGCAAGGGCAAAGACGCCCCATTGGCTGGTAACATCGTGAATGTCGATCGCACCGAATTTCTGGACCATGTCTTGAGCGCATTTGCGCAGGTAGTCGGCATCATAAGCGGTCCAGGCCCCGGCAGAGACAAGGTAATATTCCTGTTCAGCCAGCCGGACGATTGTGTATTCGGTGCGCGTGGTCCCGGCGGGCGTCAGCGCATATGTCAGGTTGATGCGGCCCACCGCGGGCAGCTTGTTGGTGGTGAACCAATCCAGAAAGGCCGTCGCGCCCGGCCCGCGCAACAGGTGCTTGGTAAACGCTGTGGCGTCGATAAGGCCGGCGGTTTCGCGCACGGCCCTCGCCTCGGCAACCGCATAGGGCCACCATGCGCCGCGCCGGAAGCTGCGGCTGTCATGGTCAAAGGTTTCGGACGCATCCTTTGGCCCATAGTAGTTCGGGCGCTCCCAGCCGTTGACCTGACCGAACTGCGCGCCCAGCGCCTTCTGGCGGTCATAGACCGGGGCGGTGCGCAGCGGCCGGCAGGCGGGTCGTTCCTCATCCGGGTGATGCAGGATGAAGACGTGGTCGTAACATTCCTCGTTCTTGCGCGCCGCATACTCGGTCGTGATCCACGAGCCGTAGCGCCGGGGGTCAAGCGAGGCCATGTCGATCTCGGCCTCGCCTTCGGTCATCATCTGCGCCAGGTAATGCCCGACGCCCCCCGCCGCCGTGATGCCAAAGCTGAATCCTTCGGCCAGCCACATGTTGCGCAGGCCGGGGGCGGGGCCGACCAGCGGGTTGCCGTCGGGGGTATAGCAGATCGGCCCATTGAAATCGTCTTTCAGGCCCACGGTTTCAGAGCTGGGCAGGCGGTGGATCATCGACATGTATTCCGCCTCGATCCGTTCCAGATCCAGTGGGAACAGGTCGGCGCGGAACGACGGCGGCACATCATACAGGAACCGCGCCGGGGCGTTCTTTTCATAGGGGCCAAGAATCCAGCCGCCGCGTTCCTCGCGCACATACCATTTCGCATCGGCATCGCGCAGGACCGGGTGCTGCGGGTTGGTCTTGCGCCATTCGACAAGCGAGGGATCAGGTTCGGTGACGATATACT
The DNA here is from genome assembly GCA_031408575.1 of Rhodobacterales bacterium. Classification (GTDB taxonomy): domain Bacteria; phylum Pseudomonadota; class Alphaproteobacteria; order Rhodobacterales; family Rhodobacteraceae; genus Aliitabrizicola. The sequence goes on from JANNWS010000009.1 coordinate 4,026, forward strand.
GATGCTCGACCGGAATGGCCGGTATCTTGATGCCCAAAAGCCGCGCCGTGCGCTGCGCGTGGTTGCCGGTGGCGGTCACCACATGTTCGGCATGGATAGTGAAGGTGTCTTCCGACGCCACCAGATTGCCACCCTGTTCCACCATCCGCGCACAGGTGACGATCCACTCGTCGCCGGTCCAGAAATAGCCGTTCACCTGAACCTTGCGTTCAAACCGCGCGCCAAACTGCCGCGCGCCCTTGGCCATCGCCTGCGTTACGTCAGCGGGGTTGATGTAGCCGTCCTGCGGGTGGAACAGCGCACCCTTCAGATCATCGGTCCGCACCAGCGGCCAGCGATCCTTGATGTCCTTGGGGGTCAGAAATTCGTGATACACATCCGCCGTTTCCGCCACGGTAGAATACAGCATGTATTCATCCATCCGCGCATCGGTCTGCGCCATACGCAGGTTGCCCACCACATAGAAGCCGGGGTTAAGGCCCGTTTCCGCCTCCAGCGACTTGTAGAAATCGACGCTGTATTTGTGGATGTGCGTGGTCGCGTACCCCATGTTGAAGAGGGGCAGCAGACCCGCCGCGTGCCAGGTGGAACCGGCGGTCAATTCGTCCCGCTCGACCAGCATGGTGTCCCACCCGGCCTTGGCCAGATGATAGGCAATGCCGGTTCCGACTGCGCCACCACCGACGACCAGCGCTTTGACGTGGATTCTCATGGCGGCAGACTCCGTTCCGGATGCTCGCCTTCATAAATGCCTGAACGCGGCCGCAAGGTGCAAGATGACCCGACCATTGCCAGACAAAAACGACATGGCGCCATGTCGGCTGCCTGACATGGCTTGACCAAAGGGCCTGCCCGACTGTAGCCCATAGATCATGCCAGCCGCGCACCTGATCCGCTGTTTCTTGCACCGCGCTGCCGTTCTGGCGATGCTGTTGCCGTTCCTGGCGCTGTCAGCCCTGCCCTCGGGGTTCATGCCCATGACATCGGGCGATGGGACACTGACGCTGGTTCTGTGTACGCCCGACGGCCCCCAGGAACTGACGGTTGACCTCGGCACTGGCAATGGCACCGATGCCGCGAAGGCGCGGGGCTGCCCGTGGGCGTTGGCCCATGCCGCGTTTCTGACGCCGGTTCAGCCGCCTGCACCCACCGCAGCGCTGCTGTTGGTGCGGGCCGATCCGTCAACGCAGGCGACCCATCTTCGTCCTGCGTCCCTGCCCGTCCGCATCGCGGCCCGTGCGCCGCCCTCTCTGGTCTGATTGTCGACTCAAGAAATCGATCTTCAGCCAAGGACGCTTTATGATGGACCTGATCCAGCCCGAACGCGCATCGCGCGCCGAACCTTTCTACTTCGCCGCCTGGCGGTGGCATTTCTATGCGGGGCTTTTCGTTGCCCCCTTCCTTGTCATGCTGGCCCTGACGGGCCTGTTGATGCTGTATCTCAGCGCCTTTGTCGGCCTGAACGGCGCACGGATGGGCGTCGATCCGGCAGGCGCGGCCCAACCCGTATCGACCCTCGCCGCCGCGGTGACGGCCACAGTGCCAAACGGTCGCGTCGTGCAATACATCGAGCCGCTGTCACCGGCCCATGTCGCGGTGTTTCGAGTCGAAGCGGGCGAGGCCGCGACTGCCGTGCAGGTGAACCCCTACACCGCGCAGATTGTCGGCACGTCGGACTGGGACGGCGGCTGGTATGCCTTCGCCAGCGACATCCACGGCTCGCTGCTGCTGGGCGACACCGGCGACCGCTTGATCGAGATTGCAGCGGGGTTCGGCGTGGTCCTGATCGTGACCGGGCTTTATCTGTGGTGGCCAAGGGGCAGTGCGGGTCTGGGTGCCGCGCTGATCCCGAACCTGGCCGCGCGCGGGCGTGCCTTGTGGAAATCGCTGCACCAGACGCTGAGCATCTGGCTGTCGGCGCTGCTTTTGGTGTTCCTGATCTCGGGCATGTCGTGGACGGGGATCTGGGGCGGCAAACTGGTGCAGGCCTGGAGCACCTTTCCGGCCGAAAAGTGGGACAGTGTTCCGTTGTCGGACAAGACCCATGCCGATATGAACCACGGCGCGCTGAAAGAAGTGCCGTGGGGGCTGGAGCAGACACCGCTGCCCGCATCAGGCTCTGCGGCGGGGGCAACCGGCCTGCCGGAAGGAACTCCGGTTACGCTGGACACCGTGGCGGGTTTTGCCCGCACGCTGGGGTTCAATGGGCGCTTTCAGATCAACCTTCCCGCCGATGAAACCGGCGTCTGGACGATCACCCACGATTCGATGAGCAATGACGGAAACGACCCGTCTGCGGACCGCACGATCCACCTTGACCAATACACCGGCAAGGTTCTGGCCAATGTCGGCTACGCAGATTACGCGGCCTATGCCAAGGCGATGGCATACGGCATCGCGTTCCACGAAGGCGACATGGGGGTGTGGAATCTGGCCCTGAACGCGACCTTCTGCCTGTCGGTGATCTTCATGGCGGTGTCGGGCCTTGTGATGTGGTGGAAACGCCGCCCCGAAGGTGCGTCGCGCCTTGCCGCCCCGCCGCTGCCGGTGGATCTGCCGATGTGGAAGGGTGCGGTCTTTCTGGGGTTGCTGGTGTCGCTGGCCTTTCCGCTGGTCGGGCTGACGCTGCTTGCTGTGATGGCGTTCGATCTGCTGGTGCTGGGGCGGTTGCCGCGCCTGCGCCGCGCATTGTCCTGAAACGTCGGGGCGGGGGCGTCGCGGCCCCCGCCCCGCTACACCGCGATATTGTCGATCAGCCGCACACCGCCCACCCAGGCGGCCACCAGCAGGCGGGCGGGGCCAGCCACGGTGTCGATCCACAGCAGCGTTTCGGCATCGCAAAGGTCAAGGTATTCGACCCGCTCGAACCCTGCCGCCACCAGACCGGCGCGGCCCGCCGCGAGCGCAGCCGCCACGCCCGTGCCAGACCGCATCGCATCACCGGCCCGGTGCATCACGCCGGGCAAGGCACCGGCCACCACACGCGCCTCGGGCGACAGGCGCACGTTGCGCGATGACCGGGCAAGACCATCGGCCTCGCGGATCGTGGGGCAGGCGACCACCGCAACCGGGCTGTTCAGATCGGCGGCCATGCGGCGCACGACCTGCAACTGCTGCCAGTCCTTTTCACCAAAATAGGCGCGGTCGGCCATCGTCATGCCGAACAGCTTTGACACCACCGTAGCCACCCCATCGAAATGGCCGGGGCGATGCAGCCCCTCCAGCCGTTCGCTAATGCCGCCAACCCGCACGTTGGTCGCAAAGCCCGGCGGATAGACCTGATCCGCGTCGGGCGCAAAGACCGCATCCACCCCGAGGGGGGCGAGCAGGGCGGCATCCGCCAGTTCGGTGCGGGGATATTTCGCCAGATCATCGGGGTTGTTGAACTGTCTGGGGTTCACGAAGATCGTCACGATCACGTGGCGGCAGTCGGCTTGCGCCGCGCGCACCAGGCTAAGATGCCCGCCGTGCAGGGCGCCCATCGTGGGGACCACGCCCACCAAATCGCCCGCCGCCTTCCAGCCGCGCACGAGCGCACGCAGGCCGGCCACGTCGCGCAGGATGGCTGTCACTTCGGTTGCCCCGGCAGATCATCGGGGAACACATGCTCCGGCCCCGGAAACCGCCGGGCGCGCACGTCGGCGGCATAGGCGGCCACCGCCTCACCCGCCAGCACGCCCAGTTCGGCATAGCGTTTGACGAATTTCGGATGGAACGCGGTGAACAGGCCCAGCATGTCGTCGATCACCAGAACCTGCCCGTCGCAGGCGGCTGATGCACCGATGCCGATGGTGGGTATCGCAATTTCCGCAGTGATCTCGCGCGCCAGACGCTCCGGCACTTTTTCCAGCACCACCGCGAACGCCCCGGCGCGCGTTACCGCCACCGCATCGGCGCGCACCCGGTCGGCGTCCGCCGCACGGCCCTGCACCTTGTAGCCGCCGAACACATTCACCGCCTGCGGGGTCAGTCCGATATGCGCCATCACCGGAATCCCGCGCGCCACCAGGAATGCTATTGTCGCGGCCATGTGCTGGCCGCCTTCCAGCTTGACCGCGCCTGCGCCGGTTTCCATCATTACACGGGCCGCGTTGCGGAATGCCTGCGCCGGGCTTTCCTCATAGCTGCCAAAGGGCATGTCGATGACGATCAGCGCCTGCGCTGACCCGCGCGCCACCGCCTGCCCGTGCAGGATCATCATCTCCAGCGTCACGCCCAGCGTCGAGGGCAGGCCATGTATCACCATGCCCAGACTGTCGCCCACCAGCAGCACGTCGCAATGCGGATCGGCGATGCGGGCGATCGGGGTGGTATAGGCGGTCAGGCTGACGATGGGCTGGCCCCCCTTTCGCGCCAGAATGTCGGGCGGCGACAGGCGGCGCGAGGGTGCGGTGGAAGCGCTCATGATGCGATCTCTCCGGTCAGGGAACCCGTGGGTTTCATAGCCTTGCACGCCGGGATTGACCACCACCGATTGCAGGCCGCCCCCTCGCCCGCCAGCCCCGGCTGCGCTATTATGTGCCGAACCCTTGCAGACGGAGCCTCCCACATGACCCATTTCACCCGCCTTGACCGCGATCAGGCCGCGCCGGAAACTGCGCGCCCCGACCCGGCAAAGATCGTCAGCGGCGATCCGGTTCACACGACATGGAATGTCGAGGATCGGGACGGGCTTTATTGCGGCCTCTGGCGATCGACGCCCGGTGCGTGGCGGGTCAGCTACAGCGAATGGGAATATTGCCACATCCTTGGCGGCCTGTCGGTGCTGACCGAGGACGGCCAGCCCCCGGTCAGCTTGCGCGCGGGCGACAGCATTGTTATCCGACCCGGCTTTGCCGGGGTGTGGGAGGTGATCGAGACGACGCTGAAGGATTACGTCATCCGGCTGTGACCGCGCACACCTGCGCGGTCAGGTGCCGATACCGTTGGCCGCCAGACGGTCGGCGCCCAGCGGATCGGTCAGCTCTTGTACCGGGATCGGTGGCAACACGGCGGCACGTTTGGCAACATGGCCCTGCGCCTCTTCCACGCTCATCCCGTCGGGAACGCGCACAATACGGCCGAATTCGTCGTCGATCCACGCGCCTTCCAGCGCCACCGACTCGTCCTGGGTGCGGACGTGCACCTGAGTGCCAAGCTCGATCTGGTCATAAAGAAAGATCGCATCCTGATTGAACAGCCGGATGCAGCCCGCCGAGGTGGCCCGCCCGATCGACGCCGGGTCAATGGTGCCGTGGATGCGGAACA
>JANNWS010000010.1:0-10620 GCA_031408575.1 Rhodobacterales bacterium
CCGCACCTACCGCCATGCGCTGTGCATCGTTCTGGATCGTGTCGATCTGCGATGCCTGCTCGGCGTTCATCGTTTCGGTCGCGGATTGCCGCGCTTCCATCGCCGAGGCCCACCACACGATGGCAGCACTCTGCGCCAGCAGGCCAAGGATCAGGCCAATGGGCAGGCGCTTGTCCAGGTGCCACGCGCTGTCTTGTGTCTGTTCAGGTGGCATTCGGCGCGGCTCCTTCGCACAACAAAAAACCCGCAACATGCGGGCCGGGGGTGGGATATGGCGGCGGTGTCAGGCGATGGTCAGAATCGTCGCGGCCTTGGGCAATGCCGCTTTCACCACGGGCGGCTCCGTGGCCTTGCGCCGCAGCACAAAATCGCCGTTCGGCAGAATGTCCACCACTTCAAGATCACTGCCCACGCCATAATCCGCGCCGACACCATCGGTCAGCAGCGTGGCGTCGATCGTCCACTTGGCCCGGTCTGCCCGGTCATTGGGCAGGTCTGACACATCAACGATGCGATACGGCTTTCCCGCTGGCACGTCCTTTTGCGCGATCTGCTCAATCGTCAGGCCGCACTCGCAGGGGATCAGAACGGAAACCCCGCCCTCATCATTTTCGAAGATCACTCGGGCATTCATATCAATCATGGCACTCACCTGAAAACGACTGCATGGATTTGGGCATAGTCCGTATTGACGAAGGCGTTGCTGAAGGTGTTGATCCGCAGCGCGGCAGTCGTCAGCGCCAACGGCACCGACAACGCACCGATGGCGCTGGTAAAAAGCGCACCGTTTGCATCGGCCAGCGCGGTCGTGAAATTCACGTTGTAGTCCCCCACCGCATTGTCGGTCAGGCTCGACACATTCCCCGACGCGCGGATCGCGATCGTCCCCGTGCCGTTGAAGTTGACCCAAGCGCGCGCGGGATAAAGCGGGGCAGCACCGGAAACGCCGATGTTCAGCATCGCCAGCAGTTGCGTCATGCTCACGTCCTGCACCGCAGCCGCCGATCCGGTCGGGTTGCCGCGCAGCGTGTTGGCCACGATGGTTTCAGGGTTGACCACCAGCCAGGCCGTGTTGGCCGTGTTCCTGACCCGCAGCACGGGCGGCGATACCCCGGTATCCAGCCAAGGTTGGCCCTGTACCGTTGGCGACGGGGCCGACGCGCCTGAACTGCCGGAAAACAGTGCGGCAAGGATCGTGTTCAGGTTGTTCCGAAACGCCAGACCCGACAGGGCGACGGCAAGGCTTTGGGATGCGGTCTGCGCCATTAAGCTGCCTCTTGTGCGATAAGACGAAGTTGATCGACCGCGGGGGTGTATCCCGCGTCCGTGCTGGTCAGAATGGCGCGGGCCTGCACGCCCCATGCCTGAATTTCGGTATTCTCCACCCGTCCCCACGGCCCCCAGACCGGCGATCCGGCAGGGTTGTCCGTGGTCGTGCGGCACTCGACCACAACATCCGTCTCGCCGCCGTCCGTGCCGTCAAAACTCAGCCAGGTATCGACCGATCCGGGCCGGTTATCCACGTTGTCCAATATCCCGACCACCGAATGCCGGATCACACTGCGAAGCCGGATCGACTTGACCGATCCAAGGTTCATGGCGGTGGCAAAGGCATAGCTTCCGGTCGTCAGAACGCCGCCCAGAGCGTCAAGGTTTGGAATCGCGTCCCAACTCGCCTCGGCATCGGTATCGCCTGTCGTGTTCAGCCGCAGCGTCCCGGTATCCAGAATTGTGCCGACCTTGGTGCCGGTGAACGTCGCATCTTCGGTCAGCGTGGTTCCGGTCAGGAACAAAACCACCTGCGCCCCGCCGGTGGCGATCACCGCTTCCGGCCCAAGGTTGCCGCCCGCGTCTTCGGCCCGCAGCACATAGGAGCCGGGCTTCAGCGGCGGCAGGGCTTGCGCCGTGCCGCCCGGAACGCTGTCCATGCTCACGCTGTTCGCCCAGGTCGGCACCACAGCCGCCGAATGCCGGATGCGAATGTAACCGCCGACCCGCACATCAAGATCGGGGTGCAAATCCCATTTCAAGATCGCAATCCCGCCCGCCGCCTGAATGGTCAAGCCCGTAATGGCTATCGGCGGGGCGCCAAGACCGATGATTTCCTGCGCCACCTCGACCCAAACCGATGACACGCCCAGCCCGTTCAATGCCTTGACGCGAAACTCCCAATCCCCCGGCGCGATGTCCAGTATCTCGAATGTCGCGCCATCGGTGCGGCCCTGCACCATCCACGCGCCACCCGCAAGCCGCGCCTCAACCTGATAGGTCACGACAAACGCAGACGGGCTTGCGGACCAGATCAGCCGTGCCAGCGCCCGCACCCCGGCCCCGTCGCGGGTCTGATACAGGTCTTCGGTCACGGTCAGACCGCCCGGCGCTGCCACATCAAAGGCAGACGGCAACGCACTCCGAGGGGCAGCGGCATAAATCGCGGCCTCCGACGTGTTCCACACATAGACCAGCGGCGATGTTTCCCGCAGCACGATCTCGGGCAGCATCTGCGCCCCGTCATCACCCCCGTTCAAATCCAGCGTGACGCTGGCCACCTCGAACGGCTTTGCGGCCCAGCCCCAGCGGGCATAGTCGAACGTCACCGTCTCCCCCGTAGCACAGCGCCACGCGGCCAGCTTGCCCTGAACGGAAAGCGTCATCTGCCGCCGGTTGCGTTCCAGTTCGATCCGGGCCAGACGCTGTGCGGCGCTGGCGCTGATCGTGAATGGCAGCGAAATGTCGCGCCAGACCAGCTCGTTATTGTCCTCGATCAGATAGGCGACGCTTTGATAGGCCGGGAAGTCATCCGGCTGCCAGTCATTTTCCGGGCTGACGAACTGGCCCCGCACCGCGTTGAAATTGGCACTGCGGCTCACCCGCGTCGATACCGTCAGACCGCCCTCGCGCACGTCATTCCCGGTCAATGCGATCACCGGCACACGGTACGCCCCGGCGTGGATACGCCATGACCCGCCCTGCCAGGCGCAGGTACCAGCCATCGCGGTCAGCATCGCCTCGATCACGGTTTTGGGTGTCTGATCCAGCGTCACCACACCGTCGCAGGAATAGCGTTGCTCCGACCCGCCCTCGACCTTGGACACCCATTCATCGCAGACATTCGCGGCCTCGATCAGCGCATCGCTGTCGATCCCGTCCGCCGACCCGATCGCAGCGCCCAGCCCGAACGGCACCAGCGACATATAGTCGGCCAGGCACAGCGCCGCGTTGCTGGTATAGCCCCGCAGCGCGGTGCGTGGGTCAAGGATGTCGTCCTTGCCCTCCATATCGACGGTGATGTTCGGCACCCCGTTCGGGTAGGCATCCGCATTCACCGCCAGCTGCAACCCGATGGCAGCACAGCCGTCGAGGCGCTGCTGATAGGTCCACAGCCCGCCCGAATTGCCCGCAAGGATCGGAAACGGCGAGACGCCCGTGCCACCCAGATGCACCTCGACAGACAAGGCGTTGTTATACCTGCCCTGCGCGCCCCCAACCGACCGCCACGCCGCCTCGCCGTTGAAATAGATTGCGCTGATCGACTTCACCCGGTGCGCGGCCAGCACGACGATGATTTGCAGCGTCTGGTTTTCCAGCCCGTTGGCGGGGCGGGAATTGAGGAACACCATCACCCCGCCCTTGCGGGTGCGGCCATAGACCAGACTGCGCGGCGCAACAGGCTCGCGCACCGTCACGGTGCGGTTCTGCAGGTTCTGTGCAGGCTTTGGCATCAACGCGCTTGACGCAGCCGACAGCAACAGCGACCCGGCCAGTTTAAGCCCGAACGCACCGATCGCCGTTGCTGTTGCAGCGCTCGCTCCGAATGCAGTCGCAATCGAGGCGATTGCCGTTGCTATGAAAGGCATCTCAGACCCTCCAACCCTGGGCGCAATCGCGCAGCGGCAATACCGTCAATCCATCCTGCGCCAGAAACGCGCCCTGCGACCCGATGCAGACCCCGAACGCCGCGCCCAGCACGATATCCCCGCGCTGCGCCGTGACGGGCCTCAGCGGCTCGCCCAGCAGCGCCCGGCCCATCGCAGGCAGATCAGCCCAACCGAGCCGCAGCATTTCGCGCCGCGACCCCAGCGCCGTGCCATAACGCCCGCGCCAGGCTGCCGCCGCATCCACTCCGATCAGCGCGCGGCGCACATCGAAGGCCCATGTCGCACAGTCATGGATGCCCCACTGAAACGGCACGTCCCGCGCAGCCTCGATGGCGGCACTCAGGCGCTCTTCCCAGCCGTCAAGCCTCACGATCGGCCCCAGACGATTTCCTGCTCCTGGATCGACGTGACATAGGCAAAGCCGTAGTCGGTCGGATAAAGCTGCAACTGACCCTCGTTCGTGTAGCGAAACTCGCGCGGCACGTTCAGGTCGATCAGCCGGGATTCGTAGCTGATCGTGATAGTGCAGCTGTCCATACTGTCAGCGATCTGCGGCACGTCCAACCGCCCCGTGAAGATCAGGACCGGATCCGCGATGATCGCGCCGGCAGTGGTCAGAAGGCCAAGCCACAGCGACCCCGGCAAGCCCTGCCGCGCATCCGTGATGGCTGCTGACACCAGTTCGGGCGGCACACCGGAAAGGGTCACCGCCGTACCGTTCGCGACAATCTCGCCCGTCTCCTCGATCGCCCCGATGCCCAGCAGTGTGCCAGCGCCGGTCCAGGTCACCGCGTTCCAGACCACATCGCCCAGCCCCGACCAAAACCGCACCGTGCCCGACGCAAACACGCCCTCGAAAAAGATCACCGGCCGCAGGTTCTGATCCACCAGGGCGGTGGCAAAGCCCGGCGTCAGATCGCGGCTCATATCGCCTCCCGCGCCGTGATGCTGAAGCGGTACAGATCGGCAAGACCGATGCTGGCAGGAACCGGCGATGTCAGACGCAGCAGCACACCGGGGTTGATCACGTTCACAGCCTCGTTATCGGCCGGGCTTGCCCGCAGCTTCGGCACGATCTGCAGCGTAGCCGCACCGGCAGACGGCACGGCGTCTGCCGTCAGCTGATACAGCCGCGTCGTCGACACTGATCCCATCTGGATGAAATCGCCTGCATTCATCTTGCGGGTTCCCCAGCCATCCGTGATCAGGCTGTTGCCTGTCTGCGCCGCACCGTTCACCAGCACAGACCCAAGCGCGGGTGGATTTTCTATGAACGGATCGCGAAAGATGAACGTGTCGCGCTGCCCGCCAAGGGCCGCGAAAAACGCCGACAGTTGCCGACCGGCGGCGCCCTGCGTCACGGCAAGGGAAATCTCATATTCCCACCACTCTCCGCCCCAGTCCTGCACCTGCTGGGTGCCGGTGAAGGGCGATGCGACGGCGGCAACCGCAGCGCGCAACGTGCGGCTCACATCGGTCACGGATGTGATCGGCAGTTCTGCGGCCGGCATCAGCGCCCCCTGCCCGCTGCAACACGGTTGGCGGCAACCGAGTCGCGCAGCAATCCGGGATAGGCTTCGCGCAGCCGCTTCATGATCAGCACATCCGTGCCTTCCACCGCGCCGCGCGCATCAATGTTGATCGTCGCACCACCGCCGCCAGACGCCCGCACGCCCAGCTTGCCGCCAATCCGCGTCAGCGGCATGATTGCCTCCGGTCCCGCCTCGCCCATCAGACCAGCGCCATTCGCCATCGGAAACACGGTCGGGCTGTTGACAATGCCACCCGAGGCGAAGGCCTGGACGCGACCGTTGGCGAAAGCCCCTCCATCGGCGAACCCCAGCGCCTTGCCGATGCCTGCCAGCAGGCCCCCACCCTCACCATCACCGAACCCGTCCATCAGTGACTTGAACGCACTGTTGGCCAGCATTTTTGCCAGCTCCGAAAGAAGCCCGGCGACCGCCTCTTGTGCCGATTTGGCCCCGGTCACCAGATCGACAAAGGCCGACTGAAAGCTGCCTTGAAGCTGCGTGGCGGATGTGGACAAGGCTTCGGTCTGCGCGCGCACCGCACCGATCGCATCTGCCGCACGCGCAGCTCCGCCGCCGCTGCGGCCACCACCGCCGCCAGAGCCACCAGCCCCGGCCACTCCACCGCCACCGCCACCAGCGATAGTGTCAAATGTCGTGCCCATCAGTTTCTCGGTTTCAGAAACCGTCAGATTTGTCAGCGTCAGTTCGGCATTCAGCTTCTGAAGCGCAAGCCGATCAAGTTCCGTGCCCTTGGCGAAAGCCGCAATCGCCTCGGGATCGGGCCGAACCTCGTAGCGGCGCGTGTTCACATAGGAATCGAGCGTGTTGCCCGCGCGGTCGCGGCTGCCATCGAACCGGCCTTGATTGACCTGATTATCGAGGTTGTTGTTCAGAACCGCGTCACGCTGCCCATCAATCCCGGCAGTCAGGTTCGCGGCGGCACTCTGCTGTTCCATGCCCCTGATTTTCAGAAGCTGGATTTCCACCGCCAGAAGGGATTTTCGGGCCGCAAACTCTTTAGCGCTGTTTGAAATAACCAAGGCTGCAGACGCCGACGATGCACCACCCTGCGCCGTGATCGCATCGTTGTATTGGTCCTGAACACCCTTCAAGGCTGACACGGCCCCGGTGACACCGCTGATCGAGCCGCCCGTGACGTTCAGCTCATTAACCCAGCTTTTCGTGGCATCCGCCGCCTGAAACAGATACCCGACCAGCGGCACCAGCACAGCAGCTGCCGTACCCGCCAGAACGCCAAACAGGCCAAACCCACTCAGCAGCTGCGGCAACTGCTGCGACAGGGCGCGCGTGGCACTGGTGCCACCTGCGACCTGCACCGCGAAGTCCTGCACTTGGAAGCCGAAGTTCTGCAATCCGCCTCGGGCTGCATTTGAACTGCGCTCAAGCGACCGGAAACCGCCCGTCGCGTCGCGCGACATGCGCTGCCCGAACTGGCCCACCTGCGCGCCTGTGCGCTGCAACCCGCCTTCCAGAACGGTCAGCTGACGGCGAGCCGACGCCACGCCCTTGTCGAACGCAGCGCTTTCCAGTGCCAGAACCGCGCGAAGGGCGCCGATCTCTTCAGCCATTCTGCCCCTCCGTCATTGCTTCTGCCATCGCCACCCAACTGACCATCAGCGCGTGTATCTCATCCGCCGTTTGCGGCTTTTTCGTCTGCCCCGCGTCGGGGAAAACCTTGTCAAAGCGCGGCATCTTCTTCGGATCGTTGACCGAATAGGAAATCAACTGTGCCAGCGTGTAGGTGCGGCCATCGTCAAGCCGCTTGGCCCGCACAGCGCGCTCGACAGTGGCGCGCATGATCACATCCGCTTCACGCAGCGTGATGGCCCAGAACTCCGGCGCAGGCAGGCCCAGACTGGTCCAGGCGAACAGAAGCGACGGCCAGTCTAGGCCTCCGTCGCCTCGACGTTTCCCTCAGTGCTCCCGGCATCTTCCTTCGGTGGAAAGGCCAGGCGCAAACCTTCGGCAAGAATGCGGTCTACCTCGGCACCGCCGAGATCGTCCATGATGTCGCCCGCGGCCTCCAGGGTGATCCCCCCGATAGCCGCCCAAAGCAGCAGGCGGTAGGACAGGTTCTTTTTCCCGGCCACGGTCGTGTCGGACAGCAGCGCCTCCAACGATTGCCCGCTGCGCTCTTCCAGCCGGCAGATCGCGTTGGTGGTAAAGCGCAGCTCATAGGGCTGGCCCAAAGCGTCGAAGGTCACGCCACCCCGCATCAGGCGTAGACCGGAACGCCGGTGACCTTCAGCGTCACGGTGGCGGTCATCTTGTCGTCCATCGGCGCGCCCCGCTCATAGCCCGTCATAAAGGCCACAAAGGTGATCGTGCGAGTGGGCGAGTATTGCGTGAACGAGGCGCGATAGGTGCGCGGGTTGCGTTCCGCCGAAATGCCGCGCAGCAGGATGTCTTTGGTGTCGCCCAGATCCCAAAGCACCTCGAAAGAAGCCTCGCCATTGTCGACCAGACCGGCGATGAACTCGCGGGTCATGTTCGCACTGGACGAGCTGGTGACATCAATGATGTCGCGCGTCGGGCTGGGCGGGGTGAAGTTCATCACATCGCCGATTGTGTTCGACGGGGTGGTTGCCGGGAACACGTCGCTGACAGCCAGCGTGACGCCATAACCAATGTTTGCCATGGTGCTTTGCTCCTATCAGATCGTGAGCAGCGTGGCGACAAGCCCCGTGCCACTGGTGATGTCGACCGTCCCGCGCAGAAAGTGCTGGATGGAGTCGAGCGGGATGAACACCTGCGCGGCGGCGGCAATCGAGCCGACCGCATAGCCCGCAGCCACGCTGACCGTGCCGAGGCCGTTGACATCCACCGTGGTGCCGCCGTCACCGTCGATCACGGGTGACAGCGCGCCCCCGGTCGGGTTGTGCAGCACCAGCAAAGCGCCTGGTGGGTACATGAAGGTGTTGCCGGAAGCGCCCAAGGTCACGCGCGTTGAAGCGCGAACCCCGACGCCCTGCATGGATGTCGCAACAATTGCGGGCATGGTCAGGCCTCCTGATGATGAATGAAGAAGTCGAGAGAGACCCGACCCAGCGTTTCCGCGCCGTCCGTGTCCGGTGTCAGGTCGCGCTCGTTTTGCAGGAACGCGCCCAGTATCTCGCCGCCGCGATAGCCCGACAGCGCCACCTTGACCTGTCGGACAAGCAGTTTTGCGGCCCCGACGCTGGCCGCGTAGCAGTCGATCTGAACACGGGTGCGGCTGTAGCCGGTGCGCCCGGTCATCACATAGTCGTCGCCGCCGCTGACGCGGTACAGCACGATGCGCGGCGGATCAAAGCCCTGCCCCGACATGCCCCAATCGACGGTGACACCCGCGATCATGGCGCGCAGGCGGGCGCGCAATTGCTCGTCCATCATCCGCGGCTCCTTGGCTTCTGCGGCCCGATGAACGTCGCTCTGGACAGCCGACGCCCCAGCGCTTTCTCGATTTCCTCGCGAATGGCGGTGGCAAGCGTTGCCAGAACCTCATCCTTATGCGCGTCCCATGCTGGCCGCAGGAACGGGTCTGGCGTCATGATGCCAGTGTATCGGCCGCTTTTCTGGTAGCGCGGCCCGGTGCCGAACTCGACAAGATGCGCGTGCGGTGCGGTCGATCCGACATACATCACCCGCCGCCCCTTGCCGGCCTTTTCCAGCGACTGCGCCATCTGGCCAGCCTTTATCGTCGGCGCGACCCTGATCCGCGTATCCAAACTGCCCGGCGCATAGCTGCGGGCCGCTGCCGCAACGGGCTGCAATGCGCGGCGCAACCCTGCGGCCACGCCCTGCCCGGCCAGTTGGCGCGGAATCGACTGCAGCAGCGCGTCGATCTCGCGGAACCCGCTGATTTTCAGACTGGCCGACATCAGCGCGCCTCCGCCAATGCGGTGATTTCCAGCCCTTCGCGGCGCCCGATTTCCTTGATCCCGACCACGCCGTAGCGCCGCCCATCGACCTCGATCAGATCGGACGCGAGGATGCCCGCCGTTAAACTGGACCACCGCACCTGAAACCGCGTCGTGATCATCGCCTCGGTCACGCCGTTGCGAAACCGCTCGCTGTCGCTGACATCCGTCTTGGCTGCCCAGACCGTGCCGATCTTAACCGCCGCACCCGGCATCTGGGCAAAGCCATCATCCACGATGGCCGCGCGCCAAATCTCAAGGCGGCGGTCAAGCGATCCGATGTTCATCAGCCCGATACCCAGCCCAGCCGGTGAACCCCGACCAGATGCTCGATCGACATCGGCATCACGGTCGCTGTCATTCCTGTCACCACCGATTGCCGGTTCTCATAAAGATGGCCGATGGTCAGCAGGATCGCCGCGCGCAACGCCTCGGGGATCGGCGCATAGCCGACCGTGAAGGTGATCGTGATCGCATCGTCGCGGGTGCTGGTGTTCGGCCACTGCTTGTTTGACTTGGGGCGCACGACCGTGCTGTCAGGGTCGGAAAACACATAGAAGTCGGACAGCACCGCAACCTGCGCCGCGTCGTTCAGATCGTAATATCCAATGCCGGTCACCGCGATGACCGGGTTCTTCGGCAGCACCACGTCGCCTGACAGGGCCGCGTAGGATGCGGCCCATGTTTCCTGCGCCAGCACCCGACCCGCCATCTCGCCGATCAGATCGCAGGCACTGCCCAGCAGCCCCTCGATCAGCGGGTCTTCATCGGTGCCGGTGACGCGCAGATGGTCGCGGGCCTCCGACAAGGAAACCGGGCGCGTGGTTGCAGCGACAGTGCGGCGCAGCAGCATTACTCGACCGCCGTTTCGGGTGCTGCTACATCCACCGCCCGCTCCACAGAGCTGGAACGGCGGGGCTTGTAGGTGCCAAGAACTTCACACTGGCCCGCAGCCAGCATATGCGGCACCTCGTTTTCAGGCACCTCGATCTCGTCACCAGGCGCAGAAGCACCGGCATTGCCAGACCGCGACACCAGCAGCTTCACTTTGATCATCTTCACAGCATCACCTCCATCGGCTCACAGAGACGGCGGGTTGCCCCGCCGCCCTTCGTCAACCGATATCAGAGGTTGCGCAGGTACTTGACCGCAGCCGTGTCGGCCAGTTCGCCGTCCAGACGGATGTATCCGGCGATGCCGAAGCCCGGCCAGAAGTCCTTGTCCTGAATCGCACCGATGATTGGCGCGCCCACTTTGCGGACAAAGTATTTGCCGAAGTCGCCAAACAGC
>JANNWS010000011.1:0-28222 GCA_031408575.1 Rhodobacterales bacterium
GCCGATGCCAACGCCGCCACCGTCGCGGATTTTGTCGCGGCGCGCCCGTGGATTGCCAATCTGGCGGTCGATCCGGCGACCGCATCAACCACGAGCGTCTGCCTGCGCTTCACCGACCCGCGCATCACCGATGGCGCAGGCTTTGCCAAGACGGTCGCCAAGCGGCTGGAAAAGGCCGGGGCCGCGTTTGACATCGGGGCGTATCGCGACGCGCCCCCCGGTCTGCGGATCTGGTGCGGGTCGACGGTGGAGCAGGCCGATGTGGCCGCCTTGATGCCGTGGATCGACTGGGCCTTCCATGCCGAAATCGCGGCGCTGTAGGCCGCCGCCTGACGCGTTGCGGCCCCGGACGTGATCCGGGGCCTTCGCCCGTCGCAAGAGGTCACGGATCAGGTCCGGGACCGCGTTCCGAAATCATCAATGAATGGAGCCCGTCATGGCGCCCAAGGTTCTCGTTTCCGACGAACTTTCCGAAACTGCCGTCCAGATCTTTCGCGACCGGGGGGTAGAGGTGGATTACATGCCAAAGCTTGGCAAGGACAAGGAGGCGCTGGCCGCCATCATCCACCAGTATGACGGCCTTGCGATCCGGTCCGCCACCAAGGTGACCGAAAAGCTGCTGGCGCTGGCCGGTAACCTCAAGGTCATTGGCCGCGCCGGGATCGGGGTCGACAATGTCGATATTCCGGCGGCGTCCAAACAGGGCGTGATCGTGATGAATACGCCGTTCGGCAATTCCATCACCACTGCCGAACATGCCATCGCGATGATGTTCGCCGTGGCCCGCCAACTACCCGAGGCGAACGCTTCGACCCATGCCGGCAAGTGGGAGAAGTCGCGTTTCATGGGGGTGGAGTTGTTCAACAAAACCCTTGGCGTGATTGGCGCGGGCAATATCGGCGGCATCGTGTGTGACCGCGCGCTGGGACTGCACATGAAGGTGGTCGCCTATGACCCGTTCCTCAGCGAGGAACGCGCGAAGCAGCTTGGCGTGACCAAGGTGGATCTGGACGATCTGCTGGCGCGGGCCGATTTCATCACGCTGCATGTGCCGCTGACCGACAAGACACGCAACATCCTGTCGGCCGAGGCCATCGCGAAATGCAAGCCCGGTGTGCGGATCATCAACTGCGCGCGCGGCGGGCTGGTGGACGAGGCGGCGCTGGCGGCGGCGCTGAGCGCTGGCCATGTGGCGGGTGCCGCGTTCGACGTGTTCGCCGAAGAACCGGCAACCGCGTCGCCGCTGTTTCACCTGCCCAACGTCGTGGTCACGCCCCATCTGGGGGCCGCCACAACCGAAGCGCAGGAGAATGTGGCGTTGCAGGTGGCCGAGCAGATGTCGGACTATCTGCTGACCGGGGCGGTGCAGAACGCGCTGAACATGCCGTCCGTCACCGCCGAGGAAGCCGCCGTGATGGGGCCGTGGGTCAAGCTGGCGGGCCATTTGGGGGCCTTCGTCGGCCAGATGACGGACGAGCCGATCAAGGCGATCAACGTGCTTTATGATGGTGCTGTGGCCGAGATGAACCTTGCCGCGCTGAACTGCGCCACCATCGCTGGGATCATGCAGGCGACCAATCCGGCAGTGAACATGGTATCAGCCCCGGTGATCGCACGCGAACGCGGCATCCAGATCTCTACGACGAAGCAGGAAAAATCGGGCGCGTTTGATGCCTATGTCAAGCTGACCGTGGCGACCGACACGCGCGAGCGGTCGGTCGCAGGCACCTGTTTTTCCGATGGCAAGCCGCGCTTCATCCAGATCAAGGGCATCAATATCGACGCCGAGGTGGGGCGCCACATGCTGTATACAACGAACGAGGATGTGCCGGGGATCATCGGCCTGCTGGGCATGACGATGGGCAAGAACGGCGTCAACATCGCCAACTTCACGTTGGGCCGTTCGGGGGTGGGGCAGGATGCCATTGCGATCCTGTATCTGGATCAGGCGCTCAATCCCGACGTGGTGCGGACGCTGGAGGGGACGGGGATGTTCCAGCAGGTGAAACCGCTGCAGTTCGACGTGGCGTAGGGGCGGAAGGCCGGGCGTTCTGTGCGCGGGATGCCCGACAGGCCTGCAATACAAAGGTAGCTGACGGTTCATGACAGTCGACCTTGAATAAAAGGTAGAGCCCACCCATCACCCATGCCCGCCCCAAGGCCCATGCTTGCCCGCCAGTCCGTCCACCCGCTCGAACCCGTGCGCGCCGAAGAAGTCGCGTTGCGCCTGAATCATGTTGGCGGTGCCACGGGCAGTCCGCATCATGTCAAACCACATCAGCCCTGCGGCCAATGCAGGGACCGGCAATCCCGCCAGGGCTGCGGCCGCCACCACGCGACGCAGCGCGCCGTGGCAGCGGGTCAGGTGGCCGGCAAAGGCCGGGGCCAGCATCAGGTTGCGGCTTGGGTCTTCGGTCAGTGCCTGCGCCATGTCATTCAGCATGTCCGACCGGATGATGCAGCCTGCGCGCCAGACCTTGGCGACCTCTGGCATCGGCACACCCCAGCCAAAGCCCCTGGAGGCGGCTGCCAGCATCTCGAACCCCTGCGCGTAGCACAGGATCTTGCCCGCGATCAGCGCAGCCTCAAGATCGGCTTCGGTCAGCGCGCCAGAGGCAAGATGATGGGGCGCTGCACCATAAAGCGCCTCCCCGGCCTTGCGCGCGGGCAGCCGGGCCGAGACGTTGCGAGCGGCAACCGCCGCCTCGATCACCGGAACGGGAGTCGCCAGATGCTGCGCCTCGATTGCGGTCCAGCGCCCGGTGCCTTTCTGCCCGGCAGCATCGAGGATCACGTCCAGCATCGCGACCCCCGATACAGGATCAACCGCACGCGATACTGCGCCCGAGATTTCGATGAGATACGAGCGCAGGACACCCGCGTTCCACCGCTCGAACACCGGGGCGATGTCGGCGGCGGTTTTGCCCATGCCGTCGCGCATCACACCGTAAAGCTCGGCGATCATCTGCATGTCGGCATATTCGATGCCGTTATGGACCATCTTCACGAAATGCCCGGCCCCGCCCGGCCCCATCCATGTGGCGCAGGGCGTGCCTTCGAACCGGGCTGCGATGGCCTGCAAAACCGGGGCCACGCGGTCCCACGCAGCGCGCGGGCCGCCGCCCATGATCGACGGGCCGCGGCGCGCGCCCTCTTCGCCACCCGAAACGCCCATGCCGATAAAGGGAACGCCCGCTGCCGCCGCATCGGCGGCGCGTCGTTCGGTATCGTGGAACTCGGCGTTTCCGGCGTCGATGATCACGTCATCAGGTCCAAGCAGCGGCCGCAGCGCCGCGATCTGGGCGTCCACAACCGGGCCTGCGGGAACCATCAGGATGATGGCGCGCGGTGGACGGATCGCGTCCACCAGCGCCTGAAGCGTCTCGGTCGGCGTGATCCGGGCTGCCAGATCGCCCGCATCGGCATGAAACGACTGCGTCACCTCGGTGGTGCGGTTCCAGACCGCAATGGCAAAGCCCTTTTCCGCGATGTTCAGCGCCAGCGCTGCCCCCATCGTTCCCAGCCCGATCAGCCCGATCTCTGCAGTTCCCACGAGTCACCCCCCTTGCGGTTGCTTCCAAGGGTTACGCCCGTTGCAGCGTCGGGTCAAACTGCAGGCCTGCGCGGCGCAGATGCGCAGCGTGCGCAGGCGTTGTCGCCCGGCGTGACATCGGGAAACACTGTCAGGGTGGTCGCGCGATTGATGTGGAAAACCCAATTCCCCTTTTCCACATCACGCTTTAGGTTGGGCAGGTGAGATTGCAGCCCGGAGATTTCATGCGGACCTATGCCATCGGTGACATTCATGGCCACCTTGACCTGCTGTGCGATGCCCATGACCGCATTGCACGCGACACCGCGATGTCCGGGGATGCCGATGCGCCCGTCGTGCATGTCGGCGATCTGGTAGATCGTGGGCCGGACAGCCGGGGCGTGGTGGAACATCTGCGGGCCGGGATCGCGGCAGGCCACAACTGGGTGGTGCTGAAGGGTAACCACGACCGGATGTTCGCCGCATATCTGGCGGATATCGGTTGGCACGATCCCGGCCTGCGCCGGGATCTGAGCTGGCTTCATCCGCGTCTGGGCGGGGCCGAGACACTGGCCTCATACGGTGTGCGCGGGGCCGCAGACCGCCCGCTGGCCCCGGTGCATGCCGAAGCGGTGGCCGCCGTGCCGCAGCCTCACCGGCGGTTTCTGGAAGCCTGTCCGGTTTATTTCCAGCGCGGCGAGGTGCTGTTCGTGCATGCCGGCCTCCGACCGGGCATTGCAATCGAGGCACAAAGCGAAACCGATCTGGTCTGGATCAGGTCAGTGTTTCTGGAAGACCCGCGCGATTTCGGAGCGCTGGTGGTGCATGGCCATACCGCGCTGGACGCGCCGCGCCACTACGGCAACCGGGTGAACATCGACAGTGGTGCCGCCTATGGCGGGCCGCTGACCACGGTGGTGATCGAGGGGCGCGATGTGTGGCAGCTTGTCGATGGTGGGCGCGTGCCGGTGCGGCCTTAGGGGAACAGCTTCGGAAGAGCAATCGGCAAGATCACCCAGGCGAAGACCGATGACAGACCCGATCAGGCCTTGCGTGCACGCCACAAGCGCAGGCCGCTCCAAATTGCTGTGCCACCGAAGAATACGCCGGCAAGACCGACAACCTCGACCAGGGCAGGGCCGTTCGGTACGCCATGTATGACCACTGCCGCGGCCATGAGGCCAAGGCCCGCGAGCGAGAAAATCAGGCGGAACCACAACTCGGCTCGGGTCGGGCCATAGGACATCAACAGTTCTCCTGTGGGACGCTCAGGGTAAACCGTAAGTCACCCGACACGATACGTCGAGGTTCTGTTGGACTGGCCCGGCTCACGGTTGCCTGACGCGCACCGCCGCCCGTGCTGACTGGCCGGTGGCGTCGATCACCGACAGGATGACAAATCCGGCACCGGGCAGCGTCAGCATCGCTTCGCGCCCGCGTTGTGCCACCGCAAGCGGGACGCCATCGGCAAGCCAGGTAAACGGAGCAGCGCCACCGCGCACGCGCACCATAAGGCCGCCCGGCAGAAGTTCGACCTCGGCCCCGTCGGGGGGAAAAGCCACGGCGGGCGCATCGGCCGCCACAAAAGCCGCGCCGCGCGAGCGGAAGCGTTGCAGCGGTTGGGGCAGTTGCGCGTTCGAGACAAGAAGCGTGGCGGGCGGTGGCGGGGGTGGCGCATCAAGGGCGGGCTTCAGCCGGTTGAAGGCCTGAAACAGCACAGGCGCGGCAAGGTCGCCGCCAAAGGCCCCCGGCACCGGGGTGCCATCGGCGCGGCCCATCCAGACACCGACCACATGGCGCCCGTCATACCCGATCGCCCAGGCATCGCGGTGGCCATAGCTGGTGCCAGTCTTGTAGGCGAGCCGGTTGGCAGGTGCGCCGGGGGGCGGTGGCAGGCCCGAAAGGATATCGCCGATCTGCCATGCGGCTACCGCCGAGACAACGCGCTGTCCCTCGGTCGCATCACCTGTCACGCGCAGCGGCAGCGCCACGCCGCCGCGCGCAACGCTGGCGTAAAGTTGCACCATTCCGTTCAGCGTGACACCGACCCCACCCAGCGCCACCGCCAGACCCGGCTGATCGCCGGGGATCACCGGATCAACGCCCGCGCGGCGCATCGCGGCCAGCAGGCTGGCGGGGCCAATCGCATCGGTCAGAACGACGGCGGGGATATTGAGCGAAAGTTGCAGCGCCTGACGCGCGCGGATCGTGCCGTGAAAGGTCTTGTCGAAATTCTGCGGGGCGTAGCCGCCGAAACTGGTCGGGCGATCCTCCAGCAGTGTTTCCGGGTGAGCCAGCCCAGCATCGAAGGCCAGCGCATAGATCAGCGGTTTCAGCGTTGATCCGGGCGA
This sequence comes from Rhodobacterales bacterium, assembly GCA_031408575.1. Taxonomy (GTDB): domain Bacteria; phylum Pseudomonadota; class Alphaproteobacteria; order Rhodobacterales; family Rhodobacteraceae; genus Aliitabrizicola. Next base: position 5,884 of record JANNWS010000011.1, read on the forward strand.
CCGCAGCGCCTGTGTCATATCGACAAAGCCCTGTCGCGCATCGCCACGGTAAGCGGCAGATCCGACCGAGGCCAGCACTTCGCCCGAGCGATGGTCGGCCACGACAATAGCCACCTGCAACCGCTCGCCCTGCCCCGCGACAGCTTGGACCGCCAGTTGCTCAAGGGCCGCCTGAAGTGCGCCGTCGATGGTCAACTGGTGGCGGCGGGCGGAAGGGTCGGCAATGCGGACGCGGTCCGACAGATGCGGTGCAAGGGCGGGAACGGGTCGGCGGGCGGTTGGCACGGCTTCGGTGCGCGCGGCAGCGGCCTGATCGGCACCGATCAGGCCCGCCGATTGCGCCCGGTCCAGAACGCGGGCGCGGGCGGCTTCGGCGCGCAGCGGGGCGCGGTCGGGGCGGCGGCCTTCGGGAGCTTGCGGCAGCGCCACCAGAAGCGCCGCCTCAGCGGGTGTCAGGCGGCGCGGTTCCTTGCCGAAATAAGCCAGGCTCGCCGCCCGAATGCCTTCGATGTTGCCGCCATAGGGCGCGAGGTGGAAATACAGCGACAGGATCTGATCCTTGGTCAGTCGCCGTTCCAGTGCCAGCGCCACCCGCATCTGGCGCAGCTTGCCGGTAACGCGTCCGGTGCCGCTTTCCTCCAGCAGGCGCGCCACCTGCATCGTCAGGGTCGATCCGCCCGAGATGACGCGCCCGTTCCACACGGCCTGAGAGGCGGCGCGCAAGAGGGCGCGGGCATCCACGCCGGGATGGTCGCGGAACCGGTGATCCTCATAGGCGATCAGCAAGTCGGTAAAGGCGGGGTCAACCGCGCCAGCCGCAACCGCCAACCGCCAGCGACCATCGGCCACGGTATAGGCGCGCAGCAATTGACCGTCGCGGTCAACCACTTCGACCGAGGTATCGACGACCAGCGGCGGCAGCAGCGTGGCCGTTAGCCAGGCATCGCCCGCATCGCGCGCCAGCGCCCCGAGCCAGAGACACGCCGCCAGTACGAAAAGGGCGCGCGCGCGCATCAGTCGGTCACGGTCACGGTCACGCGGCCCGCATCGCTGCGCGCCCGGAAGTCGGGGCGATACATGTCTTCGACCGACGCCGCCGGATGGTGGAACGTGCCGGGCGAGATGGCGCGTACGATATAGCCAAGGCGGAACGGGGTGCCATCCATCCGGTCGATGGCCGTCAGGAAACGATCCTGCCGAAACTCGGAATGGCTGACTTCGGATTCCAGTCCCAGCGCATCAAGACCGGTGATATCGCCGCCCCGGATCAGGTTCGGATTGTCGATCTCGAACCCCGCAGGCAGCGGGTCGCTGACCATCAGACGGGCCTCGCCGCTGCCGAAGGGTGTCACCTCCAGCACGGTGACAAGCCGTGTGCCGACCGTGACGGTGGTGACATCTGCCGACTGACCATCCAGCGTGTAGTAGCTGCGGGTGATGGCATAACCATTGCCGCCTGCGGGTTCGGGTTCCGAAGGAACGCCAAAGGTAGTGACGGTCAGCGTCGTGTCCCTTGCGCCTGTATTAGCCACCGCGATGGGATCGGTCGCCTCGCGGTCAAGCACCCGCACCAGCGGGCCGGTCGCGGGTTGGCCGTTCAGGGTGATCCCCTCGGCACCGGGCGCATCGATCAGGGCATGCGCGGCTAGCAGCGCCCATGTGGCCTCTTGGGTGGAAAGGGTGCCGGTGCGGGTGGCAATCCGGGTTGCCAACGTCTCACGGTCCACGCGCTGCGATCTCGCCTCGACAGCAAGCGTCAGAAGGGCCGCGGCGTCGCGGAAATTCGTGCCGTAATCGGCGCGGAACACCTGCGTCGTCTCATCGCCCACCAGCCCCGCCATCAGCACGGTGGCGCGGGCGAACATCGCGTCGGCCCGTGTCTGATCGCCATAGCTGGCCAGTGCCGCGCCAAGCTGCGCCGCTGCCGTCGGCGTGGAGAAAGAGTCACCTTTCACATCGGCGTAGTAGCGCAGATCACCCACCGCCGCCGCCCCTTCGCGGGCCAGCACCATCAACTGATAGGCCAGCGCCTCGCCCCCCGCATCGAAATCAGGGGCGTAGTTGACCTGATTGCGCAGGTTGTCGAGCGCCGAACGGAAGGCGATATCCGGCACCGCGATGCCCTGTGCTTTGGCGCGCGACAGAAAATCGGTCACGAAGGCATCAAGCCACGGGTCACCCTGCCCCGGCCCCCAGAGGCCGAAGCCGCCCTCGGCCGACTGGTTGGTGAGGATTTCGTCCACTGCCTGCTCAATCCGGGTGCGGATGTTGGCGGCCCCCTCCAGCCCCATGACCTGCGCCACCTCATCGAAGTATAGCAGCGGCAGCGCCTGTGAGGTCAGTTGTTCGGTGCAGCCGAACGGGTAGCGGTCAAGGGCTGCCAGCAGCCCCGGCGCGTTCAGCCGAGCTACAGGACCAGCGGCGAGGGTGGCCTTGGCCGATCCGGGGATCAGCCCGGCAAACACGTTCTGATCGAAGGTAAAGCTTTGGCCCGAGGCAAGATCGAACCGGCTGGTGCGGGCAAGTTCGGGGTCGTTCGCCTGCACGGGGATTTTCAGCGTCTTGGTCAGTTGCCGCCCGTCGGGTGTGGTGAGTGCTACCGTGACGCTGTGCAGGCCAAGCTCACCCGCCGCGAGCGGTATGGCGAAAACCGCCTTGCCCTGTTCGGCAAGATCAAAGCCAGACGGTGCGTCGCCCAGCGTCAGGCCGGTTGCAGACACGTCCAGCCCCATCCGACCCGAGGGGCCGGTGGCATGCACGATCTCCAGCAATATGCGGCTTTCATCGCCGGGGCTGAGAAAGCGCGGCAGGCTGGCCGTGACAACCACCGGATCGCGCACCAGCACATCGGCCTGTGCCTGTCCGACGCCGGTTTTCGACCACGCGACGGCCATGATGCGGACAGCGCCATTGAAGGCGGGCAGATCGAACGAGGCGCGGGCGGTGCCATCGGGGCCGACCTGCACCGGGCCGGTGAAATAGGCCACCAATTCCTCGGTCGGGGGCGGGGCCAGCAGTTTCGCCTGCGCGCCCGCATCACCGCCCGAGCGGACGGTGCCTTCGGCGCCATTCAGACCGTCGATCAGGCGGCCGTAAATGTCGCGGATGCCCACGCCCAGCTTGCGCTGGCCGAAATAGTGACCGGACGGGTCGGGGGCGGCGAAGGCGGTCAGGTTCAGGATGCCCAGATCGACGGCGGCAAGGGTGACATAGGCCGTCTCGCCGGACTGCACGCCCGCGACCTTGACGGCGATGTCCAGCGGGCCGCGCGGGGCGGCCTCGGGCGCGGTTTCAACGGTCGCGGTCAGCTGGCGTTTGCCGGGGTCGATTGCCGCATGGACCAGACCCAGCGCGCGGGCGGGGTTGCGGCCAGCGGCGACATCCATCGGGCGCAGGACCGAGGCTGTGACATAGACGCCTGCCCCCCATTCATCGGTGACGGAAAGCGTGATCAGGTTTTCGCCGGCGGTCACCGGAACCGCCTTCATCGCGATCAGGCGGTTCGACAGGACCGTGACAAGCGCCGTTCCGGCCGCGCGCGGCACAAGGCGAAGGGTTGCCGTCTCGCCGGGGCGATACGCAGCCTTGTCGAGCGACAACTCCAGAGTATCGGGCGTCTGTGCGGCATCGGCGGCGGCAAACCAGCCTGCAGAGAACCTCGTGGAACTTGCGGCAAAGGGGGTGTCGGTCCGCTCGACCAGCAGTTCATATTCGCCCCATGTGACGGGGGCCGCGATTCCGACCGGAACGGCACCCAAAGTCGCCTCACCCGTCAGAACGCGGGTGCGTGTGGTGATCGGTTCCCACTGCCACTGGCCGTATTGCTGATACCACTGGTAGTTTATCTCGATACGGTTCAGTTCCCATTTCACCGGCAAGGCCGTGGCGGTACCGTCCGGGCCAGCGCCGATCAGGGCAAAGCGCGCCTCGCCGCCTTCGGCGACCACGCCGTCGAACAGTGGCTTGATGCCGATCATCGGGGCGGTGGGTTGCAGGGCGCGGGTTATCTGACGCTCCACCGGGCGACCCGACCCTTCGGCCACGCGCACGGTAAAGCGGGCTTCCAACGGGCGGGCGGGATCGGCCACATCGGGCAGGGGTGCGGCGATGTCAGCGCGACCCGTGGCATCGGTGCGCAGACCCGGCTCCAGCGTGGTCATCTGGGCTGCGAAGGGTTCGTCCTTTCGCCCGAAAACATAGCCGGGGAAACCGTCCAGCCCCTCCGCAGCGCGCAGCAGAACCTCACCTTCGATGGCAAGATCGGCCCCCGGCGCGCCAAAGAGATAGCGCGCCTCTATCGTCAGCGGGGCAACGTCGGCCAGACGGATCGGGGTATCAGGAAGGGACAGGGCAAAGTCGATCCGTTCGGGCAGGAAGTCCTCGACAAGGAAGGTCTTCGCGGTCAGCGCCGGCGCTTCGAGATCGGCAAAAACCTCCATCCGCCAGACGCCGCGCGGGGCGGAGCCTGCGATGGGCAGGGCAAAGACGTGGCCGCCCGCACCCGCATCATCCGCCAGCGCGCGGGAATACTCCAGCCCATCAGGCCTAATGAGGATCGCGGTCAGCGGCAGGCCTTCGATGGCGGCGGTGACGGAATCCCGCGCAAGGGCCGTGGCAAACACCGTCTCACCGGCGCGGTAGGCGCCCCGGTCGGTGGTCAGGAACACATCGACAGGGGGAGCCGCCTCGCGCCCTTCAACGCCCCGGTCCGAGAGGTCGAATTCAGGGTCGGTGAGCGACAGGAAGGCCAAATCGCTATCACCGTCGCGCACCGTCACTAGTGCCGGGGCCGACCCGCCGGTGCCGCGCGCAAGGCCCGCGTCAAACCGGACATAGCCCAGCGCATCGGTGGTGGCGGTGCCAAGCACGGCGTTGGCGCGGCTGAGCAGTTCCACCGTCACGCCGGCCTTCGCCTCAGCCGTGCCAAGGCTGCGCACGAACACATGCAGGCCATCGACGCCGCTCATCGTGGTCACCCCCAGATCAGAGATCACGAACCACTGCCAGGCGGGCGGAATGTCGTAAGGATCAGTTCCCGGTGCAGCGGCGCGCAGGGCATAGATGCCTGCGGGCAGGTCTTCCACCGCCTGATCCATCGGCAGGCGGGTGGTGACATCGCGGTTCACCTCCATCGTCACATCCGCGGTGCCAGACCAAAGCTCGGCCCCGAGATTGCCCGACAAGGTTTCCTCGGAATAGACGCCGATGGGCTGCGAGAAATAGCCGTCCTGTATCGCACGCAGCATGTTGCGGTCGGACACGGCGTAAAGTGTCAGCTCCAGCGTCGTGGTATTCACCGTCTCGACCGGGATCGACGCGCCACCGGCGCGCGGCAGCACATAGGTCCGCCCCGGAAACCGGGCCTGCGGTTTGCGGTCGCGGACATACTGGGTGATCGTTGTGGACCGGGCGAGGGTCTGACCATCGGCGGCGGGCAGCCCTTCGCGGAACGTCACGCCATAGCGCGCGCCGTGCTGCACCCCCTCGACACAGATCTGCCGCCAGCCGCCGGTGGCCACGGTCAGGCCCGGATCGGTCAGCTGGACATAGGTTGCGTAATCCACGCCTTTGGCCGCGAGGTCTTCAGAGAAGGTGGCACAGATGCGGGGGCGGGCGCTGTCGCTTTGCACCTCGGTTTCCAGCACGCGGAAGCCGTATTTGCCAATGGCATCCTCCAGCGCGAAGGCGGTGTCATCGCGCGGTTGCAGGTCTTGTGCGAGGCGCAGCGCCTGCACGGTGTCGCGGCCACGCTCTACGCTTTCCAACGCCTGACCCATAGTGACCAGTGCGGTGTGGCGCAGCGCACGGTCGGCGGCGCGCAGATAGGCGTTGATCGAGGCCGACAGCGCGCTGTCGCGAAAGGCGCGCTGATACTGGCCCTCAGCGCGGCCGGCCTCAATCAGCAGGCGGGCATAGTCGGCCCAGCCTTCGGGCGCGTCAGTCAGGTTCAGGGCCGCGCCGACAGAACGGCTGGCCCCGACTAGGTCGCCTGCCGCCTCGGCGTCAGTGGCGGATTGCAGATGTTCCTCGACCGTCCAACTGCCGGTCACATGGGCATTTGCCAGCCCTTCGGCCTGAACGCGCGCCTGATCGACGTCATAGTCTGCCAGAAATGCCAACTCTGCCCGCCGCGTCGGTGCCGCGGCCACAACAGCCGGGTCTGTGGCAATCACATAACCGGAATAGGCCCCCGCGTAGGACGTGGCATCGCCCGGTCCCGCTTTGGGAAAGCACGATACGTTGCGGGTGTTGAAGGTGAAGGCGGTGCAGCGCGCATTGGCCAGACAGGCGCGTTCGCAAGCCTCGATTGTGGTATCCAGGATCGTGGCAAGATCACCGCCGGGAAGATCGACATCTTCACTCAAGATGAAACGGCGATCCGGTACGGGGGATTGCTGCGCGCTGGCAGGCTGCCCAAGCGGCACAATCAGGCCGAGAATAGCGGCAGCAAACAAAGTCCGGGCCAAGGCACGCATCAGAATTCCTCCGCTGTCGAATGGCGTAATGCTGCATGGGCCGCCACGGATTGGCAAGGCAATCTGGCGCCAATTTGCAGCAATGCCGTTAAGCGCCGGTTCATCTTGTTCCCCCAGTCTGCACCGTCAGAGGGGTGCCAGAAGGCACCTGAACGGTCAGGGCAAGGCATGGATATCGTAGAGCGGCTTGCCAAGGAACGACGGGGGCGGCTGGCCGCGGAACGGCTGCTGGAGCAAAAGCAGCGCGAGCTGTTTGCGGCGAATGAAAAGCTGGGCCTGCACGCCCGGTCGCTGTCGGATCAGATCGTCGAACAGCGTCAGGTGGTGCGCGTGGCGCTGTCCGAGGCCGAGGCGCTGAAAGGGCAGCACAGCCGTTTTCTGACTGATCTGGAAAGCGCGCATACCGCGGCCGTCATGGCCGAGCGGCGGCTGTGGGATTCGATCAACACGATCCGCGACGGGTTTGCGGTGTTCGACCAAAATCAAAAACTGGTTGCGGCCAACCGGGCCTATCTGGCCGCCTTTGACGGCCACACAGTTGCCCCCGGCATCGGCTATGACGCCATTGTACGGCTGGCGGCGGGGTCCGGTCTGATCGAACTTGGCGAGCGTGACGCGGAAAGCTGGATCGCAATGATGTTGGCTCGCTGGGACAGTGATCCGATCGAGCCGGTCGTGCTGCCATTTTCAAACGGCACCTGGGTGCGTCTGGTCGACCGGCGCGCGCGCGACGGCGACATGGTGACGCTGGCGCTGGATATCACCGAGCAGATGCGGCTTTGGGCCGCGATTGAGGCGATCCCCGACGGGTTCGTCCTTTTCGACAGGGAGGAACGGCTTTTGACCTGCAACCAGCGCTACCGCGACATTTATGCCGACAGTGCGGCGGCCATGATACCCGGCACGAAGTTCGAGGATATTCTGCGCCACGGGCTGACGCATGGCCAGCACGCCGATGCCATCGGACGCGAGGAAGACTGGATTGCCGAACGGATAGCGCAGCATCGCAACCCTGTGGGCGTGCATGAACAGCAGTTGCGCGACGGGCGCTGGCTGCGCGCGCATGACCACCCCACGCCGGATGGCGGGCGGGTCGGCCTGCGGGTCGATGTGACGGGGGCCAAGGAACAGCAGGCAGCCCTTGAGGCCGCACGGCTGGCCGCCGAGGCGGCGAACCGCGCGAAATCGGCGTTCCTCGCCAATATGAGCCATGAGATCCGCACCCCGATGAATGGCGTGGTGGGGATGGCGGAACTGCTCTGCGATACCTCGCTTTCCGAAGAACAGCGGCTCTTTGCCGAAACGATCCGTTCGTCGGGTGAGGCGTTGCTGGTCATCATCAACGACATTCTGGACTATTCCAAAATCGAGGCCGAGCGGCTGACGCTGCACCCCGAACCGTTCGATCTTGAACGCACGATCCATGAGGTGACGATGCTGCTGCAACCCCGCGCGCGGGCGGCGGGCATCGACATGATGATCGATTTCGACATGTTCCTGCCGACCCGCTATGTCGGCGATCCGGGGCGGTTGCGGCAGGTTTTGACCAACCTGATGGGCAATGCGGTGAAATTCACCAAAAAGGGCCACGTGCTGGTGCGCGTGGTGGGGATCGAGGCGGAGCCGGGCAGCCAGCAGTTGCACGTCACGGTGGAAGATACCGGCATCGGCATCGCGGCCGAGCATCTGGATCACATCTTTGGGGAGTTCAATCAGGTGGAAGCCGAGGCGAACCGCAAGTTTGAAGGCACCGGGCTGGGCCTTGCCATCACGCAGCGGCTGATCGAGAGGATGGGCGGGGCGGTGTGGGTGGATTCGGAACCCGGCAAGGGATCCTGCTTTGGCTTTCGGCTGTCCCTGCCGGTGGCCGAGGATACGGCGGCAGCGCTGGTGCCTATTCAGTTGCGCCGCGCGCTGGTGGTGGATGATCAGTTCATCAACCGCACGATTCTGGAACGTCAGCTGACCGCCTGCGGCATCGGCGTGACGCTGTGCCGGTCGGGGGCCGAGGCGCTGGCTGTATTGGCACAGGATAACGGGATCGACGTGCTTCTGACCGACCACGACATGCCCGAGATGGACGGGCTGACGCTGGCCACGAAGGTGCGCGAGGCGGGGCATGTGCTGCCCATCGTGCTGTTGTCGTCGAACCCCTCGGTGGCGCGGGATGCGCCCGAGGCGGGACTGCTGGCCGCAATTCTGCAAAAGCCGCTGCTGCGATCCGAGTTGTACCGACGCCTGCAATCACTTTCTGCGCCGCCCGAGCCTACGTTGCCTGTGGCCGACCCTGCGCCACCGGGCGGGCGTCTTATGCGGGTGCTGGCCGCCGAGGACAACCGCACCAATCAGTTAGTCTTTCGCAAGATGGTGAAGGATCTGGAGATCGACCTGAGTTTCGCGAATAACGGCCGCGAGGCGGTCGAGATGTTCCAGTCATGGCGGCCGGACATGATCTTCATGGATATCTCGATGCCCGAGATGGACGGGCGCGAGGCGACACAGGCGATCCGGGCGCTGGAGGCGCATCTGGGCGGCCATGTGCCAATCGTGGCGTTGACCGCCCATGCGATGGATGGCGATTCCGAGGGAATTCTGGCATCCGGGATGGACCAATACCTGACCAAACCGCTGCGCCGCAATGCGATCGCCAAGGCGATCATGGGCTTTTGCCCGCCCGAAGCACGGCCCGTGACGATGGAACTGGCACTGGAAGATGGCTGAGAGAGCGATTATCGAATTGGCAGGAAGCGACACAACCGCGACGCCAGACGGGTGGTTGATGCGTCGCTTTGGTCCGCAGTAAACCGTGAGGCACGAGGGGCTGACGCGGACCCACGGCGGGTCTGCCCGCAATGTCAGCCTTGGGTACGCAGGAAAACCCAACGGTCGCCCGCGCTGAGATCTTCGCAGAATCGATAGCCGCCCGTATCGAAGGCGCGGATTGCCTGCGGATCGGTCAGGCGATGTTCGGCGATAAAGCGTGCCATCGCGCCGCGTGCCTGTTTGGCAAAAAAGCTGACGATCCTCGCCTCATCTCCCTTCGCCTCGAGAAACACCGGGGTTATGACGCGCAGCTTCAGTGCCTTTAGGTCCACCGCGCCGAAATACTCTTGCGAAGCGCAGTTGATGAGGGTGTCGGTGCCGACCTGATCTGCCTGCGTCTTTAGCGCCTTGGCAATGCGCCTTCCCCAATAGGCGTAAAGATCAGGGCCTTTCGGGGTGGCCAGCCTGCTGCCCATTTCCAACCGGTAGGGCTGGATCGCGTCAAGCGGACGCAGCAGGCCATAGAGGCCCGACAGGATGCGCAGATGGTCCTGCGCCCAGCGCAGCGCGTCGGGCCTGAGGGTCTTCGCCTCTAGCCCCTGATAGGTGTCGCCGGCGAAAAAGAGGGCGGCGGGGCGGAGTTGCTGCGAGGCGGGGGCCTTGGCGAATGCCCGGAACCGGCTGTGGTTCAACTCGGCCAGTGGTTGCGAAATACCCATCAACCCGCGCAACTCGGCAACTGAAAGACCCCGCGCGATGCGCGCCAGCCGTGCGGCATCCGGCAAGAAGGTCGGTTCAGTTGCTTCCAGCCCCTCGGGCAGATGCACCGGGGCGCTGTCAAGTCGTTTGGCGGGGGAAATCACGGTCAGCATGAAGGTTCCTTCTCTGGACCAAAGCTATGCGGCACCTGTCGTTTGTCCAGTGCGTCAGCCTTCGTGGATGGCATCGAGGAACGCTGTGCCGAAGCGGTCGATCTTTTGCGGGCCAAGTGCGCCGACCCGGTCCAGTTCCGACAGCGTTTTCGGGCGCGCCTCGGCGATCCGGCGCAGTTCCACCTGCGAGCAACTCAGCGGCTTGCCGGTGCCGTCTTCGCCCCGCGCGAGGCGCAGTTGCGCGTCCGACAGCCGGTCGAACACCGCACCCGCCTCGCGCCCCGCAAGGCGCATCCGCTGCGGGTGCAGCGGCACCTGACCGGCCCCGGTGATGACCTCAAGAAACGCGGCACCGAAACTTTCCAGCTTTTTTGCACCAACTCCGGTGATCTGCGCCATCTGGTCCAGCGTGGCGGGCCGGCGCTCGGCCATCTCGATCAGCGTGCGGTCGGCGAAAACGATATAGGCGGGAACTCCCGCAGCTTCGGCCAGCGCACGCCGTTTGGCCTTCAGCGCGGACAGCAGCGGCGCATCTTCGTCGCCCACCTGTGTCTTGACGATTGGCCGCGGCCCGGCAGATTGGATCGTATCGCGGCGCAGGGTGATGGATGCTTCACCCCGCAGAATGGGGCGTGCCGCATCGGTCATGCGAAGGGCGCCGTGGCGGTCCGGGTCGGGGCGTACCAGATCGCGGCCCATCATCTGGCGAAAGACCGCGCCCCAGGCCGGTTTCGACAGGTCACGGCCGACGGCATAGGTTGGCAGTTGATCATGCCCGCGTTCCTTGACCTTTGCCGTCAGCGTACCGGTGAGGATGTCGATCAGATGGCCTGCGCCGAACCATTCGCCGGTCCGCAGAATGGCGGACAGTGCCTTGCGGACAGCCTCGGTCGCATCGAACAGGGCGGCGGGTGCTTCGCAAAGGTCGCAGTTTCCGCAGGGATCAGAGGTTTCGCCGAAATAGCCCAGCAGCACCTGCCGGCGGCACGCTACAGCCTCGGCCAGACCCAGAAGCGAGTTGAGGCGCAAGTGGTCGGCGGCCCGCCTGTCGGCCGGTGCCGGGCTTTCGTCGATCTGGCTGCGACGCAGGCGGATATCGTCCTGCCCATACAGCGTCATGGTATCGGCGGGCGCGCCGTCGCGGCCCGCGCGGCCGATTTCCTGATAGTAGCCTTCGATGGATTTGGGCAGGTCGGCATGAGCGACCCAGCGGATATCGGGCTTGTCGATGCCCATGCCGAACGCGATGGTCGCGACCACGATCAGCCCGTCTTCCTGCTGAAACCGGATTTCGACGCGACGGCGATCCTCGGCATCCATTCCGCCATGATAGAAACAGGCGGAATGCCCGGCCTCGCGCAGCGCCTGTGACAGGGTTTCGGTCTTGGCACGGGTGGCGGTGTAGACGATGCCGGATTGACCCTTGCGGGCGGCCGCGAAGGCAAGGATCTGCTGGCGTGGGGTGTCTTTCACTTGAAAGGCAAGGCGCAGGTTGGGCCGGTCAAAGCCGCGCAGGAAGACTGACGGGGCGACACCATCAAAGAGGCGCGTCACGATCTCGGCGCGTGTTTCCTCATCCGCCGTGGCGGTGAAGGCGGCAAGCGGCACGTTCAAGGCGCGGCGCAAATCCCCGATACGAAGATAGTCGGGGCGGAAATCATGGCCCCACTGGCTGACGCAATGCGCCTCGTCCACCGCGATGAGTTGGGTGTTGATCCGGCGCAGCAGGGGCAGCGTGGCGGCGGCGGCAAGGCGCTCGGGTGCCATGTAGAGCAGGCGCAGCCGCCCCTCGTCCAGTGCCTGAAACACGGCTTCGGTTTCTTCGTCCGTATTGCCCGAGGTCAGCGCCCCCGCCTCGACCCCCGCCGCTTTGAGGGCGCGGACCTGATCGCGCATCAGGGCGATCAGCGGAGAGATGACGACCGTTACCCCATCGCGGCAGAGCGCGGGCAACTGAAAACACAGCGATTTGCCGCCGCCGGTCGGCATGATGGCAAGGGTATTCTGCCCGGCCAACACCGCGTCGACGATTTCAGCCTGACCGGGGCGGAACCCGGAGAAGCCGAAGATGGAATGAAGAAGGGCGGAAGGTTCGGGCATGGACCTGCGGATTTGAATAGCCTTGTCCGGGTTACGCCCGGCCGCGTGACCAAATCCGGAAGGTTACACGAACAGGTTCGCGTTGTTCATCAGCACGATGCGAAGCGCGTAAACGCCGAGCAGCACGACCAACGGCGCAAGATCAAGCCCCGACAGGCGCGGCAGGATCGACCGGACGCGGCCGTAAACGGGTTCAAGAACGCGGTTCAACCCGTCCCATATCCGCGCCACCAGCGGTTGACGCGGGTTCAGAACCTGAAAATTTATCAACCAACTCATGATGATATGAGCCAGGATGATGAACTGGGCGATGTCGAGGATCAAAAGCAGTATCTGCAGAAGCGAGGTCATGGAGGCGTCCTTCGGGGCGGGTTGCGCCAGAGGTATCGCCCGCACCGGTGAAGGGCAACCACTTCCGCAGCGTCTGGCTTGACCTTGCTGCCGCACTGCGGCACCGGTCAAGAAAAAGGAACGCGACGTGTATCCCTATTTCCGTCTTGCTGCCGAGTTGTGGATGGCGCGCTCTGCCCCGGCTTTGGCCGTCACCGATACGCATGTGTCCCATCACCGCTGCTGGCCGCAGGATCTGGACCCGTGGCGTGAATTAAACAATGGCCGCACGCTGACGCTGTATGATTTGGGGCGCATTCCGCTGGCCGTGCGGACCGGGTTGGCGCGGGTGGTCAAACAGCAGGGCTGGGGTCTGACGGTTGCGGGGGCGACCACGCGCTATCGCCGCCGGGTGCGGCTGTGGGACCGGGTCGAGATGCACAGCCGCTGCATTGGCTGGGACGCGCGGTTTCTGTACATGGATCAGAGCATGTGGAAGGGTGACGAATGCACCAGCCACATGCTGTTGCGAACGGCCATAACCTCGGCTGCGGGCATCGTGCCGCCGTCGCGGGCGCTGGCAGCACTGGGTCAGCCGGTGGAAAGCCCCGCTTTTCCCGACTGGGTGACAGCGTGGATCGCGGCGGATACCGAACGGCCGTGGCCGCCGCAGCGGTAAGCGGCTTGCGCGCCCCGGCCTTTCGCTGTTCACTCCGGCCACAAGCAGCAAGAGGCACGCACACATGACCACGGCGACGCGTCGCATCTGGGGCTGGTACTTTTTTGACTGGTCAAGCCAGCCTTACAATACGCTGCTACTGACCTTCATCTTTGCGCCTTACATGGCCAGCATTCTGGGCGATGGCACAGCAGCGCAGACAGTATGGGGCTTTGGCATCGGGGCGGCGGGGCTGGTGATTGCGCTGCTGGCGCCGCTGCTGGGGGCTGTTGCCGACCGGACCGGTGGGCGGATGCGGTTCATCCTGCTGTTTTCGGTGATGTATGTGGCCGGTGCATGGGGACTTTGGCAGGCGGCACCGGGCGATATCAACCTGTGGTTCGTGATGATCTCGTTCGGGGTCGGGCTGATCGGGATGGAGTTTGCGACCACCTTTAGCAACGCCATGTTGCCCGACCTTGGCCCGCCCGAACAGATCGGGCGCATCTCGGGGTCCGGCTGGGCGTTCGGGTATGTGGGCGGTGTGGTCGCGCTGATCCTGGTGCTGACACTGTTTGCCGAAGGTGACACCGGGCGCACACTTGTCGGCCTGTCACCTATTCTGGGCCTTGATCCGGCACTGCGTGAAGGAACGCGGGCGGTGGGGCCGTTCACGGCGATCTGGTATGTGATCTTCATGATCCCGTTCTTTTTGTGGGTGCGAGAGCCGAAAAAGCCGGGGGCGGTCGGGATCGTCACAGCGATGCGCGGGGCGTGGCCGGACCTGAAGGCCACCTTGCGCCGGTTGCCGCAGCGGCGCAGCCTGTCGGCCTATCTGCTGTCGTCGATGTTCTACCGCGATGCGCTGAACGGCATGTACACGTTCGGCGGCATCTATGCGGCGGGGGTGCTGGGCTGGGGGGTGACGGATGTGGGGGTGTTCGGCATTCTTGCAGCGGTGACCGGTGCGATCTTTGCCTGGCTGGGTGGGCGGGCTGACAGCCGCTTCGGGCCGCGTCCGGTGATCATCGTCTGCCTGATCGTGTTGTCCTTGGTGGCGGTTGGCATCGTCTTCGTTTCACGCGAGGCGGTGTTTGGAATGCCTGTCGGCAAGGAAAGCCGCCTGCCTGACGCGGCCTTTTACGCACTGGGTGCGCTGATCGGGGCGGCGGGGGGTGCGGTGCAAACGGCGAGCCGCACGATGATGGTGCGGCAGGCCGATCCGGCGCGGATGACAGAGGCGTTCGGGCTTTACGCACTGGCGGGCAAGGCCACATCGTTCATCGCGCCGTTGACGATCGGCGTGGTGACCGGACTGACCGGCAGCCAGCAATGGGGCATCACACCGCTGATCGCCTTGTTCCTGATAGGGCTTGGTCTGCTGGTCTGGGTCAGACCAGACGGCGATGAGGTGGTCGCATGACACGGTTTTTCCTGCTTTTCCTGATGTCATTTCTGGCGCAACCGGTTCAGGCGCAGCAACTGGCGAACCGGCTTTTCGGGGCGCAGGACACCGCATCGGCGCAAGCCCCGATGCCGGTCGGTGGCTATTCCCGCGGTTGCGGGGCCGGAATGGTGCAATTGCCGGAAACCGGGCCAAGCTGGCAGGCGATGCGGCTGAACCGGAACCGAAACTGGGGCCAGCCCGAGATGATCACCTTTTTGCAGCAACTCAGTGTCGCCGCACAGCAGATGGGGTGGGCCGGGCTTTACGTCGGCGATATCAGCCAGCCGCGTGGTGGGCCGATGACCTCGGGCCATGCCAGCCACCAGATCGGGCTGGATGCCGATGTCTGGATGCTGCCACCCCGGCGGCTTGACCTGAGCCGGGCAGAGCGCGAGGCGATCAGTTCGGTCGCGGTGCGCTCGGCCGATCAGCGCAGCATCACCTCGGCCTGGACACCGTCACACCGCGCGCTGATGAAGGCCGCGGCTTCTGACCCCCGCGTGGACCGCATCTTTGTGGCAGCTGCGGTCAAGATCGAGATGTGCCGCACCGCGTCGCGCAAGGACCGCGACTGGTTGCAAAAGATCCGGCCCATCGCCGGGCATGACACGCATTTCCACGTTCGCCTGAAATGCCCAAAGGGTGCGCGCTATTGCGAGACGCAAAAGCCGACGGTGAAAGAGTTGTCCAACGGCGGCAACGGCTGTGACGATACGCTGACCTGGTGGGTGACGGACTATCTGAACCCGCCGAAGCCGTCGAAAACGCCGGTAAAGCCAGAACCTCGCAAGAAGGGCGCACGCGAGTTCACGATGGCGGATCTGCCACGGCAATGCACCGACGTTCTGCAGTCGCGCTGACGGGCGCGCTGATTGCGGCGCTTCTGCTGGCCACAGGGCCGGCAAGCGTCGCTAGCAGGGCGACGCTGCCGGGATACGTGGGAAGCTACGTCTGGACTGGCGATGATCCGCAGTTCGGGGGATTTTCCGGTATCGAAGTGGCACGTGACGGATCGGCCTTCACCGCGCTAACCGACCGGGGGGCGGTTGTGACAGGGCATATCCTGCGGACGGGGGCTGGCCTGATTTCGAGGGTGACAGCCCGGATGCCGGTTGTGCTGGCGCTGCCTGCGGGCGCTGTTTCAGACGAATTTCGGTTTGATACCGAAGGTTTGGCCCTGACCGACGATGGCAGCCTGTTCATATCCACCGAATACGTTACCCGCGTGATCCGCTATGACATCCCCGATGCGGCCCCGGTCACCTTGCCCAATCCGCCCGAATTCGACGCGATGGGCCTGAATGCGGGGCTGGAGGCGCTGGCCATCGGCGCGGACGGCACGCTTTACACGCTGCCCGAGGAAGCAAATCGGCCGGATGGCGCGTATCCGGTCTACCGGTTTCGCAACGGAAGTTGGGACCAGCCGTTTCTGATCGCCGGACAAGGCAGCTTTCTGCCGGTGGGGGCCGATATCGGGCCGGACGGGCGGCTTTACCTGCTTGAGCGGCAATTTCGCGGGTTTGGCGGCTTTGCTTCGCGGGTGCGCCGGATGCCGCTCGTCGAAACGGCTGTAGCGCAGGCCGAAACCGTGCTGGAAACGCCGCCGGGCTATTTCGGCAATCTTGAAGGCATTGCGGTCTGGCGCGACACGAAGGGCGTGCTGCGCCTGACGATGATTTCGGATGACAATTTCCTGTCCGTTCTTGGCACCGAGATTGTCGAGTTTCGCCTGCGGGATTGACTTTGCTTGTACTGCGGCGCTATGCGGCCACGTTCCCCAAAACGGGGACCAAGTATCCGCAACCTTGTCAAAACGCAAACCCGCATGACCCGCAAACTTCTGCCCGGCATTATTGCCATGGCGATCATCGTCGTGGCCTCGAACATCCTTGTGCAGCACCTGTTCGGCCAATGGCTGACCTGGGGAGCGTTCACCTATCCATTTGCGTTTTTGGTGACCGACCTGACCAACCGCGTTTACGGGGCCGCAGCCGCGCGGCGCGTGGTCTGGGCCGGCTTTGCGACCGGCGTTGTCTGCTCGCTGATCGGGACCCAGATCATCGGCGAATTCGGCCCGCTGGTCACGGTGCGCGTGGCGCTGGGATCGGGGCTGGCATTCCTTGCGGCGCAGATGCTGGATGTGACTGTGTTCGACCGGATGCGGCATGGCGCGTGGTGGAAGCCGCCGCTGATTTCCACGCTGGTCAGCTCATCGCTGGATACCGCAATCTTTTTCACCATCGCCTTTTCGGCCACGCTCAGCGGGATCCATCCCGCGACGGATGTGGCCTGGGCCGGTGCATCGCTGCCGCTCTTGGGGATCGGGCCGGACATGCCGCTTTGGGTCTCGCTTGCGACGGCGGATTGGCTGGTAAAGCTGGCGCTGGCTTTGCTGGCACTTGCACCTTTCCGCCTCATCGTTGCGCGAATAAACGCAAGGGTTGCGTAAAAACTTTTGACAAACACAAAATCTGTGCCAACCTCTGCGTATCGGCAACATTTTGAAAGGAGGTGATCCAGTGTCTAGAGTGATGTTGGAGAGAAGTGTCGGGACAGTCGGCGGGGGTGTTTTCTAGGGGCAGACCCCTGGTCAACAGACCACCGATTGGGCTTCGTACCTAACTGGCCCATCTCCTTGGAACTCGGAAAGGGTCGCCGTCATCGGCGACCCTTTCTCTTTTGCTACGGGGTCGCTAGAGCCTGTCCGATAAAGGTGGACTCCGGTTTTGTCGAAAGACAGGCGAAAACCCAGACGCCAGAGTGTGTCTGGCGCTTCCATAAGCATCAGGCAGGCACTAGCGTAGCGGCATGCTGCGGATCACCGATACCCTGTTCCTTGCCGATTGGGAGCTTTCCGAGACCTTTTCCCGGTCGTCCGGCCCCGGTGGGCAGAACGTGAACAAGGTGGAAACTGCTGTCGAACTGCGGTTCGAGGCGGAACGTTCGCCGCACCTCAGCGGCCCGGTCAAGACCCGGCTGAAGCGGCTCGCGGGGCGGCGCTGGACGTTGGACGGGGCCATCGTGATCCGGGCCGAAGAAACCCGAAGTCAGATCCGCAACCGCGAACTGGCCAAAGAACGTCTGATCGAGATGATCCGCGAGGCTCTGGTGGCCCCCAAGCGCCGGGTGCCGACCAAACCCACGCTGGGGTCTCAGCGCCGCCGGCTGGTCGCGAAATCGGTGCGCGGCGAGGTGAAGGCCGGACGCGCCAAACCGGTGGAGGAGGAATGACCGAAGACATGCTGGCCCGGCGCGCGCGCCTGATGGGGCCGAATGTGCCAACGTTCTACCGCACCCCCGTGCATATCGTGCGGGGCGAAGGCGTCTGGCTGTGGGATGCGGCGGGCAAACGCTATCTCGATTGCTACAACAACGTGCCGCATGTCGGCCATTGTCACCCCAGGGTGGTCGAGGCGATCTGCCGTCAGGCGGCCACGCTGAACACCCACACCCGTTATCTGCACGACCTCGTGCTGGAATATATCGAGCGGCTGACCGCCACGCTGGGCCACGGGATATCTCAGGCGATCATGACCTGCACCGGGTCCGAGGCCAACGATATCGCCTTGCGGATGGCGCAGGCGGTGACGGGCAAGACCGGCATCATCGCGACCGACAATACCTATCACGGCAATACCGCCGCCGTGTCGGCGCTATCGACGCGCCGTCCGCCGATCGGCGGCTATCCCGGCCATGTGCGGCTGGTGCCTGCGCCGGATTCGCTGCGACCCGTGGGCGAAACAACCGACGGACAGGCGCAGGCCTTTGCCGACAATGTGGCACGCGCGATTGCAGAGTTGGAAGCAGCGGGGCATGGCTTTGCGGGAATGATCCTTTGCCCGGTCTTTGCCAATGAGGGGATTCCCACCGTCCAACCCGGCTTTCTTTATCCGACCGCCGCGTTGATCCGGCGGGCGGGCGGGCTGATCATCTCGGACGAGGTGCAGCCGGGATTTGGACGCGGGGGCAGCCATTTCTGGGGCCATGACTGGCTGGGCTTTGCGCCCGATGTGGTGACAGTGGGCAAACCGATGGCAAACGGTCATCCGGTGGCTGCCGTGCTGGCGACACCCGCCGTCATGGGGGCCTTCCGCGAGGCGTTCGGCTATTTCAACACCTTCGGCGGAAATCCGGTGTCCGCCGCCGCCTGTCTTGCCGTGCTGGACGTGATCCGCGAGGAAGGTTTGCAGCAAAACGCCGCCCGCGTCAGCGCCCATGTGATGGAGCGGATGGGCGCGCTGCGGCATCCGTTGCTGGCCGAGGTTCGCAGTGCAGGGCTGTTCTTTGGGGCCGAGTTCGTGCTGGACGCTGCGATGACGCCCGCCACCGAATTTGTGACCGAGGTGGTGGAGCGGATGGTGCAGCGCGGGTTCCTGATGAACCGGATCGGGCGTGCGGGCAACACTCTGAAGCTGCGCCCGCCAATGCCGTTCTCGGTCGAAAACGGTGATATGCTGATGGATGCGCTGGAGGCCGTTCTGGCGGAAACGTCGGTTCCGGCATGAGTGCCGATGCAGATGAGGCCGCCCGCGCGTTTGGCGGGTCCGCTCCCCGTCTGATCTCGACGCGCGAGAACGCCGTCTATGCGGTGGATTTGCCGGGAGGGCGGGCCGCGCTGCGCCTGCACCGGATGGGCTACCAATCCGAAGCCGCGATCCGATCTGAATTGTGGTGGTGCGAGGCGCTGTTCGTGGCGGGCGTCGCGGTTGCAAGGCCGCTTTCGACGCCGGGCGGTGATCTGTTGGTGCGGTTGCAAAGCGGGGTGTTCGCCTCGGCGATTGCTTGGGTCAATGGCGCGCCCTTGGGCAAGGCGGGTGTTGCGTTGACCGGCACCGTGACTCGGCAGGCCGATCTGCACCGCGCGCTGGGGCGGGTAATCGCGCAGGTTCATTCGGCAACGGATGCACTGACGCTGCCGGATGGGTTCACGCGGCCACGCTGGGATAGTGACGGGCTGCTGGGCGAAACACCGGTCTGGGGCCGGTTCTGGGACCATCCGGCGTTGACGGCCGACGAGGCCGCCCTTGCCCGCCGCACCCGTGATTTCCTGCGCGAGCGCCTGGCGGACCACGCGACGACAGGCGCGTTCGGGCTGATCCATGCCGATGTGCTGCGCGAGAATGTTCTTGTGAACGACAGGTCACTTTCGCTGATCGACTTTGACGATTGTGGTTTCGGCTTCCGGCTTTATGACCTTGGCACCGTTCTGTCGCAGAACCTGTTCGAGCCTGCCCTGCCCGCGATTGCCGGGGCGCTTGTCGATGGCTACGCCGAAACGCGCGCCATCGACGCCGCGATGGTGCCGGTGTTCACCCTGATGCGGTGTTGCGCCTCGGTCGGGTGGACGATGCCGCGCCTTGCGCCCGCCGACCCGATACACCGCAGGCATATCGACCGCGCGCTGGGATTGGCCGAACGGCTTTTGTCGGGCGAAAGCGGCTGGTAAGGCGGGGTTCACCCCGCCATTTCGGCACAAGGCGGGGTTAACCCCGCCCTACACCAGCACCTCGTCGGCCACTTGCGCGCCGACACCGAAGACGCGCTTGTAACGCGCAATCTCGTCCACCGGCCCCATTGCCTTGTTCGGGTTGTCCGACAGCTTTACCGTCGGTCGCCCGTTTGCCGATACCGCTTTGCAGACCAGACTGAACGGGGCAAGGCTGTTGCCCTCGACCAAGCCACGGAAATCATTGGTCAGCATGGTGCCCCAGCCGAAGCTGACCTTCACCCGGCCGGCAAACTGGCGGTGCAGTTCTTCGATCTTGTCAACGTCCAGGCCGTCAGAAAAGATAACCAGCTTTTGCTTGGGATCTTCGCCGCGCGACTGCCACCAGCGGATCGCGGTTTCCGCCCCCGCCGCCGGGTCGCCCGAATCGATGCGGATACCGGTCCAACTGGCCAGCCAGTCCGGCGCATTGCGCAGGAACCCTTCAGTGCCGTAGGTGTCGGGCAGGATGATCCGCAGGTTTCCGTCGTGTTCCTCCTGCCAGTCGGCCAGCACCTGATAGGGTGCTTGCGCCAATTCCGCGTCACTGTCGGCCAGCGCGGAATAGACCATCGGCAGTTCATGTGCGTTGGTGCCGATCGCCTCGACCTCACGCCGGTAGGCGATCAGGCAATTGGACGTGCCGGTGAACTTGCCCTCCAGCCCCTCCATCATCGCCTGAACGCACCAGTCCTGCCAGAGAAACGAATGCCGCCGCCGCGTGCCGAAATCGGCAAGGCGCAGACCGTCGATCCGGCGCAGCCGTTCGACCTTTTCCCACAGCTTGGTCATGGCCCGCGCGTAAAGCACCTGAATCTCGAACCGGCCCATGTCGCGCAATGCAGCCCGGGTCCGCAGTTCCATCAGCGTGGACAGTGCCGGGATTTCCCACAGCATGACCTCGGGCCATTTGCCCTGAAACGTCAGTTCATATTGGCCGTCACGCTTTTCCAGATGGTAAGGCGGCAGTTGCAACCCCTCGAACCATTCCATGAAGTCGGGGCGGAACATCTGGCGCTTGCCGTAAAACGTATTGCCCCGCAGCCAGGTGGATTCGCCCCGAGACAGGCGCAGGGTGCGGATATTGTCCAACTGCTCGCGCAGTTCACCCTCGTCGATGACATCGGCAAGGCGCACGGATGAGGTGCGGTTGATCAGCGAGAATGTGACCTCGGTTTCCGGCTTGTTGCGGAAAATCGACTGGCACATCAGAAGTTTGTAGAAATCCGTGTCGATCAGGGATCGGACGATCGGGTCGATCTTCCATTTGTGATTGTAGACCCGCGTGGCGATATCGACCATCTCAAGCCTCCAATACGACGCCGGCCGCGCGCATCTGCGCCCGCGCCTCGGCCAGTGACCCGTTCAGGTCGATTGCGCGGGTTGCACCGTCCAGCACGGTGACGCCAAAACCCAAGCGTTTCGCATCCAGCGCGGAATAGGCAACGCAGAAATCGGTGGCGAGGCCAACAAGTGTCAGGTCCGTAACACCGCGCGTCCGAAGGTAGCCGTCAAGCCCGGTCGGGGTGGTCCGGTCATTCTCGAAAAACGCGGAATAGCTGTCGATCTGGGGGCGAAATCCCTTGCGGATCACTAGATCGGCGGCATCAACGTTCAGCCCGGCGTGAAACCCAGCCCCCGCCGATCCCTGCACGCAATGAATGGGCCACAACACCTGCGAACCGTAAGGCAACTGGGTAAAGCTGAACGCGACCGCACCGGGATGATTGGCGGCAAAGGAGGCATGGTTGGCCGGATGCCAGTCCTGCGTGAACACCCGCACGGCAAATTCGCCCAGCAGCGCATTCACCCGCGGCACGATGGCATCGCCTTGTGCCACGCCCAGGGCGCCGCCGGGGCAGAAATCATTTTGGATGTCGATGACGATCAGGGCGTCAGTGGCGGGTCGCATGCGGGCCTCCGCAGGGTGTACGATCCCTTGGGTAAGTGGCGGACCTTGCGGCGTCAAGGTGAAGGGCTTGCGAAGCGGCCTGCGGCGGGACTATGAGGCGGCATGCTGACGATTGCCGCGCTCTATCACTTTACCCGCTTTGATGACCCGGCTGCATTGCGCGCGCCACTTTTGGCTGTCTGCGCGGACGCCGGAGTGACGGGAACGCTGCTGCTTGCGGCCGAGGGAGTCAATGGCACCATCGCGGGAACGGGTGCCGCGATTGCCACGGTGCTGGCCCATCTGCGCGCCCTGCC
>JANNWS010000012.1:0-5781 GCA_031408575.1 Rhodobacterales bacterium
GGTGCGCGCCATTCCACTGCTTCCCTACGCCTTACCTTGCCGGATTTGATCCGCATCAAATCTGTTCGCGCCGGCCTTCACTTGGGCAAACGCCGCGCGCCCGCCCAGTCAGGCATGCGCGATTGGGGGCATGATCGTTTAGGTGTGTTTGGTGTGACTTGCCTCCGGACTTTCGGGGCATCGGCAGCGGTTGCCGGAGCGGTCGGCTGCGGCCCTTATTGCGGGGCGCGACAGGAAGCGCGAACAGTACAGACGGCTTGCAACACCCCCTCAGACATCGTCATCGGCCCCAGCCGCCGCGGCGAGCGCCCGCAAGTGAAGCATCCGCATCATGCGGTGCACGACCGGATAAAGCACTATTGCGGTCAGCGCAGGGTACGCCGCACCGGAAAACAGCGCATAAGCTGCAGCGAAAATCTTGCCCGAGTCGGTCGTTACCGGGTCGAGCGGCCCCATGCCGGCGAGGATCATGCTGGCGTTGAGGAAGCTGTCGATCCAGTCGAGCCGGACAAAGGTATGATACCCCAGAACGCCCACGCCCAGAAACAGCGCGAAGAGGCTCGCAGCTACCGCAAGATATTGCCCTAGGTCACGGTAGAATTCGGCGCGTGTTATTGCTGCAAGTGGAGTGATTTCATCGGGATTCATTGCAAGGCTCCTTGGTGACGATTTTACAGTTTGGCAAGCACCGAAGAGTGCTGCAGCGGCACCGCTTACAAGGGCAGGCGCGTCAGACTGAAACCTGCGCGTTCCAGCAAGGCCAGCACACCATCCTGGCCCGAGAGGTGCAGCGCACCAAAGGCGGCGAAGACCCGTCCTTCCTTTAAGGCCGTTTCGATCACGGGAATCCAGGCGCGGTTGCGCGCGGCCATCAGCGCCTCTTCCATCATGGCGAAATCGGCCTGCACCCGATCCGACCCCATTCCCGGTATCTGCAGTGTCTGCCATCGCGAAAACTCCCAGATCATCCGGCTGTCTTCGGCGAAGTAGCTGTCCTGCATCGTGGCGAACGCATCTTCGGACTGGCTCTCCATCGCCAGCGACATCTCCAGCATCTCGTGCTGTTGGGTGTCGGTCATGCCGGCAAAGGCCCGGAACAGGGTATCGAACGGCTCCAGAGCGCCAAGCGGCACTGCGGCGGTGTCGGCGGCGGCAATGATGCGCTTGTCCAGCCCGTTTTCGCCGCCAAGGAACATCTCGGACGCGCAGGGCGGGATGCCGAGCACCATCGAAAGATAGGCAGGCTGCATCTTTGCCCCCAGAAACGGCGGAATGGCGCGGGCGCGCAGCGCGTCTTTCAGTCGGTCCCAAGTGGCGGGGGGCAGAACTTCGGGCAGGGTCGGACCGTTCATCACGAACATCAGAGAGGGGTCACGGGCGAGGGCGGCTTGCAGGGCCTGTTCCTCTTGCGGGCCGGCCTCGACCAGCACGGTTGCCGCCGTTTCGATCAGGGGGGTAAGACGGGACATGATGGCATCATGGCGCGGATCATCAAGGTGGTACGTGCCGATCAGGTGCAGCACCTGATCGCCCCGCGTTGCCCGCCAAAGGTTGCCACGCGGGAACGGAACGGCATCGACCGCAGCGGTCAGTTCGGCGCGAGTGGCTGCAGGCAGAGCTGCAATCTGGTTGCGGCCTTCACAACGTGCGGTGGCGGGAAAGGTGGCAAGCAAGCTTAGGACACAGGCAAGGGTGGCGCGCAGCATGAGGCAAAGCCTTTTTAAGCAAGGCCCAAGGTGCCATGCCCTGATGCTGCGGCCAAGGCCGGTTTCCGTTTATTTTTGGCCAAGGGGGCGTTGACAGCGGGGGCAGCGATGCCTAACTACGTTGCGTTGGCACTCAGCACTTGTGAGTGCCAACATCCTTTCAACCTGGAACCTTAGGGAGTGTTCTCAGATGGCATTCAAACCGCTGCATGACCGTGTGCTTGTCCGTCGCGTGAAAAGCGATGAAAAGACCAAGGGCGGCCTGATCATCCCCGATACCGCAAAAGAAAAGCCTGCCGAGGGCGAGATTGTCTCGGTCGGCGCCGGCGCACGCAAGGACTCGGGCGAGCTGATCGCACCGTCGGTGAAGGCCGGCGATAAGATCCTGTTCGGCAAGTGGTCCGGCACCGAAGTGACGCTGGACGGCGAAGAGCTGCTGATCATGAAGGAAAGCGACATTCTCGGCATCATGGCCTGAGACGTCGCTTTTTCTATAACCCCAAGCAGGAGTTTTCCTCATGGCTGCCAAAGACGTAAAATTTGAATCCGACGCCCGCGACCGCATGCTGCGCGGCGTCAACATCCTGGCCGATGCGGTCAAGGTGACGCTGGGCCCGAAAGGCCGCAACGTGGTGATCGAGAAGTCGTTCGGCTCTCCGCGCATCACCAAGGACGGCGTGACCGTTGCCAAAGAGATCGAGCTTTCCGATCGCTTTGAGAACATGGGCGCGCAGATGGTCAAGGAAGTTGCTTCCCGCACCAATGACGAGGCCGGCGACGGCACCACCACCGCGACCGTTCTGGCGCAGGCGATCATCCGCGAAGGCCTGAAGGCCGTTGCCGCCGGCATGAACCCGATGGACCTGAAGCGCGGGATCGACCTTGCGACGACCAAAGTCGTGGCAGCGATCAAAGCGGCAGCCCGTCCGGTGATCGACAGCGCCGAAGTTGCGCAGGTCGGCACGATCTCGGCCAATGGCGAATCGGAAATCGGCCGTCAGATCGCTGATGCGATGCAGAAGGTCGGCAACGAGGGTGTCATCACCGTCGAAGAGAACAAGGGCCTGGAAACCGAAACCGAAGTGGTCGAAGGGATGCAGTTCGACCGTGGGTACCTCTCGCCCTACTTCGTGACCAATGCCGACAAGATGGTTGCCGATCTTGAGGACTGCCTGATCCTGCTGCACGAGAAGAAGCTGTCTTCGCTGCAGCCGATGGTTCCGTTGCTGGAGGCGGTGATCCAGTCGCAAAAGCCGCTGATCATCATCTCGGAAGACGTGGAAGGCGAGGCTCTGGCCACGCTGGTCGTCAACAAGCTGCGCGGGGGCCTCAAGATTGCCGCCGTAAAAGCACCGGGCTTTGGCGATCGTCGCAAGGCGATGCTGCAGGATCTGGCGATCCTGACCGGTGGTCAGGTGATTTCCGAAGATCTGGGCATGAAGCTTGAGAATGTCACGATCGACATGCTGGGCAAGGCCAAGAAAGTCTCGATCACCAAGGACACCACCACCATCGTTGATGGCGGCGGCGACAAGGCCGAGATCGCAGCCCGGGTTTCGCAAATCCGCGCGCAGATCGAAGAAACCACGTCGGACTACGACAAGGAAAAGCTGCAGGAGCGTGTTGCCAAACTGGCAGGCGGTGTTGCTGTGATCCGCGTCGGCGGTATGACGGAAGTTGAAGTGAAAGAGCGCAAGGACCGTGTTGACGACGCGCTGAACGCGACCCGTGCGGCCGTTCAGGAAGGTATCGTTGTTGGCGGTGGCGTCGCCCTGATCCAGGCTGGCAAGGTTCTGGAAGGTATGACCGGGGCGAACCCCGATCAGAACGCCGGGATCGCCATTGTCCGCAAGGCACTGGAAGCCCCGCTGCGCCAGATCGCGCAGAACGCCGGTGTAGATCGATCGGTTGTGGCCGGCAAGGTCCGCGAGTCGAACGACAAGACCTTTGGCTTCAACGCGCAGACCGAAGAATATGGTGACATGTTCAAGTTCGGCGTGATCGATCCGGCCAAGGTTGTGCGTACCGCGCTGGAAGATGCAGCTTCGGTTGCTTCGCTTCTGATCACCACCGAAGCCATGATCGCTGACCGTCCGGAGCCGAAATCCGGCGGCGGCATGGGCGGCGGCATGGGTGGAATGGGCGGCATGGACGGCATGATGTAATCAGCCGTTCCATTGCGGAACATTTGGGAAGGGGCCTCGGAAACGGGGCCTCTTTTCTTTTGGGCGGGTCAAACGGAGGCCCGTCCCGGGCCATTGCATTTGCCTCGCCCGACGCGCTTGGCGCTTTGGGCTCAGAGCGCCTCCGGCGGGGGTATTTGGGCCGAAAAGAAGCTGGGGGGTCAGGCCTGAAGGTGGGTGACCGAGGGCGGCAGGCCTTCGGTACGCGGGCCGGTTGTGATCAGGGTTGCGAGGGCGTCGAGCGGGGCGATGCGGAAGGGCGAGGTGGTGGCGATCTTGTCTGTGGTGGCCAATACGATGGTTTCGCCGGACTGGGCGATCATCCGGCGCTTTAACGCGGCCACGTCGAAATTCCCGGTGGTGAGGCCGGTATCCGGGTGAAGGCCTGTCACACCCAGAAAGCAGAGATCGGCGTGGAGGTTGGCAAAGCCTTGGTCGGTGACGGGGCCGGTGGCGACCATCGAATGGCGGTAGAGGCGGCCACCAATCAGGATGATTTCAAGGGCCGGGAAGGGTTCGAGGGCGGCGGCGATGACCGGGCTGTGGGTCACGATGGTGGCGGCGATGTCGGGGGGCAGGTGCCGGATGAGGTCGAGATGGGTGGTGCCGCCATCGAGGATCACGGTCTGGCCGGGGCGGATCAGGCGGGCGGCGCATGCACCCAGGCGGCGCTTTTCGTCGTGTGCCATGGAGCGGCGGTCGGCGAGCGGGCGGTGGGTGGGCGAAAGCGGCAGCGCGCCGCCGTGGACACGCAGGAGTTTGCCCTCGGCTGCAAGGTCGCGAAGGTCGCGGCGAATGGTGTCTTCGGAGAGATCGAGGGCCAAAGCCTCATCCCGGGCGACGATGCGGCCGGTCTGGGTCAGGCAGGCGAGGAGATGGGCTTTGCGCTGGGCCGTGAGCATGTTTGCACGATAATTCATTTATTTGCACGATATTGCACGAATCGTCACGCTTTGCTAGGGCATCCTTTCATTGAAGGAGTGCGATGATGAAAAAACCGATGATGATCTTGATTGCCGGTCCTTACCGGTCGGGGACCGGCGACGATCCGGTGAAGATGGCGGCCAATCTGAAGCGGCTTGAGGCGGCGGCCTGGCCGGTCTTTCAGAAAGGCCATGTGCCGATGATCGGCGAATGGGTGGCCTTGCCGGTGCTGGAGGGTGCGGGCGGCGGGGCTGTCGGCGGCGCGCTTTATGACGCGGTGCTGCATCCGACGGCGGGGCGGTTGTTGCAGCATTGCGATGCGGTGTTGCGGCTGGAAGGGGCTTCCGCCGGGGCCGACAATGACGTGGCGATTGCAACGGCGCGGGGGATACCGGTGTATCGTACTTTGGGCGAAATACCGGCGGCGGTCTGAGAGCGGCTTTGCCGGGGGGCGGGCGCGCGGAGCGGTGGATTGGCGGGGGGCGATGCGGTAGGAGGGGGGATGCGCCTCTTTCTGCTGACCACGCTGACGATGATCGCCTTTGCGGCGAATTCGGTGTTGAACCGGATGGCGGTCGGATCAGGGGCGATTGACGCGGCCTGGTTCGCGCTGATCCGGCTGTTGGCGGGGGCATTGGTATTGCTGCTGTTGGTGTGGCTGAGGCATTGGCGCGAGGGGAGCCAGGTCTGGCCGGGACTGCACGGGCGGATTGTCGGATCGCTGGCGCTGCTGACCTATCTTTACGGATTCTCGGCGGCTTACGGTGCGCTTTCGGCGGGGGTGGGGGCGCTCGTTCTGTTCGGGACGGTGCAGATCACGATGTTCGCGGGCGCACTTTTGACCGGGGAGACGGTGCCGGCGCGGCGCTGGGCCGGCGCGGGGGTGGCGTTCGCCGGGCTGGCGGTGTTGCTTGCGCCGGGGGGCGAGGTGACGGGCGGCTGGGCGGCGGTGTCGATGATGCTGGCGG
>JANNWS010000013.1:0-28974 GCA_031408575.1 Rhodobacterales bacterium
GGGCTTTGCCGGGGCGCGACAACGGACCGTAATGGGGGGGACTGAGGCCGCTGCTGAAAATGGCCCGCACGAAATTTTTGGGTGGGTTTCGTGGATCGCGCCGGGGTGCGGGCTGTCGGCCCTCTCCCCGGACCCCTCACCCGAGGATACTTTCAGACAGGAAATCGAAAGAATCCGAGCATGATTTGACCCGAGGAGCGCAATGGCTGAGGCAGGATCACAGGCGCGGTTTCTGGAAGGCAACCTTTCCCGGCATGTGTCGGTCCTGTCGTTGACAGCCTCGATCGGGCTGATGGCCGTCTTTGCTGTCGATTTCGCCAACAGGATCTTCATCTCGATGCTCGGGCGGGCGGAACTGGCGGCCGCCATCGGCTATGCCGGCGCAATCCTGTTCTTCACCACATCTTTTGGCATCGGGATGGGTATTGGCGTCGGGGCGCTGACCGCCCGCGCCCTGGGCGCACGAAATGCGCCAGAAGCACGGACGCGGGCGACGAACGGGCTGATCCTGGGGTAACGTTCGGAGCGGTGTTTTCCGGGCTGGTTTGGCTGTCTTTGTCGCCGCTGGTCACTGTGCTGGGGGCCACAGGCCACACGCATGATCTGACGGAGCAGTAGATGTTCATCGTGGTGCCGTCGCAGCCGCTTCTGATGGTCGGAATGATTGGCGGTACGATCCTGCGCAGCCACGGCGATGCGCGGCGGGCGATGGAGAGCTATGGCGAGGCGGCGGTGGCGGGTATGGCGATTACCAACCGGTGGCGTTCGGGGTGATCTTTGCACCGTCGGGCGCGATTGGCCCCATCGTGGGCCAGAACTACGGGGCTGGTCGGATGGACCGGGTCAAACGCGCCTTCTACGGCGGGCTGGCATTTACAGCGTTGGTGATCGTCGGGGTGTCGCTGCTGCTGTTCGTGCTGCGCGGCCCGATTGCCGATCTGTTTTCGGCCACCGATGTGACGCGCCAACTGGTGTTCCTGCTCTGCGGTCCGCTATCACTTGCGTTCTTTTTCAACGGGGGTGATCTTCGTCTCGAATGCCGTGCGCAACAATCTGGGGCGTCCGTTTTGGTCAACGATCATCAACTGGGGGCGGCATACCGTCGGAACGGTGCCGTTTTCCTTGGGGTTTGGTGCGCGTTATGGCGCACCCGGCTTACTGATCGGACAGGCGGTGGGCGGTGTCATCTTTGCTGCGCTTGGCCTTCTGGCTGGCATTGCGGCTGATTTCCAACCCCGCCCCACGCCCGGTCTTTGCGCCCCAACTCCATTCGACGGTCGCACCGGCCGAGCAATAGTCAAAGGCAGAAGACCTTTGCCGTGCGTGAAGGCCATTGGGTTGCAGTCGAACGGCAAGCCGTGATCCGTGTTGCCAAACGGCGGTGGCCACCGCTGGCCCGATCCTAATGGCGTCGGTTTTCGTTTCCGAAGCGTCGCCTCCGCTTTCCCTCTTGCCAGTCGCGGCATGGGCAGGCTACGCAAAGAAAGTCAGGTTCGGGAGAATCCGGGACGGTATCATACCCGCCCGGTGCCGAAGGAGCAGCCGCCCCGGCAAACTCTCAGGCGCAAGGGACCGTCCTGCCTACGGAACTCTGGAGAGACCCCGGATTAAATCCGGGGCGCCGACGGGATAACACTCTCAGGCGCAAGGGACAGAGGGGGCATCAAGGGGCAGGCAGCAGTCTGTTCGCATGGTGCCGGAGGCGTTCAGACCGGCTGCAAAAAAAAGGAGAGGCGTTTGGCCGACCTTGAGACAACGGCGCTGAAACGGCTTGAATTGCACGATCTGCATGTGTCGCACGGAGGGCGGATGGTTCCCTTCGCGGGCTATGACATGCCGGTGCAATATCCCGCAGGCGTGATGAAGGAACATCTGCACACGCGGGCGCAGGCCGGGTTGTTCGATGTCAGCCACATGGGGCAGGTGATCCTTTGGCCCAAGGCCGGGATGGAGCCGCTGGCACTGGCGTTCGAGGCGCTGATGCCGGTGGATGTGCTGGGGGTAAAGGCGGGGCGGCAACGCTATGGCCTCTTTACCAACGCTCAGGGCGGCATTCTGGACGATCTGATGTTCGCCAACCGCGAGACGCACCTGTTCGTCGTCGTCAACGCGGCCTGCAAAGCGGCCGACATCGCCCATATGCGCGCGCATCTGTCTGCCGTGGCCGAGGTGATCGAGGTTTCGGACCGGGCGTTGCTCGCCGTTCAAGGGCCGCTGGCCGAAGCGGCACTGGCGCGGCTGATCCCGGGTGTGGCTGCCATGCGGTTCATGGATGCAGCCCTGTTGCCGTGGAACGGGGCCGAACTGTGGATTTCCCGCTCGGGCTATACCGGCGAGGACGGGTTCGAGGTTTCGGTGCCTGACGCGCAGGCACTGGCTTTTGCCAAGGCGCTGCTGGCGATGCCCGAGGTCGCGCCCATCGGTCTTGGCGCGCGTGACAGTCTGCGACTGGAGGCGGGGCTGTGCCTGTATGGTCATGATATCGACACCACGACATCGCCCGCCGAGGCGGGTCTTGGCTGGGCGATCCAGAAATCTCGCCGCGCCGGCGGCGCACGCCCAGGTGGCTTTCCGGGTGCCGACCGCATTCTGCGCGAACTGGCCCAAGGCCCTGCCCGCCGCCGTGTGGGCCTGCGCCCCGAAGGACGCGCCCCGATGCGTGAAGGCACCGCGTTGTTTGATGGTGAGGCGGCGGCGGGCACCGTCACGTCGGGCGGCTTCGGGCCTTCGGTAGATGCCCCCATTACAATGGGCTATGTGCCTTCTGCGCTGGCTGTGACCGGCACGACGCTGACCGGAGAGGTGCGCGGAAAGCGTCTTCCGGTCACCGTCTGCGACCTTCCGTTTCACCCCTCCACATACAAACGCTGAGGAACTTGCGATGAAATACACCGAAGACCATGAATGGCTGCGCGTCGAAGGCGATCTGGTTGTCGTCGGCATCACCGAACATGCGGCGACGCAACTGGGCGATGTGGTGTTCGTCGAACTGCCCGAAGTCGAGGCAATGGTGGCGCGTGGTGACGAGGTGGTGGTGATCGAAAGCGTCAAGGCCGCGTCCGACATCCTGGCACCCGTCGATGGCGAAATCGTCGAGGTGAACGACGCGCTGGCCGACAAGCCGGGGCTGGTGAACGACGATCCCACCGGGGCGGCTTGGATGTTCAAGATGAAACTGGATGACCTGAGCGTGCTCGACGAGTTCATGGACGAAGATGAATACAACGATCTGATTGCCTGAGCCGCGCGCTGCCGAACGCCCAAAAGTTTTTGAAAACTTTTGCCAAAATCCTT
Organism: Rhodobacterales bacterium; assembly: GCA_031408575.1. Taxonomy (GTDB): domain Bacteria; phylum Pseudomonadota; class Alphaproteobacteria; order Rhodobacterales; family Rhodobacteraceae; genus Aliitabrizicola. The sequence continues at coordinate 3,295 of JANNWS010000013.1, forward strand.
TGCAGGATTTTGGGTGTCGCGCCGGCCCTGCGTCGATTTCTCCCTTGCCGCCAAGGAACCCGAGATGACCTTCACCCCGACCACCTACAACCCCTATGACTTTGCCAACCGCCGCCATATCGGCCCCTCGCCTGAGGAAATGGCCGAGATGTTGCGCGTCGTGGGGGTAAGCAGCTTGGACGCGCTGATCGCGGAAACGGTTCCCGCCTCGATCCGGCAGAAGGACGCCCTGGATTGGGCGCCTCTGGCCGAACATGAACTGCTGGCGAAAATGCGCGAGGTTGCAGCGAAGAACCGCGTCATGACCTCGCTGATCGGGCAGGGGTATTATGGCACCGTCACGCCACCGGCGATTCAGCGCAACATCCTCGAGAATCCGGCATGGTACACCGCCTATACGCCCTATCAGCCCGAGATTGCCCAAGGCCGGCTGGAGGCGCTGCTGAACTATCAGACCATGGTGGCGGATCTGACCGGTCTGCCGGTGGCCAATGCCTCGCTGCTGGACGAGGCGACGGCGGCGGCAGAAGCCATGACGATGGCCGAGCGCACGGCGAAATCCAAAGCGCGCGGCTTTTTTGTGGACCGGAACTGTCACCCCCAGACCATCGCCGTCATTCAAACCCGCGCGGCCCCTCTGGATATCAGCGTTACCATCGGTGACCCCGATAAAATGGACGCCGCAGCGTACTTCGGCGCGATCTTCCAATACCCCGGCACCTACGGCCATGTGCAGGATTTTACCCAACAGATTGCCGCGCTGCACGAGGCGAAGGCCATCACCATCGTCGCGACCGACCTGCTGGCGCTGTGCCTGCTCAAGGAGCCGGGGGCGATGGGGGCCGATATCGCCATCGGTTCCTCGCAGCGGTTTGGCGTGCCAATGGGTTATGGCGGCCCGCATGCCGCGTTCATGTCGTGCCGCGATGATCTGAAGCGGGCGATGCCCGGCCGGATCGTGGGCGTGTCGGTCGATGCGCGCGGCGGGCGGGCTTACCGGCTGTCGCTGCAGACCCGCGAGCAGCATATCCGCCGCGAGAAGGCCACATCGAACGTCTGCACCGCGCAAGCCCTGCTGGCCGTGATGGCCAGTTTTTATGCGGTGTTTCATGGGCCTAAAGGGCTTCGCGCGATTGCTGAGCGGGTGCATTTCCTGACCAACCGCCTTGCCCGCGCGCTGAAGGCAGCGGGGGCGAAGGTTGCGCCCAAGGCCTTTTTCGACACGATCACCGTCGAGGTTGGCGTCGGCCAGACCGGTATTCTGGCCGCCGCGCGGCAAGAAGGGCTGAACTTCCGCAAGATTGGCACCGACCGCGTCGGCATCGCGCTGGACGAGACGACCGACGAGAAGGTGCTGATCCGCATCCTGGCCGCATTTGGCATCTCGGGTGTGCCGCCGCACCGGGCCACGCTGGGGTTCCCCGAGGCGATGGTGCGGACCACCGACTATCTGACGCATCCGGTCTTTCACATGAACCGGGCGGAGTCCGAGATGATGCGTTACATGCGCCGCCTTTCGGACCGCGATCTGGCGTTGGACCGGGCGATGATTCCTCTGGGATCCTGCACGATGAAACTCAACGCGGCGGCCGAGATGATGCCGATCACATGGCCTGAATTCGGATCGCTGCACCCCTTTGCGCCGGCCGATCAGGCGCAGGGATACCATGAGGCGATTGCTGATCTTGCGGAAAAGCTCTGCGTCATAACGGGGTATGACGCCATGTCGATGCAGCCCAATTCGGGCGCGCAGGGGGAATATGCAGGGCTGCTGACCATTCAGGCCTATCACCGGTCGCGCGGGGACGGGCATCGCGACATCTGTCTGATCCCGGTGTCGGCGCATGGCACGAACCCCGCATCGGCGCAGATGGCGGGGATGAAGGTTGTCGTCGTCAAGTCCGCGCCGAACGGCGATGTGGACCTTGACGATTTCCGGGCCAAGGCGGCCGAAGCGGGGGGCAACCTTGCGGCCTGCATGATCACCTACCCGTCAACCCATGGCGTGTTCGAGGAAACCGTGCGCGAGGTGTGCCAGATCACCCATGACTACGGCGGGCAGGTCTATATTGACGGAGCGAACATGAATGCGATGGTCGGTCTGGTCAAGCCGGGGCAGATCGGCGGCGACGTCAGCCATCTGAATTTGCACAAGACTTTTGCGATTCCACATGGCGGCGGTGGCCCCGGCATGGGGCCGATCGGGGTAGGTGCGCATCTTGCACGTTTTCTGCCGGGGCATCCCGAAACCGGCGGCCCCGCGACGGGCGGCCGCAAGACAGCGATGACCGAGGGGCCGGTCAGTGCAGCACCCTATGGGTCGGCATCGATCCTGCTGATTTCGTGGGCCTATTGCCTGATGATGGGCGGACCGGGGCTGACGCAGGCGACGAAGGTGGCCATCCTGAATGCCAACTATATCGCCGCACGGCTGAAGGGGGCGTACGAGGTCTTGTTCATGGGCAACCGGGGTCGGGTGGCACATGAGTGTATTTTGGACACACGGCCGTTCGCCGAGGTGGGTGTAACTGTGGATGATATCGCCAAACGTCTGATCGACAACGGGTTTCACGCCCCAACGATGAGTTGGCCCGTGGCGGGGACGCTGATGGTCGAGCCGACGGAAAGCGAAACAAAAGCCGAGATTGACCGCTTCATCCTGGCCTTGCTGTCAATTCGCGACGAAATCCGGGCGATTGAAAACGGCGAGATCGACCGCAACAACAACCCATTGAAACACGCGCCCCATACGGTGAACGATCTGGTGGCCGACTGGGACCGGCCCTATAGCCGAGAGCAGGGCTGCTTTCCGCCTGCGTCGTTCCGCGTTGACAAGTACTGGCCGCCGGTCGGCCGAGTGGACAACGTGTTCGGTGACCGCAACCTTGTCTGCACCTGCCCGCCAGTGGAAAGTTACATGGAAGCCGCGGAATAGCCCCCCACGCGGGCCGAACGCCGCACTACGCTTCACACCCCCGTGGGGTGCGTGCTCGCACGCACCACCCACATACAATTCCCCGCAGGAGCAGATCACCCCGCCACCCTTGACTCCAGCCCCCTCCTCCGCCAAAAATTTCCGTAGTGGGGTCGTAGCTCAGTTGGGAGAGCGCGTCGTTCGCAATGACGAGGTCAGGAGTTCGATCCTCCTCGGCTCCACCAGTAAAATCAGTGGCTTGGTGTTTGCTTTCGTGGTTGATCTCTCTGATCTGCCACTTGGCACCCACTGCAACAGGAAAACGCCACTGAGTGGCGGCATTGTTCAGAACTGGCAACAGACCGCAGACGGACGTAGTGGTATCTCGGTGCTTTGTCAGCGCTCAGGCAGCTGCACTTCGTCGGATCTCCTCAACGACACTTAGAATCGTGGTAACTTCGTCCTGCTGGAACACCCAGGTGACGTTGCCCCCAAGTTCTATCCAATTTGAGCGAGGCTCTGGTGTTCATTCTTCCCCGAAGGGCTGGGCTATTCGGCGATCGCCAGTTCACCTGCTAAAGCGCTTGTATTTCACCCGTTTCGGCTCGATTGAATCCGGCCCCAGACGCCGGACCTTGTCTTCCTCGTAGGCTTCGAAGTTTCCCTCGAACCATTCGACATGGGCATCGCCCTCGAACGCGAGGATGTGGGTGCAGAGGCGGTCGAGGAAGAAGCGGTCGTGGCTGATGATGATCGCGCAGCCGGCAAAGTCTTCGATGGCGGATTCCAGCGCCTGCAGGGTTTCAACGTCCAGATCGTTGGTCGGCTCGTCGAGGAGCAGGACGTTGCCGCCCGAGCGCAGAAGTTTTGCCATGTGAACGCGGTTGCGCTCGCCGCCCGACAGCAGGCCGACCTTCTTCTGCTGATCGGTGCCTTTGAAATTGAACGCCCCGGCATAGACGCGGCTATTCATTTCCAGATCGCCAAGGTGGATCACTTCGGAGCCGCCCGAGATTTCTTCCCAGGCGGTCTTGGCCGGGTCGAGCGCGTCGCGCGACTGATCGACGTAAGCCAACTGCACCGTGTCACCCAGCGTGATCGTGCCTTCATCGGGCTGTTCCGCGCCCACGAGCATGCGGAACAGGGTGGATTTGCCCGCCCCGTTCGGGCCGATGACGCCAACGATAGCACCCGGCGGGACGCTGAAAGAGAGATTCTCGATCAGCAACTTGTCACCCATGTGTTTTTTTACGCCTTCGACCTCGATCACCTTGTTGCCCAGACGTTCGCCATTGGGGATGATGATCTGGCTGACGCCGGCACGTTCGCGGACGGTCTGACCGGCCATTTCGTTGTATTTCGAGATCCGCGCCTTGGACTTTGCCTGCCGGGCCTTGGCCCCCGAACGGATCCATTCGAGTTCTTTTTCCAGCACTTTCTGCTTGGACTTGTCCTCGCGGGCTTCCTGCATCATCCGCTTGGCTTTTTGCTCCAGCCAAGCGGAATAGTTTCCCTCGTAGGGAATTCCGCGGCCACGATCCAGTTCCAGAATCCACGAGGTGATGTCGTCGAGGAAATAGCGGTCGTGGGTGACGATCAGGATGGTGCCTTTGTAGGCGATCAGGTGCTTTTGCAGCCAGGCGATGGATTCGGCATCAAGGTGGTTGGTCGGCTCGTCCAGAAGCAGCATGTCGGGCGCTTCGAGCAGCAGTTTGGTCAGGGCGACGCGGCGACGCTCGCCTCCTGACAGGGTTTCAACGTCGGCATCGTCGGGCGGGCAGCGCAGCGCGTCCATCGCGACGCCGACGGCGGCGTCAAGCTCCCACAGGTTGCCCGCGTCGATCTGATCCTGAAGATTGGCCATCTCATCGGCCGTCTCGTCGGAGTAATTCATCGCCAGTTCGTTGTAACGGTCGAGGATGGCCTGCTGTTTCGCTACGCCGAGCATAACGTTGCCTTTGACATCGAGCGTCGGGTCAAGGTGCGGCTCCTGTGGCAGGTAGCCGACCTTGGCGCCCTTGGCGGCCCAGGCCTCGCCTTTGAAATCGGTGTCGATGCCGGCCATGATCCGCAACAGGGTGGATTTACCCGAACCGTTCACACCGACAACGCCGATCTTGACCCCCGGCAGGAAGTTCAGGTGGATGTTCTCAAAGCATTTCTTGCCGCCGGGATAGGCCTTGGAGACCCCTTCCATGTGGTAGACATATTGATACGAGGCCATGCCTGATACTCCGCCGGTGCTGGTGTTGGCGTTCCTCTATCCCGTCCGGGTGCGGGTGGCAATTGCGGGCGGGATCACAGCGGCTTTTCGAACCAGTGGGTCGCGGGGAAGCCGGTGTAGGGCGCGGTATCGCGCCAGCCGGTGGCGCGGTAAAGTGCGATGGCTTCGGTCAGGGCGGCGTTGGTATCGAGACGCAGCGTGGTCATGCCAAGGGCGCGGGCGGCATCCTCGACTGCGCCCATCATGCGGCGGGCCAAGCCCATGCCACGGGCGGCGGGGGCGACCCAGAGGCGCTTGACCTCGCCGATGGTGGCATCAACGCGCTTGAGGGCAACGCAGGCGAGGGCGGTGCCATCGTCGGCGCGTGCCAGCAGGAATGTGCCGCGTGGCGGGCGGTAGGCCCAGGCTTCGGGGTCGGGGTCGGGAACATGGGCGGTGGAGATGCCGTCGATCTTTTCGGCGAGGAGCGCGAAGTAGGCGGCGAGGCAGGCCTTTGCTTCGGGGGCTTCTGGGTCGCAACGGGCGATGGTGATTACGGTGGTAGACATGATTGCCTAAGGTAGAGCAAACGCTTGGATCGGCCAAGTGCGGGCTGCAAGGACTTGACGCGGGCGGCGGCTTGCGCAGTGTGGCGCAAAGAAGCGGGGTGACGCGTGAGCGGCCGTCAAGGATTTCCCACCGCAAAGCGGGGCATGGTGGTGGGCCTGCTGGGCGGATCGTTCGATCCTGCCCATGCGGGTCATGCCCACATCACCCGCGAGGCGATGAAGCGGTTCAAACTGGATGCAGTGTGGTGGCTGGTGTCGCCCGGCAATCCGCTGAAGGCGGACGGGCCTGCGCCAATGGCCGAGCGGTTGGCGCGCGCCGGGCGGGTGATGGCGCACCCGCGGGTGACGATCACCGATATCGAGCGGCGGCTTGGCACGCGGCATACGGCGGCAACGCTGGAGCGGCTGCGCGCGCTGTATCCGGGTGTGCTGTTCGTGTGGCTGATGGGCGGCGACAATCTGGGTCAGTTTCATCGTTGGGACCGCTGGCGGCGGATCATGGCGCTGGTGCCGGTGGGGGTGCTGGCGCGGCCGGGATACGGGGCAAAGGCGCGGCTTTCGGTTGCGTCGCGGATGTATCGGGGCTGCCGGGTGGGCGCGCAGGGGCTGGGCCGGGCAGCGGTACCGGCATGGGCGTTTGTGAACCTGCCACTGGTCGATCTGTCGTCGAGTGCGATCCGGGCGCGGGGCGAGTGGCGGCGCTAGTTATCGGGGTGCTTGTCCGGACGCCCGCACGGATTGCGTCCGGCATTTGGACAACGGCCCTCGAATATTGGTCCGGGCGCGGGGTGGAACCAGGTCTTTTGGAAAAGACTTGGGGGCTGTCTGCCCCCCGTCGTGGCCGCGCCGTCCCCTCAGGATATTTCTGCGAAACTGAAGCATGAAAACAGGGCCTGGTTCGTGCAGCATGCGCCTGCCGGGCAGTCTTGTGGCTTGAGATGAAAGTGGTCCGGGCGGCGTGGCAGGGTTCTTGTCCGGGTGCGCGGGCGGCGCTAGATTTCGGGTGGAACGGGAGGGTCGGGTGATGGTGACGCGGCGCTGGGTGATGGGTGCTCTTTTGGCGGGGGTGGCGGTGCCCGTGCTGGCCGAGGCGCCTGCATCGTCGCCGCGCCCGTTGGCGCGGCCAAGAGAGGCGCTGGTGCCGCTGCAGCGGGTTGTTCCCAAGTCGGGTGGGGCGCTGGTCGAGGCGGCGCAACTGGGAGGGCGCGTCGGCTATCTGGTCATGGATGCCGGAACGGGCGCAGTGCTGGATGCGCGCGAGCCGGACAGTTTGCTGCCGCCTGCGTCGACGACCAAGGCAATAACGGCGCTTTATGCGATGGAGCGGCTGGAGGTGCGGCACCGGTTCTATACCAGGCTGATCGCACTGGGGCCCGTGGTGGCCGGGCGGGTCGAGGGCGATCTGCTGCTGGCGGGATCGGGTGATCCGACCTTGTCGACCGATGGACTGGCGGCAATGGCAGCAGATTTGCGGGCGCAGGGCATACGCGGTGTGGCGGGGCGGTTTCTGGTGCAGGAAAGCGCCTTGCCGAATTTGCGGGTGATCGACCCGGACCAGCCGGATCACGTCGGCTACAATCCTGCAATCTCGGGCCTGAACCTGAACTTCAACCGGGTGCATTTCGAGTGGAAGCGGGGCGCGGCGGGCTGGGATGTGGCGATGGATGCGCGGTCTGCCCGGTTTGTGCCGGCGGTCCGCATGGCGCGGATGAGCGTCGTGGCGCGCGATTTGCCGGTTTACACCTTTGCCGAAACGGGTGGCATCGACGACTGGACCGTGGCGAGCGGGGCGTTAGGCAAGGGCGGCAGCAGGTGGTTGCCGGTGCGTCAGCCGGGAGTTTATGCGGGTGATGTGTTCCGTACGCTGGCGCGGGCGCAGGGCATCGACCTGCCGGAACCGGTGATCGTGCGCGAGGTAAAGGGCGGGACGGTTCTGGTGCAGGCGGCGAGCGACCCGCTACCGGTCGTGCTGGCCGATATGCTGAAGTTTTCGACCAACCTGACAGCCGAGGTGGTGGGCTTGACCGCCAGCGGCGCAGGTGTGGCGTCGCTTTCCGCGTCGGCCGAGCGGATGGGCGAGTGGGCAGCGCTGCGGTATGGCCGTGCGGGGCGGTTTGTTGATCATTCAGGGCTGGGGTCGGACAGCCGGGTGGCACCGTCCGACATGGTGGCGGCGTTGATGGGCGCGCGGGGCGGGGCGTTGCGCGGCATGTTGAAGCCGTTTGCCTTGCGCGATGCCAAGGGGCGCGCGGTGAAGGCGCATCCGGTGAAGGTGGTGGCAAAGACTGGCACACTGAATTTCGTTTCCGGCTTGACGGGCTATGTGGCGGCCCCGGACGGGCGGGAGTTGATCTTTGCGATTTATGCAGCGGATGTCGCGCGGCGCGATGCGGTGCCGATGGCCGAGCGCGAGGAGCCCGCCGGCGGTGCGGCATGGGCGCGGCGGGCGCGCATCCTGCAATCTCGGCTGATCGAGCAGTGGGCGGGAGTTTCGGGCTGAGCCCGCTCATGCAGGCGTGGCGCGCATACGGCACCGTCCTTTGGATCAACCGGAGGAGAGGCAGTTGATCAACAGAACCAGATCGCGTGCGCGTCCCATCACCCGGAGATCGTTCGGGGAAAGCTATGGCTCGCTTATTGCCAAGGAATACTATCAGCGTTCCGTGCTCAAAGGGTTTCTTGCAAGCGCTCGTGTGGCGGCGCTGGGAACTGGGTTCGGTGCCGGTTCTGCGCTGGCGCAAAGTACGCTGGCGTTCACCGAATTGGCGCGCGTGCGCGATGCGGGCGATCACCGGCCAGTGGGCTATCGACGGCAAGTTTTGATCTACCAGCCTGCCGATCGACGGGCGGTCGGACCAGGAATTGATGGTCGTCAGCCACGAATATGCGACGCCCTACCTGATGTTCGCAAGGCTGCGGGCGATGAGGCCGGGCAGGTGAATGTGGCGAACCCGCACGGGCATATCGTTGAGCTGGTGCCGCCTGGGGTGGACGGAGCGCTTGATTTCGCCGCCGACAGCTATGCTTGGGACGTGTTTGTGCTGTGCGGCGATCCGGCCAAGGCGGAGGATGCGGCGATGTTCCAGCCCGACACCAGCGCGTCGGGCTGGTTCACCGACCCGGACAACCTGAGCGTCGATCCCGAGGTGCGGCTTTGGGTGACGACGGATGGCCCACCACCCCAAGGGATCGCCGATGCGCTGTACGTGATGGAAACGGACGGGCCGATGCGCGGCTTGCCAGGGCTGTTCTACATCGCGCCGGTCGGGTCAGAATGCTGTTCGCCTGCATTCACACCGGACGGGTCGGCGATGTTCGTATCGGTGCAGCATCCGGGCGAACTGCGGATGGAGGACACGAAGATGCCGAGAGTATCGCAGAGGCAGGAACGGCGTGGCCCGACTTTGCCGACGGGATGCCGCCGCGTCCGTCGCTGGTGTTGCTGACGCGGGGCGACGGTCTGCGCGTGGAAAGCTGAGTCCTGCGGAATTGAATTTAAGGGCCGCCCTACCGGGGCGGCCCCCAAGCTGGGGGCGCTGCGTGTTCTGAGGTCAACGGGACCGTGCCTGTGCCGCGCGGAACACTACAGCCGCATGTGGCGGGCGCGTGCACCCCATTCGATGGCTGCGGCGTGCAGGCGGTCGATGCTCAATTCGTGCCGGATTTCTTCCAGCATTCGCAATTCGACGTCGCGCAGCTTGCCGTCGGCAGCAGCGACATCACACGACAGCGCGTAGGCGGTTTCATGCAGCCGTTCCGGCAACGCGTCGCGCACCAGGCCGAAGAGGGCGTCGAGGCCGTCTTCCTCTTCGAACAGGTCGAACACCGTTTGGGCGGTGGTGCGGATGCGGTCGGCATCATACTGGCCGAAAATCGGCAGGTGGTTCACGATACGCTGGATTGCCACCAACTCGGTCGTGCGGATGGTTTCATCCGAAAAGGACACGGCGATCATAAGCGCCACCAGCGCGTCCTGCGGGGTCAAGGATGAGGGGGTATCCGTCACGGGCGCTGTCCTTTGCGAAAGTTCGTTGCGGTGCAGAATATTGACGTGCGCCGCCCCCGGCAATAGGAGACGGGAGTGCTGGGGCATGGGGCCTGCGCGCGATTTGGGGAATGCGCCGATGTCTGCCTTGCGTGACGCCGCGATGAAATCGAAAGCCTGGCCGTTTGAAGAGGCCCGCCGGATTCAGGCGCGTTATGCGAAGAAAGCCCCGGAAAAAGGCTACGTTCTGTTCGAGACCGGCTATGGGCCAAGCGGTTTGCCGCATATTGGCACGTTTGGCGAGGTGGCCCGTACCACAATGATCCGCCGTGCGTTTGAGGTGATTTCGGACATTCCGACGCGGCTGATCTGTTTTTCCGACGATCTGGACGGGATGCGCAAGATCCCCGAGAACGTGCCGCAGCAGGAAATGCTGGCGCTGCACCGCCAGAAGCCGCTGACCTCTGTGCCGGACCCGTTCGGACAATTCGACAGCTTTGGCGGGCATAACAACGCGATGCTGCGGCGGTTTCTGGACACGTTCGGGTTTGAATACGAGTTCATCTCGGCGACGGAGTTTTATCGCTCGGGGCGGTTCGATGATACGCTGATGCTGGCGGCGGAGCGTTATGACGCGATCATGGGGGTGATGCTGGCGTCATTGCGCGAAGAGCGGCAGCAGACCTATTCGTGTTTCCTGCCGATCTCGCCGATTTCGGGGCGGGTGTTGTATGTGCCTTTGAAAGAGGTGAACGCCAAGGATGGCACGATCACCTTCGAGGGCGAGGATGGGCGCGATTGCACCCTGCCTGTCACCGGCGGGCGGGTGAAGTTGCAGTGGAAGCCTGATTTCGGCGCGCGCTGGGCGGCGCTGGACGTGGATTTCGAGATGTACGGCAAGGACCATTCGACGAATACGCCGATCTACGACGGGATTTGCGAGATACTGGGCGGGCGCAAGCCGGAGCATTTCAGCTATGAGTTGTTTCTGGATGAGACCGGGCAGAAGATCTCAAAGTCGAAGGGCAACGGGCTGACCATCGACGAATGGCTGACCTATGCGGCGACCGAAAGTCTGTCGTATTTCATGTATCAAAAGCCCAAGACCGCCAAGCGGATGTATTTCGATGTGATCCCGAAGGCGGTGGACGAGTATCACCAGCAGTTGAAAGCCTATCCGGGGCAGGACATCGACGCGCAGGTGAACAACCCGGTCTGGCATATTCACCACGGGGCGCCGCCCGCGTCGCATATGGTGGTTTCCTTTGCGATGCTGCTGAACCTTGCAAGCGTCGCGGGGGCGTTGGACAAGGACGGCCTGTGGGGGTTCATCCGGCGCTATGCCCCGGATGCCACGCCCGAGACGCATCCCGATCTGGATGCGGCGGCGGGGTTCGCGCTGCGCTATTTCACCGATTTCGTGGCACCGACGCGGGTATTCCGGGTGCCGTCCGACACGGAGCGCGCGGCGCTGCAGGATTTGCGGTCGCGACTGGCGGCCTGGGAGGGCGGGCTGGACGCCGAAGCGTTGCAGACGATGGTGTTTGCGGTGGGAACCGAACATGGATTCGAACCGCTGCGCGACTGGTTCACCGCACTTTACGAGGTGCTGCTGGGGCAAAGCCAGGGGCCGCGCTTTGGTGGGTTCGTGGCGCTTTACGGGGTGAATGAGACGGTGGCGCTGATAGACCGGGGATTGGCGGGGGCCCTTGCAGTCTGAGTGCCCCCCCCCCCCACGGGGGCGTCGTTGTCGGGCCGTGCGTTGATCGATGAAACGCTCCACTGGTGGGTTTTTCAGATTTGTCACCCCAAGCGGAATGTCCGGTTCGCATTGCTGCCGAATTCGATTTTGTCTTAAACGGTCACGGCTTCGGCCTTGGGCCGTGATCGTTTGGAGTCACGTCAAGTTCGGCTTCTTTTCGGCTCAAGTACCCCACGGGGGTCCGGGGGTGTGAAACCCCCGGTCGGCCAGACCGGAAGGCGCGGTGTGTGAATTCATCAGGTCATGCACTAGTCGCGCCAAACCCGCCACCAGCGGACCCAGAGTTTGGCCATCGCCTTTGGATCGTCCGCGAACAGGCGTTGGCCGAGGGGAAAGACGCGGGCTTCGATCGCGTGTTGGGCGCCGGTGATGCGGGTTGTAAAAAGATCCATCGCGGCTGCGTCGATCATGGCCGAGTGTCGGCTGGCCACGTCGAGCGCCAGTACGCCAAGGTCGTGGTGATCGCCCAAATCCTCGGTCAGGCTGCCCGCAGCATCGGCCAATAGCATCAGAATCTCGGGCCAGACCGGCGTGAAAAGCCGCGCCTGATACCAGTGATCCTTGGCGCGCTTGCGCCAGTCGTGCATTGCCTCGATTGTCGGGGTTTCGGCGGCCAGCGCCAGTGATGCACGGGCGCGGGCGCGGGTTCGTGCAAGGCCCTCGGTCAGGATATCCTGATCCTTGCCCCGCAAGTGCCAGTGCCGGGCGCGCTGGTGCAGCGCCAGCAGTGTCTTGTGCGCGTCCCCGGTCGTCCCGTGGCCATCCCCCGACGTCTCGCGGTCAGCCTTTAGCTGCTGACGCAAATCTGCAAGCGCGGCAGGCGTCTCGGGGAAGATCCGGTTGAAAGTCGCAAGGCGTACCTCGGCATCGCGCAGGCCGGACAAGCTCCGGGCGGCATCGCGCAAGGCCGCGTTTTCTTCGGCGAAATCCTCAAAGCCGGGGCGCAAAAGGCGCAGCAGGCCACGCAGCTTTTTCACGCGCTTGCGCACGTCATGCACGCCCGTCGCGGCAATCGGGCCGGGGGCAGCAAGATGGGCAAGCGCCGAAGCGATCTCGTCGCCGGCGATGCGACGAAGGGCGGACTGTAAAGTATGGTCTTCGGGCAAAAAGCGATAGGGCATTGGGTGCTCGTGCAAGAAAAGAACAAGGATGCGCGCGCCAAGCGTTTGTTGCAAGGCGGGCTTGTCCTTTGGTGCAGGCGGTCTAAACTATTTGGTTGGGATCAAAATGGAGAATTGTGATGCGCCAGATGCTGCTGTCGTTTGTTCTTCTGGCCTTGACGGCCTTTGCCGCGCCTGCTCAGGAAGGACGGGATACCGCAATCGCCGGGACCATCCAGAGCCAGTTCGATGCGTTTCGCAAGGATGATGTGACAACCGCGTTTTCCTTTGCTTCGCCCACGATCAAGGGGTTGTTCGGGTCGCCTGAAAACTTTGGTGCGATGGTGAAGCAAGGCTATCCGATGGTCTGGCGCCCGTCCGATGTGCAGTTCCTGGAGTTGCGCGACGAGTCCGGAGCGCTTTGGCAGCGGGTGATGGTGACGGATCAGGCCGGGCGGACTCACCTGCTGGATTATCAGATGATCGAAACCGCCGAGGGCTGGCAGATCAACGCGGTGCAGCTTTTGCCCGAGGTTGGTGTGGGTGCGTAAGCGTTGCGCGCAGGCTGTTTCGCGCGAACGCAATGCTGAAGAACGGTTAAGCCTACGCTGCTAGTTGTGCCGCGTCACGGCGGCCAAAGGTTTATTGTTCACTATCAGCCGGTTCCGGGCCTGGTCCGGCAATCAGCGCTGACGATCATTCCTCCTTGTCCCGCCCGGCGTATCGGCAACGAGACGAGGGTTTTTACAAGATGAACAAAGCAATAACCGACGGGCTGGTTCTGCTGCCCCCACCGTTTTCGGCCGGTCTGAACCTGTGGTCACGCGACAATGGCACAGTCGGATCGGGCAGCTATGCGGGCCAGCCAAACGCGGCATTTGTTCCCGCGGATCAGGATTTCGGCGGCTGTCTGGAACTGCAAAAGACGCTGACCCTGCAGAAATTGCGCTGCTTTCAGCAGATCCCGTTTCAGCCGGGTCTGTATTTGCGTGTGACGGCACGGGTGAAGGCCGTGTCGGGCAACTTGCCGACCGTACGGATCGCGGCCTATGCCGCCAACGGGTCGGGGGGCAACGTGGCCACGGTGACGCAGACCGGGCCGGAAACGACGCTGACCACCTATGGCGCGGTTGTCACGGTGAGCGCGATCATCGGGTCGGGCAACCGGCAGGGCAACGACATGGCTTGGGGGACAGCGCCGGTTTACGGCCATTTCGGGCTGGATCTGACCGGGCCGACAGGTGGCTTGGTGCGCATTGACGACATCGTGATCGAGGATGTGACCGAGGTTTTCCACCGCAAGATGATGGATCTGGTCGATGTGCGCGACTACGGCGCAATCGGCAACGGCGTGGCCGATGATGCAGCAGCCTTCGAGGCGGCGGACAGTGCGGCGGCGGGGCGGATGGTGCTGGTGTCGGCCGGCACCTACTATCTTGGGTCGAACGTGACGTTTGAAAGCAGGGTTCGGTTCGAAGGTACGGTGGTGATGCCCACGGCGGCGCGGCTGGCCTGCATCCGAAACTATGATCTTGATACCTATGCGGCGGCCTTCGGCAGTGAGTTGGCGGGGTTCAGGAAGGCGTTGCAGGCACTCTTCTACTTCACCGACCATGTGACGCTGGATCTGAGCGGGCGCAGAGTTGATCTGACCGCGCCGATCGACGTGGCGGCGACGGTGGGGCTGACCACCTATGCCCAGCGCCGTGTGCTGACGCGCGGACAGTTGAACGTGGTCGCCAATGCGGCCTGGACGACGGACACGGCGACCTCGGTTGCGACCTACTCAATCGCACAACCCACGCTGCTGACGGCGGTGGCGAATGTTGCGGGTATTGCGGTAGGGGCGCGGGTCAGCGGCACCGGGGTAGGGCGTGAGGTTTATGTGCGTTCCAAGAACGTCGGCGCAGGCACGGTGGAACTGAGCCAGCCCTTGTGGGCCGCCGCCGGCACGCGGACCTACAGCTTCGCGCGCTACAAGTATGCGCTTGATTTCAGCGGCTTCGCGGCGCTGTCGAAGTTCGAGATCACGGATGTGGAGTTTCAGTGCAACGGCATCGCCAGCGCCATTCTGCTGCCGCCGGACGGGCTGACGTTCCGCCTGGCTGACAGTGTGGTGAACAAGCCGAAGGACCGGGGCCTGACCTCGATCGGGTCGGGCTGTCAGGGGATGTTCGTTGACCGCTGTCAGTTTCTGTCGAACGAGCAGGCCGCACGGGCGCAGGACCGCACGACGATTGCGCTGAACGTGAACGCCAATGACGTGAAGATCCGCGATAACCGGGTGGTCCGGTTTGCCCATTTCGCGATGATGGCGGGCAGCGGCCACATGTTCATCGGCAATCACTTCTTTCAGGGCGATGACGAGACGGCGGGGGTGCGACGTGCGGGGGTGATCTTTACCCAACCGAACGTCAAGACGCTGATGACAGGAAACTACATCGACAACAGCTTTATCGAATGGTCGAACGAGCATGATCCCGCGCCTGCGTTCAGCAATGAATATTCGTTCGGCGGGCTGACGGTGACGGGCAATATCTTTACCGTGAACGACGCGGCATCGTGGTTCCGCTGGTTCGTTGTGACGCCGCGCGGGCCGGGGCATTACATTCAGGGGCTGAATGTCAGCGGCAACACCTTCCGCACGGTGAATTGCACGGTGGACCGGGTGGACGCCGTCGATACGACCCATGCAACGCTGGACCTGACGCGGTTGCGCAACGTGGTGTTCGAGGCGAATGCGTTCAACGGGATCAGTCAGGCCACGATGAGCCCCGTTGTCATCCGACACACGCAGGTGACGGCCGCGGATACCTGGGTGGTGGACGGGTCGGCGTTTCTGCCGTTTGCCGGACGGGCGCGGACGGTGCCTGCAATTGTCGCCGAAGGTGCCATCACGACAGCAGCAGCGGTGGTGCGGTCAGACATGCCGTATGTGGTGCTGGAACAGGGTGGCGCGGGCGGCCAAGTCAACCTGCGCTGGCCGGTGGCGGTCAAGGGATCGGTGCAGGTGACGCTGCGCTGCGACAATCCGACCTGAGTGCGAGGGCAGGGTGCCTTGCGCGGCACCCTGCCACATTTACGCCCGCAGGTCGGCAGGATCGAGCCGGACGGCCCGTCCGAAGCCGCCATTCAGGAACGCGGAAAGCGGTGTGAGGCGCACAAATCCGAAATCGGCAAAGTCGATGTAGAGTTTGGCCTTGGGGTGATCGCGCAGCCAAAGGTCGCGCAGGGCCGCATGGGCAGGGTCGGCGCGGTCGATGAGCTGTGCCTGAACCCGGATCATCAGGCGCGGATGGGTCAGCGGGTCACCCTTTGGACCCGGTTCCCCCACCATGAGCGCCGCAAGTGGATGTGTCGCCAGACCCGCGTGGTGGGCGGAAAGCGATGAGATCAGCGTGACCGGCAAGCCCGCCGCGTCATGGCCTACGGCGATGCGGCTGATGCCCGGCGTGCCGGTGGCGGGGTCGGTGTAGGCCAACGCGCCATACCGTGCCTGCGTGAGCAGCGCGCGTGACTGCGCCCTGGCAGCGTCATCAACGGGCAGCACGGGATCGGCGCGCTCGGGCATCGGGACGGTCCTTTTAGGCATGGGGTGGTCCACGGGAAATGACAATATTCCAAGTATTGCCATGGCGGTTGGCGGGCAAGGCCGGGGTCGCACGAATCACGTTTGCGGTAACGGATCGCTCCGGCTGGGGGGGTGCCGGTCGGCGCCGCCAATGGTTGGCGGTCGGCAGGGTGTTGCGTGCTATCGACAGGCAGATCGTTGAATAATCATGTCAAAATCATGACGCACTGGCTTTGATTTACTCTGTTTACTGCACGCCGGTCAAAATATTGACAGAAAAATTCATATATTAAAAATAGTTACACAAAAGTTGACACATCGCCTATGGTGTTCCTTGCGACGTGGTTCCGGTGTCTAAAGGGGGCGGAGCCATCAGGAGGGAGCTTTCCATGACCGACCACGGACACGCACCGGAAATTTATCCGGCCTCGGCGGATTTCATAGCCAAGGCGCACATGGATGCCGCCGGGTATGACGCGATGTATGCAGCCTCGGTCGCGGATCCCGATGCGTTCTGGGCCATCGAGGGCCGGCGCATCGACTGGATCAAGGGGTATACCAAGGTCAAGAACACCGATTTCACCTTTGGCAAGGTGTCGATCAAATGGTTCGAAGATGGCACGCTGAACGTCGCGGCCAACTGCGTTGACCGGCATGTGGCGACCCGTGGCAGCCAGACTGCGATCATCTGGGAGCCTGACGATCCGAAGACGTCCGCACGCCACATCAGTTATGGGGAACTCCTCGATGGCGTTTGCCGGATGGCGAATGTGCTGAAGGCGCATGGAGTCGGCAAGGGTGACCGTGTGGTGATGTACCTGCCGATGATCCCCGAGGCGGCCTATGCGATGCTGGCCTGCGCGCGGATCGGGGCGATCCATTCCATCGTGTTTGCGGGCTTTTCACCGGATGCGCTGGCAAACCGGATCAATGATTGCGAAGCGAGCGTGGTCATTACCGCCGACTATGCCCCGCGCGGCGGCAAGAAAACGGCGTTGAAAGCCAATACAGATGCTGCCCTGCTGCATTGCAGCGACCGGGTTAAGTGTCTGGTGATCAAGCATACCTACGACCAGACGAGCTGGATCGACGAGCGGGATGTGGATGTGAAAGCGGAAATGGCCGCCGCAGCTCCGTATTGCGCCTATTCCGAAATCGGGGCGGAAGACCCGCTGTTCATCCTTTACACCTCGGGGTCGACCGGCAAGCCGAAGGGGGTTGTCCACACCTCGGGCGGCTATCTGGTCTATGCCGCGATGACGCACCAGATGACCTTCGATTACCATGACGGCGATGTGTTCTGGTGCACAGCAGATGTCGGCTGGGTGACAGGACACAGCTATATCATCTACGGGCCGCTGGCGAACGGGGCCACGACCGTGATGTTCGAGGGGGTTCCGACTTACCCCGATGCCGGGCGGTTCTGGGAGGTTTGCGCCAAGCACAAGGTCACGCAGTTTTATACCGCACCGACCGCAATCCGGTCGCTGATGGCGATGGGACCGGACTGGGTGAACAAGCACGACCTGTCCAGCCTGCGCCTGCTGGGTTCGGTTGGAGAGCCGATCAACCCCGAGGCGTGGAACTGGTACAACATCCATGTCGGCAAGGGCCGCTGCCCGATTGTCGATACCTTCTGGCAGACTGAAACCGGCGGTCATCTGATCACGCCGCTGCCGGGCGCCATTCCTGCCAAGCCCGGATCGGCGACCAAGCCGTTCTTCGGGGTAAAGCCGGTCATTCTTGACCCGAACACGGCGTCGGTTCAGACCGCTATCGAAACCGATGGCGTGCTGTGCATAGCGGACAGCTGGCCGGGGCAGATGCGCACGCTTTGGGGTGATCACCAGCGGTTTGAAGAGGCGTATTTCTCGCAGTATCGCGGGTATTACTTTACCGGCGACGGCTGCCGGCGCGATCGCGACGGGTATTACTGGATCACCGGGCGCGTGGATGACGTGATCAACGTCTCGGGCCACCGGATGGGGACGGCCGAAGTGGAATCGGCATTGGTCGCACATCCGTCGGTCGCCGAGGCGGCCGTTGTGGGATATGCCCATGATATCAAGGGGCAGGGTATCTATGCTTATGTCACCCTGATGAACGGGGTCGCGCCATCGGACGCGCTGCGCAAGGAACTGGGCGACTGGGTGCGCACCGAGATCGGGCCGATTGCCCGGCCCGACCTGATCCAGTGGGCGCCCGGCCTGCCGAAAACCCGGTCGGGCAAGATCATGCGCCGCATCCTGCGCAAGATCGCCGAGAACGATCACGCGACGCTGGGTGATACATCAACCCTCGCCGATCCGAATGTGGTCGAAGAATTGATCGAAAACCGGATGAACCGGGTATGAACGACAGCCGCACCGTTCACCGGGGCGTCACCACCGGGAATCGGTGAGAGTGCGGTGCGGAACAAGACAACAAGAAACGGACAAATGAAGGAGGAACGGACATGACAGCAAACCCAACGGCCGGAAACCTTGATCGGGCGCGCCCGATGACGGCAGAGGAGCGCAAGGTTATCCTTGCATCTTCCGCCGGCACGATCTTCGAGTGGTATGATTTTTATCTATACGGCAGCCTTGCCGCGATCATCGGTGCGCAGTTCTTTACCGCGTTCCCCGAGGCCACGCGCAACGTGTTCGCTTTGCTGGCCTTTGCCGCAGGCTTTATCGTGCGCCCGTTCGGCGCGTTGGTGTTCGGGATGCTGGGCGACCTGATCGGCCGCAAATACACCTTCCTCATGACCATCATGATCATGGGCATCTCAACCTTCCTGGTCGGTTTGCTGCCGAACTATGCGACCTGGGGGGCTGCGGCACCGGTGATTCTGATCATCCTGCGGATGGCGCAGGGTCTGGCGCTGGGCGGCGAATATGGCGGGGCTGCGATCTATGTGGCGGAACATGCACCGGCCAACCGGCGCGGTTATTACACCGCCTTTATCCAGACCACCGCAACGCTTGGACTTTTGCTGTCGCTGATCGTCATCTTGTCGGTACAGGGTTATGTGAATGGTGCCTGGCCGGAACAGCCGGTGCTTGATGCCGCCGGTGTGGCGCTGATGAACGCCGACGGGACGCCGACGATGATCAAGGCGTTCAACGCCTGGGGCTGGCGGATTCCGTTCCTCGGCTCGATCTTCCTGCTGGGGATCTCGCTCTACATCCGTCTGCAGATGAACGAGAGCCCGGCCTTCAAGAAGATGAAGGAAGAGGGTGCCGGTTCAAAGGCCCCGCTGCGCGAAGCCTTTGGCAACTGGAAGAACGGCAAGTTCGCGCTGATCGCGCTGTTCGGACTGGTCGCGGGTCAGGCGGTCGTGTGGTACACGGGCCAGTTCTATGCGCTGTTCTTCCTGCAGAACGTCATCAAGGTTGACAGCTTCACCGCGAACGTTCTGGTCGCATGGTCGCTGATCCTTGGCACCTACGGCTTTTTGTTCTTCGGCGGGCTGTCGGACCGGATCGGGCGCAAGCCGATCATTCTTGCCGGTTGCCTTCTGGGCGCGATCAGCTTTCTGCCGGTGTTCGGCTTCCTGACGAAAACCGCCAATCCGGTACTGTATCAGGCGCACCTGACCGAAGTCGTGGTCACCGCAGCCCCGGATGACTGTTCGTTCCAGTTCAACCCGACCGGGACGGTCAAGTTCACCAATTCCTGCGATGTGGCCAAGGCGCTGCTGGCGAGAACGTCGGTGAACTATACGACGGTAAAGGATCCGGCGGCGACAACTGCACAGGTCCGGATCGGCGAGACGGTGGTTTCCTCGTTCAACGCGACAACCAACACAGCCGACATCGCAGCGGCGACGGCGGCGCTGGAAACCGCCAAGGCGGGCACGGATCAGGCCGCGACGGATACGGCGCAGGCGGCCCTCGATGCGGCCAAGGGCGTGAAAGCCGGGTTCGAGAAGTCGGTGAACGACGCGTTGAAGGCGGCAGGCTATCCGCTGGTGGCCAAGGACAACACCTCGGTCGCGGTGGCGCAGAACTTCATCGACATCTTTACCGTACAGAAACTGACGCTGATCCTGACGCTGACCTATCTGATCATTCTTGTGACGATGGTTTATGGCCCGATCGCGGCCATGCTGGTCGAACTGTTCCCGACACGCATCCGCTATTCCGGCCTGTCGCTGCCGTATCACATCGGCAACGGCTGGTTCGGGGGGCTGATGCCGGCCACCGCCTTTGCAATCTCGGCCCAGACCGGCAACATCTATGCGGGCCTGTGGTATGCGATCATCGTGGCACTGATGACGGTGGTGATCGGTACGCTGTTCGTGCCGGGCAACACCCACAAGAAGGACATCTTCGCGGACGACGCGCGCAAGTGACCTGAGATTTACCGCCCCCGGTTCAGTCCGTGGGCGGTTCTTTTTGCAACTGTGACTCGGGCGTTTTTATCCCCGAAGCCGCCGGACCAGCGACCATGCGGCCAGCACGACCGCCAGCAGCACCGCATTCACGATAAATCCCACCACAACCAGCCGCCAGACCGGGTCTGCGTTGCCAGTTTGCATCGTGGTCGGAATGATGACCGCGACAAAGGCAAGACCCGCAAGAAGCGGCAGCACCCTGCCCGTCACCGCCTGCGTGCGGGCCGCCGTGATCGCCAGCGCTATGACAAGGCCAATGCGGAACGGATCGGTCAATTGCGCGATCAGAAGGTCGGTCAGGGTCATTGGCGTCTCCGTTTTCTACTGTTGCCTATCGCGAGGGGTCGTGCGCCGTCTTGACCGCTGGCAATGCGCGGAAGGGATCGTCAGGATAGCCTACGCCGCACAGGTAAAGCCCTTGCGGCGGGCAGACCGGACCGCAGGCCGTGCGGTCGCGCGCGTCAAGGGCGGTTTTCATATGGTCCGGGGTCCACGCCCCCGCGCCGACACGTTCCAGCGTGCCAACGATCGAGCGGACCTGATTGTGCAAAAAGCTGCGGGCGCGCAGGTGAAAGCGGACTTCCAGCCCGTGCGGGATATCCAGCGCCTCGATTCTGATCTCATCCAGCGTTTTCACCGGCGATGCGGCCTGACAGAACGTTGACCGGAAGGTGGTGAAGTCGTGTTTGCCGATCAGGCAGGCCGCTGCGGCCCGCATGGGTGCCGGATCAAGCGGGTTCATCACCCGCCAGACCAACCCAAGGTCATGCGTCATTGGTGCGCGGCGTTGCACAAGGCGGAACAGGTAGCGCCGCTCGGTTGCTGAGAAGCGTGCGTGGAAATCGTCCGCTACGCGGGCCGCGGCAAGGATGGCGATGGGGGCGGGGCGCAGGTGGGCGTTCAGGGCTTCGGTCAGCCGGAACGGATCCCAGTCGCGCGACAGGTCGGCATGGGCGACCTGGGCTGTCGCATGCACCCCCGCATCGGTGCGCCCCGCCCCGGTGATGCCTTCGGATGCGGGGTCGATGCGGCGGATCGCAACCTCGACGGCAGCCTGCACCGAGGGCGCATTCTCCTGCCGCTGCCAACCTGAAAAGGGGCCGCCGTCATATTCGATCTTCAGCGCAAATCTTGGCATGACTTCGGGTTAGCGCAAGGTGCCGACCGAGGCAACGGGCGCACCCCCTATCCTTCGCGGCCCGCGCTGCCTATCTTTGGCAACGGACTGGGCAAGGGGCGCTACGTGCTAGGATCACTGACAGAAGGGCTGACGCGCGGGGTAGAGGGGGCGTTCGCCAGCCTGTCGGGTGCGTTCTTTGAACCGGTGATCCGACTGGGGGTGACGGGGCTGGCCCGATCGGGCAAGACAGTGTTCATCACCGGGCTGGTGGCCAACCTGATGAACCGGGGGCGGATGCCGCAACTGTCGGCTGCCGCTGAAGGGCGAATTTCAGCGGTCTGGCTGCAACCGCAACCGCATGACACCGTGGCGCGGTTCGACTATGAGGCGCATCTGGCGGCGCTGGGCGGGGATGATCCGCGCTGGCCCGCCTCGACCCGCACGGTATCGGAATTGCGATTGTCATTCCGGGTGCAGCCGGTGGGGCTGTTTGCGTCGTTGGGCGGTCCGCGCACGGTGCATCTGGATATCGTGGATTATCCGGGCGAGTGGCTGATGGATCTGGCGCTGATGGAAAAATCCTATGGCGAGTGGTCCGAGGATACGCTGGCGCGCATTGCCAAGCGCCGTCAGGCGGCGGGCTATATGGCGCAGGCGCGGGTCGAGGATGGCAGTCTGCGGCTGGACGAGGCACGCGCACAAGCACTGGCATCGGCCTTTACCGGGTACTTGCAGGCGGCGCGGGATGCGGGCTTTTCCGACTGTACGCCGGGGCGGTTCCTGATGCCGGGCGATCTGGCCGGGTCGCCCGCGCTGACCTTTGCACCCCTGCCCGCACCCGCCGAAACCCCACGCGGGTCGCTGTGGCGCGAGATGGGGCGGCGCTATGACGCCTACAAGCGCGAGGTGGTGCGGCCGTTCTTCCGCGATCATTTCAGCCGGATCGACCGGCAGGTGGTGCTGGTCGATGCGCTGACCGCGATTCACGCAGGGCCGCAGGCGGTCGAAGACTTGCGCCGCACGATGGCCGAGATTCTGTTGGCGTTCCGGCCAGGGCGAAATGCGTTCCTGTCCTCCATCCTTGGCGGGCAAAAGGTGGAAAAGGTCCTGTTCGCGGCAACCAAGGCCGATCATCTTCATCATGTGCAGCACCCTCGCCTGACCGCGATCATGGAGGCGATGCTGCGCGATGCCCGCGACCGGGCCGATTTTGCGGGCGCGCGGACGGCGGCGATGGCCATAGCCTCGGTCCGCGCCACGGTAGAGGAAGAGGTTCAGCAAGGCGGGCGCGGGGTGCCTGCGGTGCGGGGGCGGCTTTTGTCGACGGGCCGCCCCGCCACGATGTATGCAGGCGAATTGCCCGCCGACCCCGCCCGCCTGATGGCCCCGGCGCGCGAAGGGGCCGAGCGATGGCTGGATGCCGATTATCAGGTGATGGGCTTTGCGCCGGCACGCATGGCGCTTGCGCCGGGCGACGGGCCGCCCCACATCCGGCTGGACCGTGCGGCGGAATTCCTGATCGGAGACCGGCTGTGACCGACATACCCCCGCTGAAACCGATGCTGATCGAGCGGGACGACGACCCCGACGCCGCCACCCCGGCCAATGTGCCTGCGGTGCCGGATTTCGATGTCGCCGCCGTAGTGCCACGCCTGTCCGCACCGCGCGGATCGGCGCTGTCGCGGTTGGCGTTCTGGGTGTTCGGGGCGCTTTTTTCGTTCGTGCTGTCGGTCGCAGCGTGGGATTTCGTCACGAACCTTCTGGCGCGTGACAGCCTGCTGGGCTGGGTTGCCTTCGTGCTGGTGGGCCTTGCGATACTTGTCGCACTGGCGCTGGCGGTCCGCGAGTTGGCGGGGTTTGCGCGCATGGCGCGGATCGACACGCTGCGCCTGCGCGCGGTTGATGCAGTGATTGCCGCTGATATCAACGAAGCCCGCAGCGTGGTGTCGGGTCTGGAGGCACTTTACAGCACGCGGCCCGAACTGGCCCCGGCGCAGGCGCGGCTGAAAGCGCGCGGGCTGGAGCAGTTCGATGCCGATGGGCTGTTGTCGCTGGCCGAGGCCGAATTGCTCGCCCCGCTGGATCAGGCCGCGCGGCGCGAGGTCGAGGCTGCGGCGCGGCAGGTGGCGACGGTAACGGCGCTGGTGCCACTGGCGCTGGCGGATGTGGCGACAGCACTTTACGCCAACCTGCGGATGATCCGGCGGATCGCCGCGATTTATGGCGGGCGGTCCGGCACATTGGGCAGTCTGCGCCTGATGCGGGGGGTGTTCACGCATCTTGCAGCCACAGGTGCCTTGGCTGTGGGCGACGACATGATCCATTCGGTGGCGGGCGGCGGGGTGCTGTCGCGCATCTCGCGCCGGTTCGGCGAAGGGGTTGTGAACGGCGCGCTGACCGCGCGCGTGGGTGTCGCCGCGATGGAGGTGTGCCGTCCGCTGCCGTTCCGCGCGCTGCCCCGGCCCAAGACGACAAACCTTGTCTCGCGCGGGCTGGCGGGGTTGTTTTCGGATCAGGACCGCGCGTCGAAAAGCGTCTGAAAGGGGGCAGGTCGGTATTATTCAACGGCTGCTGCTGCCGGCAAGGCGTTTATTTCGCCGGTGCTCCGGCAGTTGGCTGCGCGCCGAGCCGCCCTTTACCAAACGCGGGCCAACGCCTATAAACCCGCGCATGCGATATGGTGCCTTCATCATCCGTCGAATTACCGGCCCGGCGATCTGACCTTTCAGACGCCGGGACAAGGCGCTTGAGACACTCGCGCCGCCCGCCTTCTTTCCCGATTTCCCTGATCCGAGGACCGCATCCGATGTGCGCCGACACGCCTGCCGCCACCAGCCCCGACTACCGCGACACCGTTTTTCTGCCCGAAACCGACTTTCCCATGCGCGCAAGCCTGCCCCAGCGCGAGCCGGACTGGCTGGCGCGGTGGGCGCGGATCGGGGTCTATGACCGGCTGCGCGAAAAGGCAGCGGGGCGCGTGCCGTTCACGCTGCATGACGGACCGCCCTATGCGAACGGGCATCTGCACATCGGTCACGCACTGAACAAGGTGCTGAAAGACATGGTGGTTCGCAGCCAGCAGATGATGGGCCGCGATGCCCGCTATGTGCCGGGATGGGACTGTCACGGATTGCCGATCGAATGGAAGATCGAAGAGCAATACCGCGCACGGGGCGAGAACAAGGACGACGTCGACAAGATCACCTTCCGCCAGGAATGCCGCCGCTTCGCCGAAGGCTGGGTCGATATCCAGCGTGAGGAGTTCAAGCGGCTGGGTGTCACCGGCAACTGGGCCGATCCGTATCTAACGATGGATTTCCACGCCGAGGCGGTGATCGCCGACGAGTTCATGACGTTCCTGATGAACGGGAGTTTGTATCAAGGATCGAAACCCGTGATGTGGTCGCCGGTCGAAAAGACCGCGCTGGCCGAGGCGGAGGTGGAGTATCACGACCACACGAGCCATCAGGTTTGGGTGAGGTTTCCGGTGGTTTCATCGTCTCCGACAAGCGCCGGGGCAAATACCGTGCTTGTTCGCGAGAAGGCCAACGTTGTGATCTGGACCACAACTCCTTGGACTATCCCTCAGAACCGCGCCGTTGCCTATAACCCGACTGTCGACTACGGGTTCTATCGTGTGACGGAGGTGGCGGAAGGCAGCGCCGCAAAGGTTGGCGAAGTTGTGCTCTTCGCCGACAAGCTTGCAACAGCAGCACGTGACGCTGCGAAGATCGTTGAATGGGAGCGTATTGGCACCGTCGACGCTGAAATTCTTGCGGCGACAACCCTAGCCCACCCCTTCCACAGCATCGAAGGCGGCAACGGCGAATGGGACTACCCCGTCCCCATGCTCCCCGGCGATCACGTCACCGATGATGCAGGCACGGGGTTCGTCCATACCGCCCCAAGCCACGGCGATGACGACTATATCCTTGGCCAGAAATACAATCTGCCGATGACCTACAATGTCGAGCCGGACGGCAGCTACCGCGCCGATCTGCCCTTGTTTGGTGGGCAGCACATCATCCTGCCCGATGGCAAGGAAGGCCCGGCCAACGTCAGCGTCATCAAGCAA
>JANNWS010000014.1:0-3791 GCA_031408575.1 Rhodobacterales bacterium
TGCGCGGTGTGGTCCCCTGATAACGACAACCCGGCGCTCCGCCGCCTGCTGAGCCTTGCAAGATCCATGGCGAAGGACAAAAGTCGCTGCTCACTCTCCGCCACTGCTAACGAGCACTTTAAGAAGTCGGTGCCGGCCGCCCCGTCTCCGAACTCCGCCTCGCCTTCGCGAACCCGCGATCCGTCGCCATGAAGCGTTCGATCATCGGCACGATCAGTTTCGCCGGCGCACCGACGGGCTTATCGGTTTCCCGCGCCAGCGCCTCTGCATAGGCGACAAGGTCGCGGTGCACGGAGGCGGGTAGTTCCACGGTCAGCTTCACCGGTTTGTCATCACTTAGCGGTCCAAGCTTGAGTTTCTGCATGGCTATCTCCGCCAGGGCTCCAGGATCAGATCGCGGGTAACGACGATCCGCAGTTGAAAGCCGGGGCGGATGGTCAGGGTCGGGGGGATCGCGAGTTGCTGGCGGACGATCTCCTCTCCGGCCGAGCCGATGGTGTCCTGCGCGCCGTCGCGCAGGGCGGTGGCGATACTGTCGCTTTCGTCGGTCGCGAGCTCCGCACCGATGTTCAGGAGGGTCGAGAGCGCTGCGGCCTGGGCGAGGCCCCACCAGTGGCGGTCGACCTGGTCTTCGAGACCGGCATAGCCGGAGACATCCGCGCCCTGCAGCTGCTCCAGCACCAGCGAGGTGCCGTCCGGCAGGATCAGGCGGCTCCAGACCAGGAGCACCCGGCGCTGACCCGCGCTGATGCCGCTGTCGTATTCACCGACGAGACGCGCGCCCTGAGGGATCAGCAGGTAGCGGCCGGTCGGGCTGTCATAGACATTCTCTGTCACCTGCGCGGTGATCTGGCCGGGCAGGTCGGAGCGGATGCCGGTGATCAGGGCGGCGGGAACAATGGTTCCGGCCTGCAGGATGAAGGGCGATGCTGGGGCTGCGAGGCGATCCTGAGTCACGGTTTGGCGGTCGGTCGGAGCGTTGAGGAAGGCGGTCCGGCTGTCCTCGGGCATAGCGCCGGCGATGCCACCAGGACCAATTTCCGGCAGGCCTGTGGCAAGACCGCTCATCGGTGCCACCTCCGCAGACTGCGTGTCGAAGAACAAGGCGCTGGTGCGGGCGGCTTCGATCTCGGCGAGGCGGCGTTGCTCGGCGGGGTCAGGCCCCGGCAAGGGCGAGGCCGGGATCGGCTTGCCCTCTTCCATCGCGCGGAGGATCGGTCCTCCGAGATCGCCGGGCAGCGCGGGTCCGAGCTGCGGAATGCCGGCGTAGTCGGACGGCAGGCGCTGGAGGGCATCGGCGGTGGGGCGGTTCTCGGTGGTGAAGAGTTCGTTCTGACCTTCGCCCTGCTCGCGGCCCTGCAGGGCGAAAATCAGGACGCCGCCGATGCCGAGACAGGTGGTCATCATCAGGACGGCCAGAACCTTGCGGGAAAGCCGCATCACCCGGGGTGGCTCGGCGCGCAAGCGGAACGCGTCCGCCGTTGCGTGGCGTGGATCGGATTGGCGCGCGGGATTGGTGCCAGCGTCGCTCATGGCGCGGGCCTTGCGTCACTGCGGATGATCCGCACGACCTGCTGATTGCGCCCGCCGAGCCGCAGTTCGGCGGCGGCGAAGAGGCGGTCGACGATCAGGACATTGCGATAGACCCGCGCGTTGACCAGTTGCGCCGTGCCATCGGCCCCGATGACGAAGAGCGGCGGCATCTCGCCCTGCACGATGCCTTGCGGGAAGACGACATAGACGCGCCGGGCATCATCAAACACCGAGATCGGTCGCCAGGGCGGATCGTCGCCCTGCAGGACATAACGATAGTGGCGCTGTGCTTCGGGCGGGATCGCGGGCGTCGTTGGCAGGGACGGCTGGAGGCGAGTGCGCGTCTCTGGGTATGCCCAGGCGACGAGCGGCATGTAATCCTCCGTGCGGGCGCGCAACTCGATCAGATATGTCCGGCGGTCGGTGTTGATCACGAGATTGGTCGTGATGTCCGGGCTCGTCGGCTTGACGAGGATCTGGACCCGGCGGTCACGCCCGGACCCGCTGATCGTATCACCGATGATCCAGCGCGCGGTATCGCCCGCCGCGATCGGGCCGGAGCCGGTGAGGCGTTCGCCGGGTTCCAGCGACAGGCTGGTGATCTGGCCGGGGGCGGCATAGACCTGATAGAGGGCACCCTCGCTGTAGGGGAAGATCTGGATCGCATTGTAATAGCCCGCACGGCGTGGCTCGACCCGGGCGGCGGCATTGGCCAGTTCAACACGTGCCTCCGGGGCGGCGGCATCCATGGCCCCGCCGCGCGACGGGGTCCAGGACGGTGGGATGTGCAGCGGTGGTGCTGCAGCCTCGATCACGGGCGGCGGGGGTGCATCCAGCGGTGGGACTGTGTTGTCATAGTCGATCTCCGGCGGCTTCCAGGTCGCGCAGCCCGCGAGGATCGACGTGCCCAGAAAGAGCGCGACAAGGCTTGATCGGACCGGATGCGTCATTCTTCCAGCTCCTTCGACCAGTTGAGGGCATGGACATAGATGCCGAGGGGGTTGGCGCGCAGGCGCTCGGCGCTGCGGGGCGGCTGCACCCGGATGGTCAGGATGGCGGTCCAGTGTTCGGTGCTGGTGAGGCTGCCATCCTGATAGCGCCGTTCGGTCCAGGCGACGCGGAAACTGTCGGGCGAGGCGCGGATGACGCTGGAAACGTCAATAGCGACCTGCATCTCGCCGACCTTGGTGAAAGGATCCTCGGCGCGGGCGTATTCGTTCAGCGCCAGGGCCCCCCGGTCAGTGGTGAACTCGTAGGCGCGCAGCCAGTTCTGCCGCACCACCACCGGATCGGCAGTGATCGCCCGCACCCATTCGATGAAATGCGCCAGATGATAGGCGATCTGCGGATCAGAGGGCTCGTAGTCTGCCGCTGCGGGTGCCACGGCCTGCGCCTGGCCAAGTTCATCGACCTGCACCACCCAGGGCACCACGGTGCCGCGCGCGGATTGCCAGACGAGACCGAACCCAAGCCCCGCCGACAGGAAAAGGGACCCGAAGGCCATCAGCCGCCAGTTCTTCGCCTGCACGCGGGCCGAACCGATCCGCTCGTCCCAGACCTGAGCCGCCTTCTGGTAGGGCGTTTCCGGTTCCGGGGTCTTGCCGTAATGGGTGCTGGAGCGTCTGAACATCAGCTGTCCTTTTCCGAAAGGGAGACCGTGGTGCCGGACCCGGAGCCGTCGCCGGAGCGGATCGCATGGGCGGCGGCCGTCGCGCCGTGGCGCAGCGACGCGGCGCGGGTCATCCGGCCTGCCCAGGCGGGTGGGCCGGTTCGCGCGGCGGCGGATGGTCCGTTTGCCCCAACCCCGCCCGCTGCGTCAGGACCAGAAGGTGCGCCCGATCTGCCGACAAGCGCCGCGCCGCCTCGGGCGGCACTGGCGATGCCGCTACCGGCTGCCCCCGCTGCAAGGCCTGCGCCACCGATCCCGACCGCAGTTGCGCCACCCGCCGCAAAGCCTGTGCCGACAGCCGCGCCTGCGCCGAGCTGCGGTCCGCCCGAAATCAGCCCGTTGGCGATGCCGGGACCGAAGATGCCGAGGCCGAGGAGGGCCAGGGCGGCAAGCACGATGGCCATCGCGTCCTCAACATTCGGCTGCGCACCGCCAAAGCCTGCGGTGAACTCGGCGAAGAGCGTGGAGCCGATACCAATGATCACGGCGAGGACGAGGATCTTCACGCCTGAGGCCACGACATTGCCGAGCACGCGTTCGGCGAGAAACGCGGTCTTGCCGAAGAGGCCGAAGGGGATCAGCACGAAGC
>JANNWS010000015.1:0-4422 GCA_031408575.1 Rhodobacterales bacterium
GATGCGGAAATGAACCTCGGCAGCCCCCGCATCAAGGATCATATCCTTGATCTTGCGGCTGGTTGTGCCGCGCACGACAGAATCGTCAACGAGGATCACCCGCTTGCCCTTGATCAGCGCTCGGTTGACGTTGAGCTTCAGGCGCACGCCCATGTTGCGGATATGCTCGGTCGGCTCGATGAACGTGCGGCCCATATACTGGTTGCGGATGATGCCCATGGCGTAAGGGATGCCCGATTGCTGGCTGAAGCCGATTGCCGCCGGGGTGCCGCTATCGGGGACCGGGCAGACGAGGTCGGCATCGACGGGGGCCTCTTTCGCCAGTTCCATGCCGATGGCGTGGCGGGTTTCATAGACCGAGCGGCCGCCGAGGATGCTGTCTGGGCGAGAAAAGTACACATGTTCGAAAATGCAAAATCGGGGTGACTTACGCTCGAAAGGGCGCATGCTTTCGACTTGGCCACGTTCGATTACCACCATTTCGCCCGGTTCGATCTCGCGGATGAATTCGGCACCGATGATGTCAAGGCCGCAGGTTTCGGACGAAAGCACCCAAGCGTCATCGCCAATGCGCCCAAGCACCAGCGGGCGGACACCCAGCGCGTCACGCACCCCGATCAACTTGGTACGGGTCATGGCAACCACCGAGAACGCGCCCTCAACGCGGCGCAGCGCATCCTTAATGCGTTCCGAGATGTTCTTCTGGATCGACCGCGCCATCAGGTGGATGATGCATTCGCTGTCGGACGAGGACTGGAAGATCGAGCCGCGCTCGATCAGTTCGCGGCGCAGCGCGGTGGCGTTGGTCAGGTTGCCGTTATGCGCGATGGCGGCGCCGCCCATCGAGAACTCGCCGAAGAAGGGCTGCACGTCGCGGATCGCGGTGGCACCCTTGGAGCCTGCGGTGGAATAGCGGACATGGCCGATGGCGAGGGTGCCGGGCAGCGTATCCATCACCGACGGATTGGTGAAGTTGTCGCGCACATAGCCAAAGCGGCGGGCCGAATTGAAGCCGGTCTGCGGGTCATAGGCCACGATGCCGCCCGCCTCTTGCCCGCGATGTTGCAGGGCGTGCATGCCGAGCGCCGTGAAGTTGGCGGCGTCCGCCACACCGATCACGCCGAAGACGCCACATTCCTCATGCAGTTTGTCGTCATCGAACGGGTGAGCAAGGAAGGGACGCATCATCGGCAAAGGCACTCCGAATCCGAGGGACATCGGTCAGAGACCATGTAAGGCCAAGGGCGCCCCGAGTCACGGGGCGTTGTGATATTCGGTTGTCACGACGCTGTGGGTGCCGCCGTCAGTTCGCAGGTGCGACGGGCGCCGCGTCTGCTGGGGCTGCTGCGGCATCGGCGGGTGCAGCGGGGGCGCTGCAACTGGAGACGAGCAGCTCGTAGCGGCCCACGATCCAGCCAGGCGCATCGTCGGGGATCGTCTCATTCAGGCCGTCCTGAAACGAGGCGAAGACTTTGGCCGAGCGCGAATTGTCGACCATCGCGACGGTGTCGGTGGCAACTGCCCGATCATAGACAATGAAAGCGACCGCCACGAGCAGCACGCCGCGCACCACGCCGAAAAGAAAGCCAAGCCCCTGATCCAGCCCACCCAGCACCGACCGCTGCACGGCAGATGAGAACAGCGGGGTGAAAAGAGACGCCACCACAAGGCCCACCGCAAAAACGGCGGCAAAGGCCGCGATGATGGACAATTCGCAGCTGTCGGCCAGAAACTCGCCGATCACCGGCAGTTCCTTGACCAGCGGTTCGGCTTGCGGCGCAAAGATGTAAGCCAGCACCGCAGCCCCGATCCACCCGGCGATGGCCATGCCTTCGCGCACGAGGCCACGCGAATAGGCCAGGATCGCCGACAGCACGATAACCGCCGCCACGATGGCGTCTATGAGGGTAAAGCCGTCCATGTCCTGCTCCCGTCGGGCGTCAGCCTGCCCCGAAGATTTCGCCTGTGAACGCCGTGAGGTCGGGCATCTGGCGCACCCGCATCCCCTGATCCGGGCCAAGTTTCGATCCGGTCGGCGCGATTGCCTGTGAAAAACCAAGTTTTGACGCTTCTTTCAACCGGTTTTCGGTCTGGCCCACCGGCCGGAGCGCGCCGGAGAGGCTGATTTCGCCGAAAAGCACCATGTCTGGCGGAATTGCCACATCTTCGCGGGCGGAAAGCAGGGCGCCTGCGATGGCAAGGTCGGCGGCGGGTTCACTGACGCGCATGCCGCCAGCCACGTTCAGGAACACATCGAGGCCCGCGAAGGGGATGGCGCAGCGTGCCTCGAGCACGGCGAGGATGGTCGAGAGGCGGCCCGAGTCCACCCCCACCACCGTGCGGCGCGGGGTGCCGAGGGGGGAGGGGGCGACAAGGGCCTGAATTTCGGTCAGGACCGGGCGGGTGCCTTCCATGCCCGCGAAGACCACCGAGCCGGGGGCCGGGCGGTCGCGGTCACTGAGGAACAGGGCGGAGGGGTTGGTGACCTGTGCTAGGCCGTCGCCGGTCATCTCGAACACGCCGATTTCATCCGCAGGGCCGAAGCGGTTCTTGACCGCGCGCAGGATGCGGAACTGGTGGCCGCGTTCGCCTTCGAAATAAAGGACGGTATCGACCATGTGTTCCACCACGCGGGGACCGGCGATCTGGCCGTCCTTGGTGACGTGGCCGACCAGGATCACCGCGACGCCGCGCCGCTTGGCGAAGGTCACGAGTTCGTGCGCCGCAGCCCGGACCTGTGAGACGGAACCGGGGGCGCTTTCGACGGTGTCGAGCCACATTGTCTGGATCGAGTCGATGATGGCGAGGGCGGGGCGTTCGGCGTCGAGCGTGGTCAGGATGTCGCGCAGGTTGGTTTCCGAGGCGAGGATGACGGGGGCGTCGGTCAGGCCAAGGCGCAGGGCGCGCATGCGGATCTGGGCCGCGGCCTCTTCGCCCGAGACATACAGGCATTTGTGGCCTTGGCGCGCAAAGCTGGCGGCGGCTTGCAGCAGCAGGGTGGATTTCCCGATGCCGGGGTCGCCGCCGACGAGGATGGCCGAGGCAGGGACGAGGCCACCGCCGAGGACGCGGTCAAGTTCGTCGATGCCGGAGGAGGCGCGGGGCGGGGGGGCTTCCTCGGTTGTGAGGTCGGTCAGGGCGATGGTGCGGCCCTTGGCCCCGAGCGATTTGGGGGCGGTTGAGAGGGGGGCTTCCTCGATGATCGAGTTCCAGGCGCCGCAGGCGTCGCAGCGACCTGCCCACTTGCGGTGGACGGCCCCGCAGGCGGAACAGGTGAAGCTGTTGGTCGGTTTGGCCATGATCCTTCCTGCCCGAATGGGGCGGGGGCGGCAAGGGGCGGGGCTTTGGATGGGCGCTCTTCAAGCCTTTGCGGCTTTCATCGTGGGAGGCGAAGAGGTCTGTCAGGACCGACTAGCGGTTTCGGTGCGCCACGCGATGGCGCCTGAGGCGAGGATGCAGAACGTGAAAAGGTAAAGGCCCCACGCGGTTTCGACCGTGGCAAGCCCGACACCTTTGACCACGACGATGTAAAGCGCGATCAGGAACACGTCAGCCATCGCAAGCTTGCCCAGAATATGCAGCGCGGGCATCGCCCGAGCCGAAAGCAGGCCGAAATGAACCAGGGCAAGGCCGATCGTTTTCAGCCAAGGCGCAAAAATCGCAAGTACCGTCACCAGTAGCGCAAGCGCCGCATCGGTGCGCCATAGCGATTGCAGCCCGGTCATGACCGAAATTTCTGACAGACCGAACAAAGGCAGCAGGCCCGCACGCAAGAGAGGTGCGAACCACGCGATCGGGAACAGGATCAGCAGGGCAAGATTGGCAAGACGCAACATGGGATTTCGCATAGCGCAATGGCGCGGCACACGATAGCGCTGTTGCAGTCTGACCGGTGCCTTCAGGTCAACATCCGGTATTTGCGGCGGCGGACCAGAAGACCCAGTGCGACCGCCCCCCAGATGCTGAGCCAGGACACGGTAAGCGCAACCAACGTCGCCATGCCCATGCCGTCGCTGATTGCCGCCACCTCAAAGCGTGGTGCGGCAAAGGTCGCCACGCAGATGTTGTATATCAAAGCGGCAACGATGGCGATTACCGAAAGACGGAACGCGCCTGAATGTTCGCTTTGCGCCCATGCCTTGCGGCGAGCAAGCATCTGCAAAAGCACCATCGGCGGCAGACACAAAACGACAATCAACACGATGTGAAATGTCAGAGAGCCCATGATTTGCACCATGTGTATCCCCTTTTCAGGACCAAATTGCCGCAAGCCGACATTATCTAGTTCGTCCTGAACAACGCATTCATGCTGTTTTGGTGGTCTGCTGAGCGAGGTTTGTCCGAAGAAGGATTGCCCAGACTGCGGCGATGATCAGCGCAAGCAAAGCCCTGAGGTGGGCCAGAATCTTTCGGATGTTGTGA
>JANNWS010000016.1:0-11746 GCA_031408575.1 Rhodobacterales bacterium
CTGCGCGAGCGAAGCTTGCGATCGCTGTATTGCTGCTCTGACAGCGTGCGTGGTCGTGGCGCTCCCGTGACGAACCTGTCCCATAGTGCTTCCTTCCATTCCTGCGAAAAGATCGCACCATCAAACCGTGGGATCAAACACCAGCTAGGTCCCAGGCTCTACTCTGGAACTGAATTGGGCAGATAGTTACTGGCGCAGTGCGGTTCATTTCAGCCAATCTTTCGCCCAAATGGCATAGCCCGAGACGGAACTACTCACTGCTTCGCCGCTAAAAATCGAAGAATGCGTCGCCGTTCCCTGACAATCTCGGCCTGAACCCTTAGCCCTTTTTCTTCGCGCCCGACGTCTCGAGCACGGCAATCCGCGCCGCCAGTGACGCATTCTCTTCGCGCGCCTTCTGCGCCATCGCGCGAACCGCGTCAAATTCTTCGCGCGTCACGAAATCGCGGTCGGCCAGCCAGCGGTCGACGAAACCTTTCATCGCCGTCTCGGCCTCGGTTTTCGCGCCCTGCGCCACACCCATCGCGTTGGTCATCAGTTGCGACATGTCGTCAAAAAACTTGTTGCGGTTCTGCATTGGAAACCTCCATCGGTTGAAGCCAATATGGTCTGCGGACCGCGCCCGCACAAGGTTGACATCGCCGCAGCCAGCCCGGAAAACCGCGCATCCGTTGCAGGAGCCGTGATGACCTATATCCCCTTTCCCGACATCTCGCCCGAACTGATCTCGGTCGATCTGTTCGGAATGACGCTGGCGCTGCGCTGGTATGCGCTGGCCTATATCGCTGGGCTGGTGATCGGCTGGCGCATCGTGACCGGCCTGATGCGCCGCCCCGCCCTGTGGCGCGATGCCCCGCCGATGACCACCCAGCAGGTGGAAGACCTGTTGACCTGGATCATCCTTGGCGTGATCATCGGCGGCCGATTGGGGTTCGTGCTGTTCTACCAGCCTGCCCAATATCTTGCGAACCCCGCCCAGATCCTGCGCGTCTGGGAAGGCGGCATGTCGTTCCACGGAGGTTTCCTTGGCGTGGCCGCCGCCGCCATGTTGTATTGCCGCAAGGAACGCATCCCGATGCTGCCCGCCGCCGATGCACTGGCGGTGGCGACCGCGCCGGGCCTGCTTCTTGGGCGCCTTGCCAATTTCATCAACGCCGAGCTTTGGGGCCGCCCCACCACGATGCCATGGGGCGTGGCCTTTCCGGGTGACGCCGCCCAGACCTGCGCGGGAGTGATCGATGTCTGCGCCCGCCACCCGTCGCAGCTTTACGAGGCGGCACTTGAGGGGCTGCTGCTGGGTGCTGCGCTGCTCTATCTGGTGCTGCGCCGGGGATGGCTGAAGCGTCCGGGTCAGACGGTCGGGTTGTTCCTTGCGGGATATGGGGCAGCGCGGTTCTTTGTTGAGTTCTTCCGTCAGGCCGACGCGCAATACATCACCCCCGACAACCCCTTTGGCCATGTGATCCGCCTTGGGTCCGCCGGCCTCAGCATGGGGCAGCTTCTGTCGCTGCCGATGATCGTGGGCGGGGTGGACTGATTGTCTGGGCCAGACGGCGCGCATGACGGCGCTGGCCGATCTGCTGATCCACCGCATCCGGGCCACGGGGCCAATCACCGTGGCTGACTATATGGCCGACTGCCTGCTGCATCCCGAACACGGCTACTACACCACGCAGGCACCTTTCGGCGCGCAGGGCGATTTCACCACTGCACCCGAAATCAGCCAGATGTTCGGTGAGGTGCTGGGTCTCTGCCTTGCGCAAAGCTGGCTTGATCAGGGCGCGCCTTCGGCCTTTACTTTGGCGGAAATCGGCCCCGGTCGCGGCACGCTGATGGCCGACGTACTGCGCACCACGCGCACCGTGGCGGGCTTTCACGCCGCGGCCCAGGTCACGCTGATCGAGGCGTCACCCCGCCTGCGCGCGCTTCAACGCGCAACCCTTTCCCCCCACCCCGCCTGCTGGATCGACGGGGTGGAACACCTGCCCGACGCCCCGCTTTTCCTGCTGGCGAACGAGTTCTTCGATGCCCTTCCGATCCGCCAGTTCCTGCGCCACCCGGCAGGCTGGCAGGAACGGCTGGTCGGCCTTCAGGACGATTCCCTGACCTTCGGCTTCTCTGCGCCCGCGCACCTCGCCGGCCTGCAACACCGCCTGTCCGACACAGCGCCCGGCGAGATCGTGGAAACCTGCGCCCCCGCCACCGGCATCGTTGCGCAGATCGCAGCCTGCATCGCCGCAGATGGCGGCACAGCCCTGATCCTCGACTACGGCGACTGGCGCTCGCGAGGGGACACATTGCAGGCGCTCAGGCACCACGCCTTCGCCGATCCGCTGGAAAGCCCCGGCTTTGCCGATCTCACCGCCCATGTCGATTTCGAGGCTCTGGCCCGCGCTGCTTTCCCCTGCGCGGTGACCGCCCTGATCCCGCAGGGGGTGCTGCTGGAACGCCTCGGCATCGTGGCGCGAGCACGGGCGCTGGCTGCGCGGCTGGAAGGTGCGGCGCTCACGGCCCATATCGCCGCACTTCGCCGCTTGACCCACCCCGAAGAAATGGGAAGGTTGTTCAAGGCGCTGGCATTGCACCCATCAGGGCTGCCACCCCCGCCCGGATTTGACTGATGCTTGAAATCCTGACCTCGGACGCCCTTTCCCCGATCCGCCACGGGTTCTTCACCCGCAAGGGCGGCGCGTCCTCCGGAATCTTTTCCGGCCTGAACTGCGGCCCCGGCAGTTCGGATCTGACCGATGCGGTGGAGATCAACCGCGCCCGCGTGGCCGATGCCATGCGCGTGCCTCTGACCCACCTCGTCACGCTCAATCAGGTTCATTCGGCGGATCTGATCCACGTCATTGCGCCGCTTGCCGACCGTCCCCGCGCCGACGCAATGGTGACCGCGACCCCCGGCTTCGCCCTTGGCGTGCTGACCGCCGATTGCCAGCCCGTGCTTTTTGCCGACACGCATGCCGGTGTGATCGGGGCGGCCCATGCCGGTTGGCGCGGCACACGCGACGGCGTGCTGGAAGCGACCATCGACGCCATGGAACGCCTTGGAGCCACCCGCACCCGAATCCGCGCCGCAATCGGCCCCACGATCAGCCAAACCGCTTACGAGGTCGGACGCGAGTTTATGGACGGCTTCCTTGACGACGACCCCGGCAATGCCCGCTTTTTTGTGCAGGGCAAGGATGATCGCTATCTGTTCAACCTGCCGGGTTATGGTCTGCACCGCCTTCGAGCGGCAGGCATTGGCGACGCGGAATGGACGCGCCATTGCACCTACCGCGATCCCGACCGCTTCTATTCCTTCCGCCGCGCCACCCATGCCCGCGAAGCGGATTACGGTCGGTTGATTTCGGTGATCCGACTCTAGATCCGCCCGACAATTGCGGCAAAAGCTTGCGGAACGTTCCGGCCCTGTCATGGCAATCTTCTTCCTACTGTGATATTTACTATTACTTTACAATGGCTTGTGTAGCAACTGGTAGCTCAACCCGGCCTACACAGCATGCGACGCCCGGGGCCAAATCGCTGCCGCAATGCTCCAGCACTCTGTCACTGTGGTCAGACTGGCCGCAACAGGGGCGAATCCACAACCCGCCCGTCGCCAAAAGGAGCCGTCCGATGACCAAGAACCGCCGCTGGCTGAAGTCCGTCCTCGCCGCCAGCCAGGACATCGCCGTAACCCTGCCTTGGGCGCGCGGTTTGCGTCAATGGCCGATCCTTGTCCCAATCCCGGTCGCCGTAACTGCTCCGGTCCGAAAGCCCGGCCTCGCCGCGCGCTGAAACGGCCTGTCGGACCGCTGCACGATGCGAATCGTTTCAAGAACAGAGCCACCCAAAAAACGCAGATTGCATTCGATTTCTGCACCATAGGATGCCGCATCGAAGACAATGCTGTGCGCACTGCGCCACTGTCGCCAGATTTAAGCGGATCGAGACGGAACTTTGACAACTTGGCGCCGTCACGCCACCGTTAATTGTGGTGTTCCTTCCTGCCCGAAGGTCGCGTTGGTCCATCTGGATCAGCTGATCGTATGTGGGCTTGGGTCTGGACTGCTTGATTGCGCAAAAGGCGGCCTTGGTGTGACCTCTGAAACATCGCCAAGGGCCGCCTTTTTGCTATTCACGCGGTCTTGCGAAGGCGGTCTTCCAGCACATCGAACGGCAGTCCCGGCTCATCCTTGGCGCATCGGATGACGAGTGAGGTTTTGACACTCGCCACATTGTCCGCAGCGGTCAATTCCGCCGTCAGGAAGCGCTGAAACGTCGACAGGTCCGGTGCCACGCATTTCAGGATAAAGTCGATCTCGCCGTTCAGCATGTGGCACTCGCGCACCAGAGGCCACGCCACCGCCCGCGCCTCGAACGCTGACAGGTCCACCTCGGCCTGGCTCTGCAAGCGCACCATCGCAAAGACCTGCACCTCAAACCCCAGTTCGCGCGCATCGATATCGGCGTGATAGCCACGGATATAGCCCGCCTCCTCCAGCGTCCGAACCCGACGCAGACAGGGCGGCGCAGAAATGCCCACGCGCTTGGCCAGTTCCACATTCGTCATGCGCCCATCGGCCTGCAATTCTGCCAGGATATGGCGATCTATGGGGTCGAGCTTCGATCCGGCCATGTATGGGGTCTCCTCTTCGTGCCGGAATGTAGGGATTAGCCCCGGATAGCGCAATATTCTTTCGCCAAGTCACTCCCACACGCAACCCAACTGTAAATCCAGCTTCCGCGCCCTTCATCTTTGCCCAAATATCCGCGCCGCAGGCTGCGACCTTTCCTCGCGCGCCGCCATACCCTTCGCTTTTAACAACGCCGCCCTGCAGCCACAGCCCCTTTCCCATGTTGCGGCTTCCGCCTATATCAAGCGGCCAATCAAGACATGAGGGGTCAGGTTATGGGCGAGACGCGGCACACCAGGGTTCTGATCATCGGCTCCGGCCCTGCAGGCTACACTGCGGCGGTTTATGCCTCGCGTGCCATGCTCAACCCCATTCTGGTGCAGGGCATTCAGCCCGGCGGCCAACTGACCATTACCACCGAAGTGGAAAACTGGCCGGGCGACACCCATGTAATGGGGCCTGATCTGATGATCCGCATGCAATCCCATGCCGAAGCGATGGGTGCCGAGGTTATTTCGGATCACATCTCATCGCTCGATCTGTCCGCGCGCCCCTTCACCGCACAGGCCGACAGCGGCAACACCTTCACCGCCGATGCGGTGATCCTCGCCACCGGGGCGCAGGCGAAATGGCTGGGCCTGCCGTCCGAGGAACATTTCAAGGGCTTTGGCGTATCGGCCTGCGCCACCTGCGACGGCTTTTTCTATCGCGGGAAAGAAGTCGTCGTGATCGGCGGCGGCAACACGGCGGTGGAAGAGGCGCTGTTTCTGACCAACTTTGCCACCAAAGTGACGCTAATTCATCGCCGCGACACGCTTCGCGCCGAAAAGATCATGCAGGACCGCCTGTTCAAACACCCGAAAATCACCGTCCTGTGGCACCATGACGTGACCGAGGTCATCGGCGATGCCGCCCCGCGCGGCGTCACTGCCGTGCGCGCCCGCAACGTGAACACTGGCGAGACGACCGACATCCCCTGCGCCGGTTTTTTCGTGGCGATCGGCCATGCCCCCGCATCGGAGCTGGTGAAAGATCAGCTTGATCTGCATTCGGGCGGCTATGTCACGGTCGAAGCAGGTTGCACCCGCACCTCGATCCCCGGCGTTTTCGCGGCCGGCGACCTGACGGACCATATCTACCGCCAGGCCGTCACCAGCGCTGGAATGGGCTGCATGGCGGCGCTGGATGCGGAGAAGTTTCTGGCAGGGCATTCCTGAGGGTCCGGCTGACGTTTCTTAAAAGGACGCAATACAGGCTGTTGTCGCCCCACGCGGGACAACAGACCCATCAATCGCAACATCTGGGATGGTTGTCGCGACTTTGCCGCAGTGCAGAAAAAATTGTCACTTTTCTCGCAGAATGACCGGCGCTGCTTGAATTTGGCCGCTTTCGCGGGCTAATCACCTTGCGTTGATGCTGGTGACAAGCCTCGCGTAAAATACAGAAGTTTTCAAAGGTCAGGCCCGACATGCTGCTTTCCAACCATTCTCCTATTCCCGAGCTTTACGTATCGTCCGACTCTGCCGCCAAACTAAAGGTCGAGGCGGGCAATCTGCCGTCCTGGGATCTGACGCCGCGTCAGGTCTGCGATCTGGAACTGCTGATGAACGGCGGATTTTATCCGCTGCGCGGATTTCAGTCGCAAGCCGATTATGATGGCGTCTTGGCCAACATGCGAACTGCGGATGGCGCGCTCTGGCCCATCCCCGTGACGCTGGATATCTCGCAGGCCTTCGCGGACAAGGTTGAGCCGGGCGAAGACATTGCGCTGCGCGACCTGGAAGGCGTTATCCTTGCCATCCTGTCGGTCACCGACAAATGGACCCCGGGCAAGGCGCTGGAAGCCGAAAAGGTATTCGGCGCCGACGACTTGGCCCACCCCGCCGTCAACTACCTGCACAATACCGCCGGACCAGTCTAT
Organism: Rhodobacterales bacterium; assembly: GCA_031408575.1. Lineage (GTDB taxonomy): Bacteria > Pseudomonadota > Alphaproteobacteria > Rhodobacterales > Rhodobacteraceae > Aliitabrizicola. The sequence goes on from JANNWS010000016.1 coordinate 6,547, forward strand.
CTGGGCGGCCCGGTCATCGGCATCCAGCAGCCGGTGCACTATGATTTCAAGGCCCGCCGCGACACCCCGAACGAACTGCGCGCCTACTTCCGCAAGCTGGGCTGGCGCCGCGTCGTGGCCTTCCAGACCCGCAACCCGCTGCACCGCGCGCACCAGGAACTGACCTTCCGCGCCGCACGTGAGGCGCAGGCGAACCTGCTGATCCACCCGGTCGTGGGCATGACCAAGCCGGGAGATGTCGATCATTTCACCCGCGTGCGGTGCTATGAGGCGGTGCTCGATCAATACCCGTCCTCGACCACGCATCTGTCGCTTTTGAACCTGGCCATGCGGATGGCCGGCCCGCGCGAGGCGCTCTGGCACGCGATCATCCGCAAGAACCACGGGCTGACCCATTTCATCGTGGGCCGCGATCACGCCGGACCGGGCAAGAACAGCGCCGGGCAGGATTTCTACGATCCGTACGCCGCACAGGTTCTGGTGGCCGAGCATCAAAAGGAAATCGGCATCGAGATGGTCGATTTCAAACAGATGGTCTTTGTGCAGGAAAAGGCCCAGTACTATCCGATCGACGAGGTGCCGGAAGGTTCCACCGTGCTGGACATTTCCGGCACCGAACTGCGCCGCCGCCTGCGAGAAGGATTGGAGATTCCCGACTGGTTCTCGTTCCCGCAGGTCGTGACAGAATTGCGCCGCACCTCGCCCGCACGCTCGAAGCAGGGGTTCACCGTGTTCTTCACCGGCCTTTCGGGGTCCGGGAAATCCACCATTGCCAATGCGCTGATGGTCAAGCTGATGGAAATGGGCGGTCGTCCGGTGACGCTGCTGGACGGCGATGTGGTACGCAAACACCTCTCGTCCGAGCTTGGGTTCTCCAAGGAACACCGCGACATCAACATCAAGCGCATCGGCTATGTCGCCTCCGAGATCACCAAGAACGGCGGCATCGCCATCTGCGCGCCCATCGCCCCCTACACCGCCACACGACGGGCCGTGCGCGAGATGGTCGAACAATACGGCGCTTTCATCGAGGTTCACATCGCGACGTCGGTGGAGGAATGCGAACGGCGTGACCGCAAGGGTCTCTACAAGCTGGCGCGTGAAGGCAAGATCAAGGAATTCACCGGTATCTCGGACCCTTACGAGGCCCCGACGACGCCGGAGCTGCGCCTTGATACCGAGAATACCGAAGTCGATCATTGCGCCCATCAGGTGATCCTGAAGCTGGAACAGATGGGACTGATCACCGCATAGGCCCGCCACAGTCACGCTGAAGGCCCCGGATTTCTCCGGGGCCTTTGTCATTACAACCCGCAAATCGAAACTGCAGCACTTTGGTTCAACCGTCCGAGGGTTTCACACCCCCGGACCCCCGTGGGGTATTTAAGCCGAGAAGAAGCCGAATTTTAATCAAATTGAATAGATGGCGTTTCTGCAAATCTCAGTGCGCGTTCACCGGCGCGAGGTCATTCTGGCGTGCCAGAGCAAACGCCATCCAGCGATCCTTGACCAGCGCCACACGCTCGCCATTGGGGCGATGCACGGCATAGAGCGTCTGGATCCCCTCGGCCTGCTCACGCAATTCATCCGACAGGTCGGCCACGGCCACCGGCAGGATATAGACAATCTCTTCGCCGTCCTTCGGCATGACGTCAAATCTGGTGTTCATCCGCATTCTCCTTATCCGCGCCCGATCCTGATCGTCTGCACCACCGTCTCAGGGGCTTGCCTGTGCAGATCGATATGCAGCAATCCGTTTTCCATCGTCGCCCCCGCCACTTCCACCCCGTCAGCCAGCACGAAACTGCGCTGGAAGGCGCGGGCGGCAATGCCACGATGCAGAAACACCCGCGTGCAATCCTCTTCGCCCTGTCGACCGCGGATAACCAGTTGCCGGTCCTCGACCGTAATCGCAAGATCGTCCTCGCGGAACCCTGCGACGGCCAGCGTGATACGATAGGCATTTTCGGCCACAGCTTCGATATTGAACGGGGGGTAGCCTTCCGAGGCGGTTTTCGCCGTACGCTCGACCAGCCGTTCAAGCTGTTCGAACCCCAGAAGATGGGGATGCGCCCCAAAGGTCAGTTTCGTCATCAATCATGCCCTCAGATTCAAGCGACATTTGGCCTGGGCCCTCAGTGTGAGCGGCTTTCGATGGAAATATGGGGCGGGGCAGCGGGTTGCACAAGCCCCATGAAAGCCCCAGATTTCTTCCCGCAAATCCCGATAGTCGCTATATTCAGACACCAAGCGACGACTCAAGGACTTGAGCACAGCCAGATGAACGCCCCGACCGAACTCAACATCGAAGAGATGCTCCGCATCCGCCTCGAAGTCATGCGGCGCGAGCATCGCGATCTTGACGACGCAATCCACGCACTGGCCTCGGGCGGGCGCGCCGATGCCTTGACGATGCAGCGCTTAAAAAAACAGAAACTCGCGCTGAAGGACAAGATCGTGCGGATCGAGGATGATCTGATCCCCGACATTATCGCCTGAACCTTGCCCCTGCGCCCCTCGCGGTTATAGTGCGCGCTTGGTGGTTGACCGGGGGCGTGAATGGGCGTGCAGGTGGGAATTATCATGGGCAGCCAGTCGGACTGGCCCACGATGAAAGAGGCGGCCGAGGTGCTGGACGATCTGGGCGTCACCTGGGAAGCGCGCATCGTCTCGGCCCACCGCACACCTGACAGGCTTTGGTCCTATGGCACCACCGCGGTTGAGCGCGGCTTGCAGGTGATCATCGCGGGGGCGGGTGGGGCAGCGCACCTGCCCGGCATGATGGCGTCGAAAACCCGAATTCCAGTCATCGGAGTGCCGATCATGTCCAAGGCGCTGTCGGGCATCGACAGCCTTTACTCCATCGTCCAGATGCCCAAGGGCTATCCGGTCGCCACGATGGCCATTGGCGGCGCAGGGGCGGTCAATGCCGGCCTGATGGCCGCCGCCATCCTGGCACTTGGTGACGCAGACCTTGCCCAGCGACTGGAGGATTGGCGCAGCGCTCTGTCCGCTTCGATCCCCGAGGAACCGCAAGATGACTGACACGCTGCGCCTTGGGGCCACCATCGGCATCCTTGGCGGCGGGCAATTGGGGCGGATGCTGTCTGTCGCAGCATCCCGTCTTGGTTTTCGCACGCATATTTATGAACCTTCGGCAATTTGCCCCGCCGCCGACGTGGCCCACACCCTGACCACCGCCGGCTACGATGACAAAACCGCCCTTGCCGCCTTTGCCGCCAGCGTCGATGTCATTACCTATGAGTTCGAGAACATACCCACTGCCACCCTTGATCTGCTCGAGGCCGCGCGGCCCATCCGGCCCAACCGCCGCGCCCTGGCGATCAGCCAGGATCGCATCGCTGAGAAGGATTTCCTCAACGGCCTTGGTCTTGCCACCGCCCCTTACGCCGCCGTTTCCACCGCCGCTGACCTTGCGCTGGCGTTGGCAAAGATCGGCGTTCCGGCGATCCTGAAAACCACCCGACTGGGCTACGATGGCAAGGGGCAGGCCCGGATCAAATCGCCGGCCGATACGGCGGCGGCCCTTACCGCGATGCAGGGTGCCTCCGCCGTGCTGGAGGGTTTCATTCCTTTCACGCATGAGGTGTCGGTGATCGCTGCCCGCAGCGCCGGCGGCTCTGTCGCTTGCTATGACCCCGGCGAGAATATCCACCGTGACGGCATCCTGCATTCCACCACCGTTCCCGCCCGCCTGACCCCCGGTCAGCGTAGCGACGCCATTCTGGCCGCCGCCCGCATCCTGACAGCGCTAGACTATGTCGGCGTAATGGGGGTGGAGTTGTTCGTCACCCCCGAAGGACTAATCGTAAATGAAATAGCCCCCCGCGTTCACAATTCCGGCCACTGGACGCAGAACGGTTGCGCTGTGGACCAGTTCGAGCAGCACATCCGCGCCATCGCAGGCTGGCCGCTGGGCGACGGGGCGCGCCATTCGGACGTCACGATGGAAAACCTGATCGGCAACGAGATTGCCCGCATCCCGCAGATCGCCCGCGAAAAGAATGCGGCTTTGCATCTGTATGGCAAGACCGAGGCGCGACCGGGCCGCAAGATGGGCCATGTGAACAGGGTAAAGGGTTAGGTCCGTGATGTGGTGTGCCAGATCGTTTGATGGCTGATTAAAGCCCAGCCCGGCACGCCCCTTTCGGCGAAGTAGTTGTTCGCCCCCAACACGGGCATCGCGCGCGAACAACGTCAGCGGCCATCCTTTCACGCATATCACCCTTCGAACCCGGATGATCGCTTAAGGGAACACAATCACGCTGGCTTCAGGCAACTGTATACGAATGTTTCAGCGGACCTGACCAATTAGACCAGTTTGTATGGCCAAAGATGGGGAGTAATATGAAGTTCTGCTGTGATTGGTATTGCAGGTCAGGACAAGCGGTTTGCTTCGGATAAGCCGTTGGTCACAAAGCGATGGAACGGTCTATTTCGTGCCAGTGGCACAATTGGACAACTTTGAATGGTGAACGGTATTATGATTGTCAAGACTACTCTGGGCGACGATGACATCCTCAAGTCTGTCCTTGTCAGCGCTTCTTTGTCTCAAAGCAGGATTGCTTCGCACAAGGAAGAAACCGCCGCGATCGAATGGAACCTGCCAGGTTTCGGCGGGAAGGCGCGGGTCGGGACCGCTTTTGGAGATCTGCCGATCGAGGCACTTCGTCTACGCGACGAGATCCGCACGATCTCTGGCTCTGTCGTGCGCGTCAAGTGGATCGACAAGGTACACCTCGATGCAAGTTTCATCTGCCGGCATCCCAGCGCGATCCCCGTTTCAATTGCCGCCAACGCATTTGGTGTCGGCAAGCCGATGCGCGAAATGATCGTTTCACCGCGTCAGGAAGTGTGCTCCGAGGCCCATGTCGCGACACGCTTCATGCCAGCAGATGACCTTCGTCCGCGGTATGACGTGCACAAGGTGCAGACTGCCGGCGTCACATACTACCGTTTCCATTGTGGCGAACCGGTCATCGTTCGGGTTGAAGGCGTATGGGTCAAGATCCAGCCATAGTCGTCACCATCTTTGGTTCGGCGTAGCGATCCGTCAGAAGGATCGCCACGCCGACTGCTTCATACCCAAACGCCATCCATGTCGCCCGGCCTCGCTGACTTCAGATGTCCGCCAAACCGTCCGCAACCCCGGCGACAACCAGTGGCAGGCGCTTCAGCC
>JANNWS010000017.1:0-27426 GCA_031408575.1 Rhodobacterales bacterium
GGTCTACATGGCCCGCTTTGGCGCCGGCACACCGACTTTCGGCATCGGGATGGAACTTTCGGTCATTGCTGCGGCCGTGATCGGCGGGGCCAGCCTGAACGGCGGGTCCGGCACGATTGCGGGGGCGGTGCTGGGGGCTGCACTGTTATCTCTGGTGTCATCCTGCCTGATCCTGCTGGATGTGCCGGTCTATTGGCAGGACATCATCCGGGGCCTGATCCTGCTGGTTGCCGTGACGATCGACCACCTTCTGAACACAAGCAAGGCAAGGGGCTGACATGGCGCACCCACTTTACAGCGACGCCGAGCGGTCGCGCCGCATCCACCGCGTTCTGGTGATGTTCTATCAGGAACACCGCAGCCAGGCCGATATTTCGGCAGAGCTTGGTATTTCGCCCGCCACCGTCAACCGGATGGTGAAAGAGGGCCATGAACGCGGCTTTGTCGAGATCCGCATTCATGCGCCGTTCGGCCCTGAGACGGGGCTTGCCGCGACGCTGAAGCGGCTTGGGCGGCTTGATGCCTGCGTGGCGGCCTATGCGCCGTCAACCGATCCGGCCATCGTTCTGGCCGCGGTTGCGGATGCGGCGGCGACCACGCTGCTGGACGATTTGCAGGACGGCATGACCATTGCCGTATCCGGTGGCGTTGCGATGTGCGCACTGATCGACGCGCTGAAACCCGCGCGCCGGTTCGATGTGCGTGTGGTACCTGCGACGGGCGGGGTGCAGGGCAAGTTTCATACCGACGTCAACCATGTAGCAGTGGCACTGGCCGAAAAGCTGGGCGGCACGGCGGTGCAACTGCATGCACCGGTGTTCGGTGCCACACCGGATGAGCGTCAGGCGCTGCTGTCGGTATCGACCATCGCCGGGGTGCTGGAAATGGCACGCAAGGCCGATGTAGCACTGTTCGGAATAGGGTCTGTGCAGGCGGATGATAGCACTTACCTGACGCTGACCGACAATGTCGACCGGACCACGTTGGCTCACGCCGGGGCGCGTGGCGAGTTGCTGGCGCATCTGATCGACGAGCAAGGTCAGCCGTGTGACCACCCGTCAAACCGCTGTCTGGTTGCCCTGTCGCTGGACGATCTGGGGCGTATTCCGCGCCGCATCGCCATCGCGTCGGGAACCCGAAAAGCCGATCCCATTGCCGCCGCCCTGCGCGGCGACCGGATCGGCACGCTGATTACCGACGGGCGCACCGCCAAGGATGTGGTCGATCTGATGGGGGGACCGAACCATGCAGCTTGAACGGACGCTGGGAAAATGCGGCATCGCCGCAACGGCGGTGGGGCTTGGCACCTGGGCGATGGGCGGGTGGCTTTGGGGCGGCGGCGATGATGACGCCTCGGTCAGCGCGATCCGGGCATCGCTTGATGCGGGGATCACGCTGATCGACACCGCGCCCGCTTATGGCCTTGGGCGCGCCGAGGAACTGGTCGGGCGGGCCATTGCGGGGCGGCGCGATGAGGTGGTTCTGGTCACAAAATGCGGCCTTGTCTGGGATACCGATCAGGGCCGCCCCTTTGTCGCGCAGGGCGACAAGATGATCCACCGCTATCTGGGTGCCGCATCAATCCGGGCCGAGCTTGAAGCCAGCCTGCGCCGCCTGAACACGGATCACGTTGATTGCTACATCACGCACTGGCAAGACCCGACCACGCCCGTCGCCGACACGATGGACACGCTGCTGGCCCTGAAAGCCGAAGGCAAGATCCGCGCGATCGGTATTTCCAACGCCAGCCCCGATGATCTGCGGGCCTATCTTGCCGCAGGTCCGGTGGATTGCGTGCAAGAGGCGTATAACATGCTGGACCGGGGGCTGGAGCAGACCTTGCTGCCGATCTGCCGCGAGGCCGGGGTTTCGGTGCTGAGCTACTCGTCGCTGGCGCTTGGGCTGCTGACCGGAACGATCCCGCCGCAGCGCGTCTTTCACGGCGACGATCTGCGCGGCAGCAACCCGCGCTTTTCGTCGAAAAACCGCGCGCGGGTGCATGAGTTTGCCGCCGAACTGGCCCCGCTTGCGGCAACCCATGCGGCAGATGTCGGTCAGTTGGTGATTGCCTGGACGCTGGCGCAACCGGGCATCACGTTTTCACTTTGCGGGGCGCGCAACGCGGATCAGGCGCGCGAGAATGCCCGTGCCGGAACGCTGCGTCTGTCAGCCACAGACCTTGCCACCATCGACGCCGCTGCTGCCCGTCACCTTGCGCCGGTCGCACAGGCGGTCTGACAATGGCCCCGCCCCGCATCCCTGACGCGCCGGACGTTCTGATCATCGGCGGCGGTATCAACGGCATCAGCACCTTCCGCGAACTGGCCCTGCAGGGTGTCGATGTCGTGCTGATCGAGCGCGGGGATTTCTGCGAAGGGGCAAGTGCGGCGCTCAGCCGGATGGTTCACGGCGGCTTGCGCTATCTGGAGAATGGCGAGTTCCGGCTGGTGCAGGAATCGCTGCTGGAGCGGGATCGCCTGCTGCGGAATGCGGCGCATGTGGTCTTTCCGCTGCCAACGGTGGTGCCGCTCGGCCATTGGTGGAAAGGCACCTTGCCGACGATTGCCAGCTTTTTCGGGGCGGCGCGCAAACCCGCCGCGCGCCCCGGTGTGATGGTCCGGCTGGGTCTGACGCTGTATGACATTCTGTCATGGCAAAGCCGCAGCCTGGCCCGGCATCGCGGCCTGTCGCGGGCGCGGCTGGCGCGGATGGTGCCGGGGATCACGCCCGAAGCCGTGGGCGGCGTGCTGTATCACGATGCCCGGGTGACCCTGCCGGAACGGCTGGGGGTGGAGATGATCCTTGATACCGAAGCCTGCACGTCGTCCCGCGCCTTTACCTATACCGAGCTTGTCGGTGCCGAGGGTGATGCGCTGCTGTGGCGCGACCGGCTTACGGGCGAGACGGGCCGCATCACGCCGCGCCTTGTGGTGAATGCCACAGGGGCATGGGTCGACCGGGTGGAACGCCTGTTGCGGCCCGGCCAGAACCGCGCCCGCGTGCAGGGTACCAAGGGATCGCACCTGATGATCCGCAACGTGGAGCTTGCGGCGGCGCTGGCCGACCATATGGTCTACTATGAAAACCGCGACGGGCGCATCTGTATCGCGTTCAACCACCTTGGCCTGTCGATGGTTGGGTCCACCGATATCCGGGTTGATGACCCTGACAGCGCGCTGTGTGGTGCCGACGAGAAGGCCTATATGCTGGCGTCGTTGCACAACGTGTTTCCGGATCTGTCGATCAGTGACGATCAGATTGTGCATGTCTTTACCGGCGTGCGTCCCTTGCCGATCAGTCAGGCCGGGGCGACGGCCCGGATCAGCCGCGACCATTCGGTCGAGGTCGATGCCACCGGCCCGCGCCCGGTGCTGACGCTGATCGGTGGCAAATGGACAACGTTTCGTGCCTTTGGGGCCGAGGTGGCCGACCTTGCCCTTGCCCGCCTGGGCCTGACCCGCCGGGTGGGAACCGAAAACCTGCCCATCGGCGGCGGGCGCGATCTGCCGCAGGGCGCGGCGCTGGCCGCCTGGATCGAGCAGCAGGCGGCGCTGCACGGCTTGCCGCGGGCGCGGATGGACACGCTGGTTCAACGATATGGCAGCCGGGCCGCAATGGCGGCGGCGTTTCTGGTGGCCGCCCCCGATGCCCCGCTTGCCACAGCCCCCGATCATTCGCGGCGCGAATGCCTGTGGCTGGTCGCCCATGAAAAGGTCCGCGACCTGTCCGACCTGTTGATGCGCCGCACGTCGCTGGGCATCGAGGGTCGCGTGACCGCCGCACTGATGGCGGAAACCGCGCCCCTGCTTGGTGCGGCCCTGAACTGGACCCAGCCCGAAACCGATGCCGCAATCGACCGTTTGCGCGCCACGCTTGCACGGCACCATCGCGTGCAGCCCGCCCGAACCTGAAAGGACCGCCCCATGTATGTCACGAAGAAAGTCCGTCTGAACCGTCTGCTGCGTCAGGGCCGCTGTCTTGATGTGGCGATAGATCACGGCGTGTGCAACGAGCCGTCGTTCATGACCGGGCTGGAAGACATGGGCAGCGTCGTGCGGATGCTGGCCGAGGCGAGGCCCGATGCAATTCAGATGAACTATGGTCAGTCGGACCTGCTGCAGTCGCTGCCCGGCGAAAATCGTCCCGCATTGGTGATGCGGGTGGATATGGGCAACCCCTATAACCGCACCCGCCACCGCGAGATGTGGGCGCTGTTGCAGAACGAGGCCGACCCGATCCTGCCCGCGCTGCGGATGGATGCGGCCTGCGTCGTGGTCAACCTGTTCATGCTGCCGGACGAGCCTGCGCTGTTTCGCCAATGCGTGGCCAATATCAGCCGTCTGGGCAATGACTGCGAGAAATACGGCATGCCCATGATGATCGAGCCGCTGGTCATGCAGCCGAATGAAAACGGCGGCTATCTGGTGGACGGCGATACCGAAAAGGTGGTGACGCTGGTGCGCCTTGCCCGCGAAATGGGGGCCGATATCATCAAGGCCGACCCGACCGGTGATCCGGGCGATTTTCATCAGGTGGTGCAGGCTGCGCGCTGCCCGGTGCTGGTGCGCGGCGGCGGCAAGGCCGATCTGCGCGGGGTGTTTGATACCTCTGCCGCGCTGATGGCACAGGGCGCGCATGGGATGGTTTACGGGCGCAACATCTATCAACATGCCAACCCCCGCGCCGTGGTGGCCGCATTGATGGCGATGATCCATGACGGGGCCGATGCGGCAACGGCCTGGGGCATCTACCAACAGGGCAGCGCTGCATGACGTCCTTTCTGGGAATAGACGCCGGCAATACCGGCGTGAAAGCGGTGCTGTTCGATGCCACCGGGGCAGAGCTTGCCCGCGCGCATCGTGACACCGGCGGCATCAGCCCCGCCCCCGGCATGGTCGAGCGTGACATCGCCCGCCTGCGCCGCGATCTGGACAGCCTGATTGTCGAGGTTCTGGCCAAATCGGGCCGCACCGGCGCGGATGTGGCTGGCATAGGGTCTTCGGGGCATGGCAACGGTCTTTATCTGCTGGATGCGGATGCTGAACCGCTGGCCGCGATCCAGTCGCTGGATACCCGCGCCTCCGGCATTGTCGACGGGTGGCAGGCGGATGGCACGGCGGACCGTGCGGGCGCGATTGCGTTGCAGCGGCCCTGGGCCTCGCAGACGCCGACGCTTATGGCGTGGATGGCGCGGCACCGGCCCGATACCTTTGCGCGGGCGCACCATGTGGTGATGTGCAAGGATCTGGTGACCCATTCCCTGACCGGGCAGATCGTGTCGGATGTGTCCGACATGGGGGGTGCGGGCCTGCTGGACCTGACACGCAACGCCTATGATGAGGGGCTGATGGCCGCCTACGGGCTGTCCGCGTTCCGGCACCTGTTGCCACGCCTGCTGTGGCCGACCGATGTTGCGGGCGTGGTCACGCCCGAGGCCGCCGCGCGGACCGGACTTGCCGCAGGCACCCCGGTAGTCGCGGGATTCTTCGATGTGGTGGCGGGGGCGGTAGGGGCCGGTGTCACCCGGATCGGGCAGGCTTCGGTAATTCTGGGAACGTGGAGCGTCAATCAGGCTGTGGTCGCAGCCCCGGTTCCGGCCGCTTTCATGTCCTGCGGTATCGCACCGGGCCGGTTCATGGCGATGGAGAATTCGGCTACTTCAGCGGCCAATCTGGAATGGGTCGCCCATGCCATGATGGGGGCAGATGCCTTTGCCACCGCCGACCGGATGGCGGCGACGGCCCCGATGCGCCCCGATGCACCGCTGTATCACCCCTACCTGTACGGCTCGGGCAGCGATCCGGCGGCGCGGGGCGGGATGTTCGGCGTGGGCGGCTGGCATACCGCCGCCGATCTGATGCGGGCGCTGTTTGAAGGGGTGGCTTTCGCGCACCGCGCCCATTTGATCCGGCTGTCGGGTGCGGGGTTAGCACTGTCCGGCCTGACGCTTTCGGGGGGTGGGGCGCGCAGCCCGGTCTGGCCGCAGATGTTGGCCGACATGCTTGGGCAGACGGTGCATGTGACCGCCCAGCCCGAAGCGGGGGCGCTGGGCGCGGCGATGGCGGCGGCGGTCGGGGCGGGCCGGTTTGCCGATCTTGACGCGGCGGCGGCGGCGATGGTGGCCGCGCCCCGTGCGGTGACGCCGGTGGCTGCGCACAAGGCGCTGTATGACCGGCGGTTTGCGTTGTGGTCGGCGCTGGGCGATAGCATGGCTCCGCATTGGCGGGCACTGAAAGAGCTGGGCGATGCCGGATAACATCGGCACCTTTGATCACATCGTCATCGGCGCGGGGTCTGCCGGGTGCGTGCTGGCCAACCGGCTGTCGGAAGACCCCGCGACCCGCGTCCTGCTGATCGAGGCTGGCGGATCGGATCGCTATCCTTGGGTGCATATTCCGGTGGGCTATCTGTATTGCATCGGCAACCCGCGCACCGACTGGATGTACCGGACTGAAGCCGAGCCGGGCCTTGGCGGGCGATCCATCGCCTATCCGCGCGGCAAGGTGATGGGTGGGTGTTCGTCGATCAACGGCATGATCTATATGCGCGGTCAGGCCGCCGACTATGACGGCTGGGCGCAGATGGGCCTGCCGGGTTGGGGTTGGGACGATGTGCTGCCGCTGTTCCGCCGTTCCGAGCGGTATCACTGCGAAGCACCGGGTCATGGCACCGAGGGCGAGTTGCGGGTGGAGCGTCAGCGCCTGCACTGGCCCATTCTGGACGCCGTGCGAGAGGCGGCGGAACAGCTTGGCATTCCGCGCACCAACGACTTCAACACCGGCACGAATGAAGGGTCGGGGTATTTCGAGGTGAACCAGCGCGCGGGCCTGCGGTGGAGTACGGCGCGCGCGTTCCTGCCGCCAGAGGTGAAGGCACGGCACAACCTGACGATCCTGACCGGCGCGCAGGCGACCCGGCTGGAGATCGCAGGGGCGCGGGCGACGGGAGTGAGCTTTGTGCGCGACGGCCATCCTGGCCGGGCCGGGGTGCGGGGGCGTGTGGTGCTGACGGCGGGGGCCATCGGCACGCCGCAGATCCTGATGCTGTCGGGTCTTGGGCCGGGGGCGCAGTTGCAGCGGCTCGGCCTGCCGGTTCACCGCGACCTGCCCGGTGTCGGCGCAAACCTGCAAGACCATCTGCAAATCCGGACGGCGTTTCGAATCACCGGCGCGCGCACATTGAACGACATGTCGGCAAGCCTTTGGGGCAAGGCGCGAATCGCGGCGACTTACGCGCTGACCCGGTCAGGCCCGATGGCGATGGCCCCGTCGCAACTGGGTATCTTCACCCGGTCACACCCGCGCTTTGAGACGCCCAATGTGGAGTTTCATGTTCAACCCCTGTCACTGGCGGCGTTTGGGCAACCGCTTGATCGCTTTTCCGCCGTGACGGTTTCGGTCTGCAATCTGCGGCCGCACAGCACGGGAACGGTGACCCTCGCCTCACCCGATCCGGGCAAGGCGCCTTTGATCGCACCGAACTATCTGTCCACCGGCGAAGATGTGGACGTGGCGGTTGCGTCGATTCGTCTGGCGCGCCGGCTGATGGCCACGTCGCGGATGCAGCAGTTTGCGCCGGACGAGGTCGCTCCGGGCAAGGTGCTGGACAGCGACGCGGCACTGGCCGAGGCCGCAGGCCGGATCGCCACGACGATCTTTCACCCTGTGGGAACCGCGCGGATGGGTCGTGCGGACGACCCGAACGCAGTCGTGGATGCAAATCTGAACCTTCGGGGCGTGGAGAACGTGATGATCGCTGACGCATCGGTGATGCCGCGGATCGTCTCGGGCAACACCCATGCCCCGGTTGTCATGATCGCCGAGCGCGCCACCGACATTGTACGCGCTGCGGCCCGGCAGGGGAGTGCGGGACATGAATGACGAAATCGTCGTCTTTGCGCGGATCGAGGTTGCGCCCGACCGAGCCGTTGACCTTGCAAATGCAGTGCGCGCGCTGGCCACGGCCACGGCCATGGCGACGCGGCGCGAGGCGGGCTGCGTGGTTTATGTCATTCACACCGCGCGAAGGCAGCCGTCAGTCATCATGATTCATGAGATATGGGCTGATGATGCCGCGCTGGAGTTGCACCGGGCGACTGGCCATATCCGGGCCTTCAAGACCGCGATTGCAACATTTGCTCCGGTTGTGACGGTTGAAGAATATCGACGTACGGCGTTTTGACTGCGGTCCGCCCGGCTGTTTGGCCCCGGCCCTATTCAGCCGCCAGCGGCAGACCAAGGCGGCCAAAGCCAGCGATCTGCGCCACCACGTCGGTGATCAGTCGCTGAAACGCTGCGAAATCATCACGTCGCAGAACCTGCGCTTCGTCCATGTAAAGCGCGCGGTCGATCTCGATCTGCACGACATGCTGGTTGCGCGACGGGCGGCCGTACGTCTGCGCGATGTAAGCCCCGGCGAAGGGTGCATTGCGCGCAACCCGCAAGCCGGCACCGCAAAAAGCGGCTTCAACCGCCGCCATCACATCGCGGCCGGCCGCAGCCCCGAAACGGTCACCCAGCACCACTTCGGGCCGGGGTTCGCCGGCACGGGCATGGGCCTCGATCGCCTCATGCGGCATCGAATGGCAATCGATCAGCACCGCCTCGCCGAACTGGGTCAGGCTTTCGTCTATCAGATCGCGCAAGGCCGCATGATAGGGGTGCCACAGCCGGTCGATCCGGGTCTGCGCCTCCAGCAGGGCAATCTTGCCGCGATAAATCGCGCGCCCGTTGGCCACGACGCGGGGAATCACCCCAAGCCCCGAATTGACGCGCGGGTTGTGCGGCGTGCGGACCACGCCTTCGATCAGCGCCGGGTCAAGCTCGTCCGCCGCACGGTTCAGGTCGATATAGGCGCGTGGCATCCGGGCCGCGATCAGCGGCGCGCCGACCAGCGGCGCACCCGAAAAAAGCTCGTCCACAAAGGCGTCTTCCGAGGAACGGATGGTGCGTTCGTCCAGCGCACTTCGTGACAGAAGTGTTGCAGGATACTCGTTGCCACTATGAGGCGATGAGAAGATCACCGATGTCTCGCGCTGCGCGGGGCGGTAAAGGCTGTAGGCCGGTGATGTCATCAATCGTCTCCTCCCCTTGTTATAGCGTCATTTCGTGCCGCACCAAAACCTCTTGAACACCCAACCGACTCCTTTTATAGACCAGCCATCCGACGCGGTTCCGCCCGCGTCCTTTTCATTGGGGGCAACCCCTTGGGACGATGGCGGGCTGATCGGCGTGGGCGGTTAGCTCAGCGGTAGAGCACTACGTTGACATCGTAGTGGTCACTGGTTCGATCCCAGTACCGCCCACCATAGCAGCCGCCCTCCGTTCGGGGGGCATCGTTTTTTCAAGGCGCACGCGCGCCGCGAACAGGAGAAGACCGATGAAGGTCAAGAACTCGCTCCGCTCGCTGAAGTTGCGTCACCGCGACTGTCAGGTCGTGCGCCGCAAGGGCCGCGTCTATGTGATCAACAAGACACAGAAACGCTACAAGGCCCGTCAGGGCTGATCGCCCCGACACGCACGAGCGAACCAGAAAATGACCGCCGAGGGCAAGCCCCGGCGGTCTTTTCACATAATGCCAAAGGCGGCGCTGATGCACCCCAACTCCGTGTCCCATCAGACCGGGAAAGAGGCGCGCCACGCCTTAGCGCGCGAGCGGGCGTGGGACAACAGCACGCGAAAGCCCGACCATCAGCCTCTCCCGTCTCATGCGCCAGTTGACCGGTTAAGCATGGACAGCCCCCACGCACCCGCCTAGCGTCGACGTGCAACTGCGGAGTCTTGTCATGCGCCTTTACCACTCACATACCTCGCCCTATGCCCGAAAAGTTGTTGTCCTTCTGCACGAAACCGGACAACTCGCAGATGTGGCGATCGTCCCCGCCACCGGCACGCCGATCGATGCAGGTTCGATGCCGTTGGCCCTTAATCCGCTGGGCAAACTCCCGGCGCTGGAGCGTGACGAGGGCCCGGCGCTGTACGACAGTCGCGTGATCTGCCGCTTTCTGGATGAACGCGCGGGGGGCAGGCTTTATCCCAAGGGCGCGCGCCTGTGGGATACGCTGACGCTGGAGGCGACGGCGGATGGCATTCTGGATGCCGCAATCCTGATGGTCTACGAATGGCGCATCCGGCCCGAAGACAAGCGGATGCCGGATTGGGTCGAAGGCCAGTGGTCCAAGATCGCCCGCGCCCTTGACGCGCTTGACCAGCGCTGGCTCAGCCATCTGAACGGCCCGCTCGACATGGGTCAGATCGCCGTAGGTGCTGCGTTGGGCTATCTTGATTTCCGCCATGACGACCGGAGTTGGCGCTTGGGCCGTCCGGGTCTTGCCGCTTGGTCTGATGCGTTTGCGGCACGCCCGTCTATGCTGGCGACCCAACCACCGGCCTGACCCCCGCATGGCGCTGTCGCAATTCCTGACGGTCTGGGCGTTTCTTGCCGTCAACATCGCCTCTCCGGGGCCTAATGTGCTGAATACCATTGCGTCAGCCATGGAATCGGGCCGCAGCGCCGGCATGGGATCTGCGGCGGCGGTTGGGCTGGGTGTGGCTCTGTGGTGTCTGGCGATGTCACTTGGCATGGCCTCCGTTTTCGTGGCCCTGCCGGGGGCACAGCAGGTTCTGACCCTTGTTGCGGCAGGGCTGCTGATCTGGTTCGCGCTGCGCTATCTCCGGGCGGCCTGGGCGGGGTACAATGGTCAGTGCGCGGTGCCGGGGGGCGGTGCCGGACTGACCTTCGCGACCGCGTTCCGCCGCTCTTTGTTGGTTAATGTGTTCAATCCCAAGGCGCTGACAAGCTGGCTTGCGATTCTATCTTTCTTTCCGGTCGCACAGGCGCGGGGGGCCGACATTGCCGTGCTGTGCGCCGGGGCCAGCGTGGTTGCGGTCGGCCTTCACAGCCTTTACGCGCTGGCGTTTTCCACACCGGCTGCGGCGCGACTTTACCTGCGGGCAGGGTGGGCAATATCGGGACTGGCGGGGATGTTCTTTGCCACCTTCGCACTGCGCCTGGTCGCCGGACTGGCGGGCGCCGGGGGCTAGGGGCGCAATACTTCGGCGCAAAAGCCGAAAACTGTTGCTCTGCGGCGATCTGCGCGCCTTTGTCCGCTGGACGACTGCGCTCGGGCGCACTAAAACGCACCGGACAGGATGGCGGGAAACCGATGTCCGATCGGATCATGCGCCCTCGTCCGGGGGTCATCCAAGGGAGAAGTTCTTGTGTCCCACGCAGACGACACCACAGGCACCCGCCGGGATTTCCTGTATTACGCGACAGCAGGGGTCGGCACGATTGCCGCCGGTGCCGCAGTTTGGCCGCTAGTCAACCAGATGAATCCGTCTGCAGATGTGCGCGGCCTGTCGTCGATCTTTGTCGATATCAGCGCGGTCGAGCCGGGAACGCAGTTGACGGTAAAATGGCGCGGCAAGCCGGTGTTCATCCGCCGTCGCGCCCCCGACGAGATCGAGGCCGCCCGCGCGGTTGCAATGACCGATCTTGCCGATCAACTCGCCGAGAATGCCAATCTTGACGGGGCTGCCGACGCGTCCGATCAGAACCGAACGCTGGACGAGGCTGGTGAGTGGCTGGTGATGATGGGCGTCTGCACCCATCTTGGCTGTGTTCCTCTGGGCGACGGGGCTGGTGATTTCGGGGGCTGGTTCTGCCCCTGTCACGGCTCGCACTACGATACGGCTGGCCGTATCCGCCGCGGACCCGCACCGCGCAACCTGCCGATCCCGGTGGCGGCGTTCACCGAAGAAACCACGATCAAGCTCGGATAAGGAAACATCATGGCCGGAATCCCGCACGACCATTACGAACCGAAATCCGACGGCGAAAAGTGGCTGTACCGCCGTTTGCCGATTGTCGGGCTGCTGTACGACACGATCATGGCCCCGACGCCAAAGAACCTGAACTGGATGTGGATCTGGGGCATCGTGCTGACCTTCTGCCTGATGATGCAGATCATCACGGGCATCGTGCTGGCAATGCATTACACGCCGCAGGTCGACATGGCCTTTGCATCGGTCGAGCACATCATGCGGAACGTGAACGGCGGCTTCATGCTGCGTTATCTGCACATGAACGGCGCATCGCTGTTCTTTGTGGCAGTTTATCTGCACATCTTCCGCGGTCTTTACTATGGTAGCTACAAGGCTCCGCGTGAAGTGACATGGATCATCGGCATGCTGATCTACCTTGCGATGATGGCCACCGCGTTCATGGGGTACGTCTTGCCCTGGGGTCAGATGTCGTTCTGGGGCGCCACGGTCATCACCGGCCTGTTTGGCGCGATCCCCGGAGTGGGTGAATCGATTCAGACCTGGCTGCTGGGCGGCCCGGCGGTTGACAACGCCACGCTGAACCGCTTTTTCAGCCTGCACTACCTTCTGCCCTTCGTGATTGCAGGGCTTGTGATCGTGCATATCTGGGCGTTTCACACCACCGGCAACAACAACCCGACCGGGGTCGAAGTGCGGCGCGGATCAAAGCAGGAAGCCGACAAGGACACGCTGCCCTTCTGGCCCTATTTCGTGATGAAGGATCTGTTTGCGCTGGCAGTGATTCTGGCGGTGTTCTTTGCCATCGTCGGCTTCATGCCGAATTATCTGGGCCACCCTGACAACTACATCCCTGCGAACCCGCTGGCGACGCCGGCGCATATCGTGCCGGAATGGTATTTCCTGCCGTTCTACGCGATCCTGCGTGCTTTCACCGCCGATGTGTGGGTGGTGCAGCTTGTGCAATTTGCGACCTTCGGGATCGTCGATGCCAAGTTCTTCGGCGTGCTGGCGATGTTCGGTGCGATTGCCGTGATGGCGCTGGCGCCGTGGCTTGACACCTCATCGGTGCGGTCTGGCAAGTACCGCCCGATGTTCAAATGGTGGTTTGCGCTGCTGTGCGTCGACTTTGTCGTGCTGATGTGGGTGGGCGCGCGGCCCGCGGAAGAGCCTTATGCAACCATCTCGCTGATCGCATCCGCTTACTGGTTTGGCTATTTTCTGGTGATCTTGCCCCTGCTTGGCGTCATCGAAAAGCCACTGGCGCAACCGGCCACGATCGAAGATGACTTCAACGCACATTACAGCGCGCCATCCGCGCGCGGTGGCAGCGCTTCGGCGCAGCCCGCCGAGTGAGAAAGGACCACAACAAGATGCTCCGCACCCTCGCCCTTGGCGCGCTTTCGGCCCTTGCCCTGTCGGGCGGGGCCGCGTTCGCCGCAGGAACGTACGAGCCGCACGTCACAGACGTGGCTTTCAGCTTTGAAGGCCCGTTCGGCACCTTCGACCGCAACCAGTTGCAGCGCGGCCTGCAGGTTTACACCGAGGTCTGCTCGGCCTGCCACGGCCTCATGCATGTTCCGCTGCGCGCACTGTCCGACGAAGGCGGTCCCCAATTGCCCGAGGATCAGGTCCGCGCCTATGCAGCACAGTTCGACATCGACGATCCCGCAACCGGCGAGACCCGGCCGCGCACGCCGAATGACCACTTCCCGATGTCCGGGCTGGAAAATGCGCCCGACATGAGCCTGATTGCAAAGGCCCGCGCCGGGTTTCATGGGCCTTATGGCACCGGTATCAGCCAGCTGATGAACGGTATCGGCGGACCGGAGCATGTCTATTCCATTCTGACCGGCTATACCGGCGAGGAAAAGGAAGAGGCCGGCAACATATTCTATGAAAACACCGCTTTTTCCACCGGGTGGATCGCGATGCCACCGCCGCTATCAGATGGGCTGGTGGAGTTCGCAGACGGCCATGACAATTCGGCCTCGTCGATCGCGGAAGATGTCTCGGCCTTTTTGATGTGGACCGCAGAACCGAAGATGATGGCACGCAAACAGGCCGGTTTTGTCGCCGTGGTGTTTTTGTCCGTGCTGGCGGTACTTTTGTACCTGACCAACAAGCGGATCTGGGCCGATGTGAAGGGCAAGAAGAAACACGCCTGACCTCTCGAGGCCGGTACCTCAGGAAAACCCTGCCTTCGGGCGGGGTTTTTTGTTTGCCACCTGCGCGCGTGACGGGCCGTCCGTCCAAAGAGGGTATTTAAGCCGAAAAGAAACCAGCAGGTCAGCGCCCGAGATAGTCGCTCAGTGCCAGCGGCGGCTTGGAAAACAGGGCGTTCGTGTCGGCTGGCGGGGCCGCGCACCCCTCCGCGACGAAAACAGTCTGCCGCGCGAAACGCCGCGCATCAGACGGATCATGCGTCACCATCAGAACCAGCGCACCGGTTTCGCCTGCAATCTGGTCGACCAGTGCGATCATTTCCGCCTTCAGAGCCGGCCCAAGAGCTGCGAACGGTTCGTCCAGCAGCAGGATCGGACGCGCCCGCAGCAAGGCGCGTGCTAGCGCCGCCCGGCTTTGCTGGCCGCCAGACAGGTCTGCCGGGCGGCGCGACCCCAGACCGGCAAGGCCGACGCGGGTAAGCGCACCCTCGATCCGGGCCTGATCGGCGGGGAAAAGCCGCAGCCGGGGCGACAGGCCGAGGCCTAGATTTTGGGCAAGGGTCAGATGTGGGAACAAATTCTGGTCCTGAAACAACATGCTGACAGGCCGTTCTCCGGGCGCAAGTCCCGCCAGATCAACCCCATCCCACAGGATACGCCCCTGAACCGGGGTCAGAAACCCGGCCACCGCCAGCAGCAGTGTCGATTTCCCCGCCCCCGACGGGCCGATCACCGCCACCCTTTCGCCCGCCGCAACCGACCACTCGGCTGTCAGGCGAAACGCGCCCTGGGCCAGTACAACACCTTCAAGCCGCAGCATCGCGCCCCCCGCGGTCAAACAGCCAGAACAGCCCGAAACTAAGGCCGACCAGCACCAACGCCGCCGAAGCCGCGGCCTCCATCCGGTATGCCCCCATCAGACGCTGGATCAGCAGCGGCAAGGTGGTGCCACCCTCCCCCGCAAAGAGTGCGATCACCCCCAGATCGCCCATCGACAGCGCCGCGACCACCCCTGCAGCAAAGCCCAGCACCGGCCGCAGGCGCGGCAAGACCAGCCAGCGCAGCCGCGCCATGCCCACCAGCCCCAGCGCATCCGCCAGCCGCCCATGCGCTGCTTCGATGGACCGCAGCGACGGCAGGATCAGGCGCAGCGCGAAGGGCAACGCCAGTGCCGCATTGACCAGCGCTGTCACTGGCAGCGCCAGCCGCGCCGGTGACAGCAGCGGATGAACGATCAGAAACAGCCCCGTCCCCAGCACCAGTGACGACGCCGCAAGCGGCAGCATCGCCGCCGCTTCCAGCAGCCCCGCCCCACGCCCCTGCACAATCGCCAGCGCCAGCACCAGCGTCGCCGCAAGGCAAAGCGCGGTCGAGATCAGGGCAACGATCACGGATTGTGTGGCGGCCGCCCAGAGGCCGTCCGGCAATGCGCCCAAGCCCGGAAGGCCGCGCAGCACAACAAGGGCCAGCGGCACCAGCAGGAACGCCGCCACAAGTGCAATCACCCCCGCATCCAGCGCGCGCAACCCGCGCGAGGACGCATCCCAACGCTCTACCCGCCGGTCCAGCCCCGGGCCAAAGCCCGCAGGCAGCGCAATCTGCCCCGCCACCAGCACCACCACGGCGCAAAGCGCGAATTGCACTGCTGCCAGTGCCGCAGCACGGCCCAAATCAAACTCGAACCGCAGTGCCTGATAGATCGCCAGTTCCACCGTCGTTGCCCGTGGCCCGCCGCCCAGCGTCAGGGCCACCGCGAAACTTGTCAGGCAGATCAGGAACACCGCAACCAGCGCCCCCGGCAGCACGGCGCGTAGCATTGGCCGCTCGAGATGCCGGAATATATCGGCGGGGCCGAACCCCAGCGCCGCGGCCAGCCGGAACCGCTCGGCCGGAATGCCCTGCCAGCCCGACAGGATCATCCGCACCGCCAGCGGCAAGTTGAAGAACACATGCGCCAGCACCACGCCGTGCAAGCCGTAGATCGACACCGGCGGCAGGCCAAGCGCCGCAAGCCCATCATTCAGCACCCCCGCGCGTCCGAACACGGCCAGCAACCCAAGGATCGCTACGATCACCGGCAGCAGAAACGGCGCGCCCATCAGCGAGATCAGCAGGCGCCGACCCGGAAACTGCCGCCGCGCCAGCGCGCGCGCGACCGGCACCGCCAGCCCCACCGACAGCACCGCCGAGACTGCGGCCTGCATTACAGTAAAGCGCACCGCAGCCCAGTCTGCCGGGCCAAGCGATGCCGTCCCGCCACGCGCCAGCACCACGCCCAGCGTGCCAAGCGTCAAAAGGCCAAGGGCTGCGCCAACCGCAGCCCCGGCCCGGCTTATCGCGCCAGCGCTGCGCGCCATTCGGTTACACTCGGTGCGCGCAACGCCTCGGCCTCGGCAGCGGGCAACAAAAGCGACGCTTCGGGTTTGATCAGGGTGGCGAACCCGTCGGGCAGGCCTGCGGCGGGCGTTACCGCCGGATACATCCAGTTCGTCGTGGGGATGACCGACTGGAACGCCTCTGACCCCATGAAGGCCAAAAACCGGTCGGCCAGTTCCGGCTGATCCGTCGAGGCCAGCTTGCCCGCCACTTCGACTTGCAGGTAATGCCCTTCGGAAAACGCCGCCGCCGCCTTGGTGTCATCTCCTTCGGCAATCAGGTGATAGGCCGGCGAGGTGGTATAGCTGAGCACCATATCCGCCTCACCCTCCAGAAACAGGCCATACGCCTCGGACCAGCCGGGGGTCACTGTCACCACATTGTCCGACAGACCGGCCCAGATCACGCCGGACCGATCCCCATAGGCTGCCTTCACCCACATCAGCAGGCCAAGCCCCGGTGTGGAGGATCGCGGGTCCTGGATTACGATGGTTACATCCGATGCTGCCAATGCCTCCAGCGACGCGGGGGGTGTTGCCAGTTTGGTCTTGTCATAGACAAAGGCGAACCAGCCCCAGTCGAACGGCAGGAACAGCGGGTCGTCGAACGCCACCGGCAGGTCATTTGCTGCCACCAGACCATGCGGCGCGAAAAGGCCGGTTGCCGCCGCTGCCGCCGTCAGGTTGGTATCCAGCCCAAGCACCACGTCGGTGTCGGAAGCCTCCCCTTCAAGCCGAACGCGGGCCAGAACGGCGGCTCCATCGCCTGCGCCGACAAATTGCAGATCGCAGGCACATTCGGCCTCGAACGCCTTTTCCACGGCGGGGCCGGGGCCCCATTCACTGATGAAACTTTCATAGGTCAGCACAGTCAGCACGGGTGTTTGCGCCGCTGCCATCGTGGCAGTCAGCAAAGTACCCAGCGCAATGATCGAAGATCGCATGTCTTCCTCCAATTGCGACGGTAAAGGTCGGGCAGGAGGAATTCCTTGCACCTTCCCTCCGCCGGTATGATCCGGTTCAGGTTCGACGGGTCCGCTTGCGCATCTCAGCCCGTTTCCGAGCACCCCGAGGTATCGCGGACAATAGCCGCCCGCAGCGCCGCCGCAAGCCGAAATCTTTCGCAGCACAGGTGCAGGCCGAAATCTCTTGAGTGGCCCCCGGCCCCCCGATAAACCCTGCGACAGAGGAACCCGCCCATGAGCCTGAATACTTTCGGTCATCTCTTCCGCGTCTCCACCTGGGGTGAAAGCCACGGTCCCGCCATCGGAGCAACGGTGGACGGTTGCCCGCCTGGCATCCCGCTGTCGGAGGCCGATCTTCAGCCCTGGCTTGATGCCCGCAAGCCGGGCCAGAACAAGTTCACCACCCAGCGACGCGAAGACGATGTTGTCCGTATCCTGTCCGGAACCTATCAGGGGCGGACCACCGGCACGCCGCTTCAACTGATGATCGAGAACACCGATCAGCGGTCGAAAGACTACGGCGACATCGCCCAAAGTTTTCGTCCCGGTCATGCTGATATCACCTATCACCAGAAATACGGCATCCGCGATCCGCGCGGCGGTGGCCGGTCATCCGCCCGCGAAACCGCCAGCCGGGTGGCGGCGGGCGGTGTTGCGCGCGCCGTGCTTGCGGTGCTGGCACCTGCGGTGAGAATCACCGGATACATGGTGCAGATGGGCGACCGCCCCGTGGACCGCGCCCGCTTTGACGCAACGCAGATTGCCCGGAACCCGTTTTGGAGCCCCGATGCGATAGCCGCCATCGACTGGGCGGCGTATCTGGATGATCTGCGCCGCAGCCATAATTCGGTCGGTGCCATCATCGAGGTGATTGCCGAAGACGTTCCCCCCGGCCTTGGTGCGCCGCTTTATGCCAAGCTGGACGCAGATCTTGCCAGTGCGATGATGTCGATCAACGCGGTTAAAGGCGTTGAAATCGGCGCGGGCATGGCGGCGGCCACGTTGACCGGCACCGACAACGCGGACGAGATTCGCATGGGCGCGGATGGCCCGGAGTATCAAAGCAACCATGCCGGCGGCATCCTTGGCGGTATCTCGACCGGTCAGCCCGTTGTCGTGCGTTTCGCGGTAAAGCCCACGTCGTCTATCCTGACCCCGCGCCGTACCGTCAACGCAGCGGGTGAGGAGATCGACCTTGTCACCAAGGGCCGCCATGACCCCTGCGTCGGCATCCGTGCCGTGCCGGTCGGCGAGGCGATGATGGCCTGCGTTATTCTGGATCACCTGCTTCTGGACCGGGGCCAGACCGGCGGTATCAGGGGAGTAATCGGCCAATTCACCGACAGGCCATAACGAGTCGTTTGCGCAGTGGAATTGGGATCCGGTCTGACGCCTTGCGCAGATGGTGTGACAGCGGCGGACGCCAGATGCCGAAATGGCGGCGGATGTAAGTCATGCCTGCTTCATGCAAGTCTTTGCAATTTTTTCTGTCAGTCTCGGCATCCATTGGCGGCTCGATGTCATGGACATCGGACTTGTCGAGATGTTGTCTGATCCGGGAAACCGCCCAGATGGGGGTCGTCCGCTCGGTCCAGTTGGCCGAATAGCCAGACACCGTTATGTGGCCAGACTGCGGTCGGGATACTGACGATGCCGCAATGCCCGGTTCAGGGCGTGCCAATCCCGTCGCGGCGCGACCATTGCACCGCAAGGATGCCAGCGGCGATCACCACAACGCCCAGTACGTCCCACATCTCCAGCCGCTCGCCCAGCAGCACCGCCCCTGTCGCCACCCCGAAGAACGGGTTCAGGAAATGAAACGTCGCCGCCCGCACCGCGCCGATCCGCCCGACCAGCCGGAACCACACCCAGGTGGCCAGCAACCCCGGCACCAGCGTGGTATAGGCAAAGGACCAGCCCAGCCGCGCTGTCCAGGTCACATCCCATTGTTCGAACAGCACCGCAGGCAGGATCAGAACCGCCGACCCAACCAGCATCTGCAAGCCGACGATCATCAGCAGATTGCCGCCAGATGTGGCATTCCGCACGCTTAACGTCGCCACTGACAGCGCCAGCATCCCGATCAGGCACAGACCGACACCCCCCGCGTCAACGCCACCCGACAAGCGTTGCCCCATGATGATGAACGCGCCGACAAAGCCCGCGAACAACCCCGCGACGCCTAGCGGCCGCATGCGGTCGCGGAACACCAGCCAGCCGAGGCCCGCCACCCCAAGCGGCATCATTGACGCGATGATCGACGCAAGGCCTGCCTCGACCCGCTCCAGGGCGACGAAGTTGAACCCAAGATAAAGCGCGTTCTGGCAGACGCCAAAGATCACCACAGATCGCCATTGGCTGCGTGTCAGCCGCGCGCTTTGGCCCAGCGCCGCCGCAATCCCCACGCCGATTGCGCCCGAAATCAGGAACCGCACCGCCAGCGCCGTCAGCGGCGGCGCATCCATCACGATCATCCGGGCCGAGGTGAAGGCCGACGACCACATGAACGAAAACGCCAGCCCCATAAGAATCGCGCGAAAGTCCATCGTCACTCCGGGGGGCAGGGTCCGAACCCTGGGGTCCGCGTCACCGCAAAGTTTGCCGGGAGGCGGGCTGGTGTTTCCCGGCAGATGGGCATTGGCAGCCCGCCGCGTAACGTCGCGGACGGCCTGCCGACACGTCGCAGGGCCGTGCCGGTTTGGCCCGCGCCTGCCCTGCGACGGTCTGACCGCAGCCGATCAGTTGGTGGGCTGGCGCGCGCCGATCACACCGCCGACGGCGGCACCGCCCAGCATGGCGGCCGTCCGACCGCTGCCATTGCCGATCAGGCTGCCAACTGCTGCCCCGCCCAACGCACCGGTGGCGGCATTCACGCCTTGGTTGTCTGTGCAGGCGGTCAGGGCGATAATCGCGCAAAGCGCCGCCCCAAGTGTAAACCTTTGAATCAACATGAAGACCCTCTCCCTCGTAGCTATGAATGGTTCGCGCCGGAAGGATAGTCGCCCGACTTGCGATCTGCCAGCCCCAAACGAAACCGCTTGTCCGATACGATGATCGCCTGTGCCATGGCCCACCAGACTGGTCATTCCGGGAATTGCCAGGGTCAGGCGTCGAGCCCAATGAAAAGGGCCGCCCTGAGGCGACCCTGAAACCGCCCTCGACCGGGCGACAGACAAGAGCAGGGTCAGCCGTTGACGCTGTCTTTCAGCGCCTTGGCGATGGTGAACTTCACCTGCTTGTCAGCCGCCTTGGTCAGCGTTTCGCCTGTTGCCGGGTTACGCACCTGACGCTCGGGGCGCGCACGGCAGGCAACCTTGCCCAGACCCGGCAGCGTCACGGCACCGCCCGCCGCCATTTCGCGCGCGACCAGCGCGGCAATCGCGTCCAGAGCCGCCCCGGCGGTTTTCTTGTCCGCGCTCATCTCTTCGGCCAGCGCAGCCACAAGCTGCGTCTTGGTCATTGGTTTCGACATTGCTGTCCCCTTGTTCTTGCCCCGCGAGCGGGGACTGTCCCTATCCCCCAAAACGAGGCGATGCGGCCCGTTCCACAGCGTTTTGCAGAACAAATCAAGCTATTTCGCCAAGCGAGGTGATGTTTCCCCTGCGTAAGCGGTGCGCCACTACAAAAACGCCGTCTCCTCGAAACTTCGCAGCTTGCGCGAATGAATCTTCTCGATCGGCGTCTCGCGCAGCAATTCCATCGCGCGCACGCCAATCAACAGATGGCTTGCCACCTGCGTCTTGTAGAACTCGGTCGCCATGCCGGGCAGCTTCAATTCACCATGCAGCGGCTTGTCGCTGACGCAGAGCAGCGTGCCATATGGCACCCGGAACCGAAATCCGTTCGCCGCAATCGTCGCACTTTCCATATCCAGTGCTATGGCGCGCGATTGCGACAGCCGCGCCACCGGACCGGACTGATCGCGCAACTCCCAGTTGCGGTTGTCGATGGTGGCCACTGTTCCCGTCCGCATGATCCGTTTCAACTCATAGCCGTCCAGCTGCGTCACTTCCGCGACCGCCTGTTGCAAGGCTATCTGAATTTCGGCCAGCGCCGGGATCGGCACCCAAACCGGAAGATCGTCGTCCAGTACATGATCCTCGCGCACATAGGCGTGGGCCAGCACGAAATCGCCCAGCGACTGCGAATTCCGCAACCCCGCGCAATGCCCCACCATCAGCCAGGCGTGCGGACGCAGCACCGCGATGTGGTCGGTCGCTGTCTTGGCGTTCGATGGTCCGACCCCGATATTGACCAGCGTGATGCCCTGCCCATCGGCGCGTTTGAGGTGATAGGTCGGCATCTGCGGCAACTTGGTCAGCAGACCGATCGGGGCCTCTGCGGCGACAATTTCCTGATTGCCGGGGGCAACGAACGACGTATAGCCCGACGCCGGATCGGCGAGCGCTGCCCGAGCAAAGACTTCGAACTCATCAACATAAAACTGATAGTTGGTGAACAGCACATGGTTCTGGAAATGCCGCGGGTCGGTCGCCGTGTAATGCGTCAGACGCGCCAGCGAATAATCCACCCGCTGCGCCGTGAACGGGGCCAGCGGGAACGATCCGTCGGGATTGGTCGTGCGCGTTCCATTGACGATATCATCGTTGGTCGTCGCCAGATCCGGCACGTCGAAGACATCGCGCAGGCTGAAATCCAGAACGCCTTCCTGCGGCACCGAAACCGCCGGATTGCCCGACACCGCGAAATGCACCGGAATGGGTGTTTCGGACGCGCCGATCATCACCGGCACACCATGGTTCTGGATCAGCAACCCGATCATCTGCCGCAAGTAGTTGCGGAACAGATCGGGCCGCGTCACCGTGGTCGAGTAGGTTCCCGGTCCGGCCACATGGCCAAAGCTCAACCGGCTGTCGATCTTGACAAAGCTGGTCGTCGTCAGCCGGATCTCGGGGTAAAAGGCGCGCACACGGGTAGCGGGCTTGCCCCCGGTCACGGTGGCGCTGAAATGCTGCGACAAGAAATCGGTCGCCGTGCTGAACAATTCCTCCAGCCGGGCCACGGCGGCGGCAGGATCGGTAAACGCCTCGGCGGCGGGGTGATCGGGTGTCAGGATCGGCAGGTTCGTCTCATCGGTCATCGGGTCTATCTCTGAAATGATCCGGCATCTAACACGAAATTGGGTACCGGCCGCAAGTATCCCTGCCTGCACCGTGCAGGTGTCAGTGGCGTGACAGCGCCGCCATCAACGGGCCATCCTGCGCCACGCCAAGCCGTATTGTCCTGAAATCAAGCCAGCCCCTTGCACGCCCCCCGCCCCGCCCCGATAATTGTTATCATGACCCGAACGCTGCTTTCCCTTGGCCACGGCTACTCGGCCCGCGCCCTTGCGGCCCGCCTGATCCCGCAGGGCTGGCGCATCATCGGCACCACACGCGATGCCGCCAACGAAGAGTTTCTGCGCGCCCAAGGGGTGGAGCCTGTGTTGTGGTCGCATGACCTGACCGATGCGTTGGCGCAGGCCACCCATCTGTTGTCCTCGATCGCGCCAGACACCGCCGGCGACCCGGCCCTGCGTCTTTATGGCCCGCAGATCGCTGCCGCCCGGCTGCAATGGGCCGGATATCTGTCCACGACCGGCGTCTATGGCGATCATCAGGGCGGCTGGGTTGATGAGGTCACGCCTTTGAATCCGTCGACCCAGCGCGGACTGCAACGGCTGCAGGCCGAGGCCGAGTGGCAATCGCTTGGCTTGCCTTTGCATATCTTCCGCCTTGCAGGCATCTATGGCCCCGGTCGCGGTCCGTTCGAGAAAGTCCGTGACGGCACCGCCCGGCTGATCCTTAAGCCCGGACAGGTGTTCAGCCGCGTTCATGTCGATGACATAGCCCAGGTGCTGGATGCGTCGATCAGGCAGCCAAACCCCGGAGCAATCTACAACGTCTGCGACGACGATCCTGCCCCGCCGCAAGACGTGATCGCCCATGCGGCCACGCTTCTGGGCCTGCCCCTTCCGCAGGCGGTCGCCTATCAGGATGCAGAAATGACACCGATGGCGCGCAGTTTCTACGCGGAATCCAAGCGGGTGCGGAATGACCGGATCCGTTCCGAACTTGGCATCCGGCTGATCCACCCCAATTATCGCGCTGGTCTGGAAGCGCTTCTTGCCAGCGAACACGCGTCCTGACTGTCACACCGATCGCGAAAATTACGCGCCCCCTTGCGGTGACGCCCATTTTAAACCATTTGACCGCAGCAGACCGGGCCCCTCTGGCGACACTTATGTCGTGATGTCGGACTGCACCCGAGTGCTCTCGGTGCCAGCCCGGTTTTCTGTTCATCGGCTGTTTCCAAGCGCACTCTTCAATGCAAAGAGGCTATAAACATGGAAATCCTGCTCTTCACGCTTTTTCTCGGCAAACCGCTCTGGCTGTGGTTCACCTTCATCGGAATCGTGCTGGCGCTGCTGCTGTTCGACCTTGGCATCCTTAACAAGGAAGACCACGAGATCGGCGTTGCCGAAAGCCTGAAACTCTCGGCGCTCTACATCAGCCTCGGCGTCGCCTTTGGGGGCTTTGTCTGGTATCAACTGGGCGCGCAGTCGGCGGCCGAATACATGACCGCCTTCGTGGTTGAAAAGACCCTCGCGCTGGACAACGTGTTCGTCATCGCGCTGATCTTCAGCTACTTTGCCATTCCGCGCATCTATCAGCACCGTGTGCTGTTCTGGGGTATTCTGGGTGTGATCGTGCTGCGCGGCATCATGATCGGGCTTGGGGCGACGCTGGTCGCGCAATACGGCTGGATCCTGTATATTTTCGCGGCGTTTCTTATCTTTACCGGCATCAAAATGCTGGTCACCGATGAAAAGGCGATGGACCTGAACAAGAACCCGGTGTTGTTGTTCGTGCGAAAGCGGTTCCGCGTGACCGAAGCGCTGCACGGAAACAACTTTTTCGTAAATCAGCCCGATCCGGCAACCGGCAAGATCGTGCGATACATGACGCCACTGTTCCTCGCGCTGATACTGATCGAAATCGCCGACCTGGTGTTTGCGGTGGACTCAGTGCCGGCGGTGTTCGCCATCACCACCGATCCCTACATCGTCTACACTTCGAACATCTTTGCCATCCTTGGGCTGCGCGCGCTTTACTTTGCGCTGGCTGCCGTTCTGCACCGCTTCCACTACCTGAAGTACGCACTGGCGATTCTGTTGGTGTTCATCGGGTCCAAGATCTTCGTGGCCGACCTGTTGGGCTGGGAAAAGTTTCCGGCAAGCTGGTCGCTTGGCATCACCTTTGCAATCCTTGCTGTGGGGGTGTTCTATTCGCTGTGGAAGTCTCGCGGCGATGCGCCTGTGGAACTGGCTGAAAAGCCGGAATAGGCGCGCGGCCCGCGTCACAACACTGGTCCGGGCCACTTGGCCCGGCCAATCACCGATGCCACCGCTTCAACTCTTGAACCCGGCCTGCGAACCGGGTCACTCTGCAGGGGTCTGATCCGAAAGCGCGGCTGAACATGAAGCTCGACCCGTCCGATTCTCTACCTGACGCCGAACCGCCCGGCCTGCCGGAAGATGCGCTGCGGGATGACACGTTTGCCGAGGCAGACGAGACTGATACCGGTCGCCTGTTGGGCCGACGCTTTGCGCGCACCCCCCGACCGCCGCGCAAACGCCTGTCGCAGGTGCTCGACGAGATTGCGACCGACGCAACCCGTGACCGCATCTCGGTGGCCGACCTGCTGGTCGAGATGAGCGGCCGCGCCATCGGCGCCCTGCTTTTGCTGTTTGCGCTGCCCAATGTCTTGCCGACCCCGCCCGGCACCTCAGCCGTTCTGGGTATGCCTTTGGTCTATCTGGCGGCGCAGATGATGCTGGGGCGGGTGCCGTGGTTGCCGCCGTTCATTGCAAACCGCTCGATGGGTCGCGAGGATTTCGCGCAGATGATTTCGCGCGCCACGCCCCTGCTGGCCCGCGCGGAAAAGCTGTTGAAGCCCCGGCTGTCGGTGCTGGTCCGCCACCCGGCCGAACGGTTCATCGGCGCGGTCTGCCTGATTCTGGCGATTGTCCTGATGCTGCCGATCCCGCTGGGCAACATGCTGCCTGCCATCGCCATCAGCCTGATTGCACTGGGCGTGCTGGAGCGTGACGGCGTTTGGGTTCTGTTCGGGCTGATCGTCGCGGGGTTCAGCCTTTTCGTTGTGGCCGGGGTGCTCTACGCGCTGGCCAGAAGCACCATATTTCTTCTGACCAATGCGTTTTGACCGGCGTGTTGCCGCCAAGACGGCGCGCCAGCCATTTCCAGAGCGAATTTTGGATGAACTGGCCGCGCGCCAAGCCCGGTTTCGCGGTACTACCGGGCCTGAACCCGCTTTACATCGGCCGCACCAACCTTGATGCGGCACGTCAGCAACGCCTAGTTGCCTTCCAGCATCGCGTCCATCGCCAGCATTTCAGGCTTGGTCGAACAGCGATTGGCGATGGCTTCGGCCAGCCCGACAACGGATTGGGTTTCGGCAAGTTTCGCAGGCAGGGTGCCAGCCTCTGCAGCCGCAGCTTTCAACATCTTCGTCGCATCCTGCTGTCCAAGCACGTCATTGCCGGTATTAAGGGTCACAAAGTCGAGGCACGTCATGCCAGGATTCATCTCGGCCAAAGCCGGGGCTGCCAACCCGATAGAAAGAACAGCAGAAACAAAGAATTTTGCAATGCTTGTCATATCTTAAGCCTCCTTGATTGGTTCGCCCGCGTGTTTCGGGCCTGCACACCACGCTTGATGTTGCCTCAGACCGGCGCAAACTTCCATATTCTTTCCAACACCTGATGGCGTTGCGACAGGCTCCGGGCTTACTTGCCATCGGAATGTTGGCTAGGGTGACACGGGCAAGAACCGGCTGCCGCCAAGCCGATCATGGATCGCCTGTCAGGAACGCAGACCGGAAATGACGCGCCGAACGATCTATCTGATACGGTGTGCGAAGCGGAACCGAGTTGCAGACCGGTTGATCACAACTTTGGCTGCGGCAACCGGCGAGTGGCCCGTTTTGCTGTGCGATGATCGCGAAAAGGTGGTCGAGAGCGGCGATTGCCCGCGTATTTCCCTGACCGATGATCTGCTGGACAGTCTCGGGCTTCGGCAACGGCCGGCAAACTGGGGCTGGTTCTGCGGCGATTTCGGTCTTTACGCCGCCTGCGCTGTCTATCCGTCTACAGACCAGTTCGTTCTGCTCGACTCGGATGTGTTCCTCTCGGTACGGGCCGCAGAAAACCTTGTCGCCCTGTTTGACCGCCACGACGAACAGGCGATTGCGCTTCACCTTGGCGACCGGACGAGCGAACAGAAGTTTTCGCGTGGACTGGCCGCGTTCGGGCTTTCAACGTCGCTCGGATGCATCTTTCCGCTGATCCGAGCCCAGCGCCCCGTCGTAGAGGCCATGCACGCGCTGCGCCGCGCATCGCTGGCGGGCAACGCCCCCCCGATCAATGATGAGGCGGTTCTGGCCGGGGCGGTTGCCCGCCATGGCTTCACCCACGCCCGCCTGCAAGACATAGCCCCCGACATGTTCGGACCCGCCTCTTTCGAAACCAACCCGCCCCATTTGTATGAGGCGTTGACTCGCCACCCCGATGATCGCGTCTTTCACCCGGTGGCCGATCTGGACACGATCCTTGCGCGCGTGGCGTCGGGCGAAAAAAATTATGGCCGCCACCGCCTGCGCCGGGTTCTGGCGGGGGCAGACGCGGGCGAACGGGCGGCCATCCGTCATGCGCTGAACATGGCAGAGCGCACCGAACCCTGATCGCAGGCCGTTCCGCCCAAGCCGCATGTTCCGGTCAAGCCTGTCAAACCACATCAAGACCCGCGCGCCGCATTCACGCCCTGCGCGCCACCACGGCAACCCCCAGCGTTTCCAGAACCTTGACCTCGATCTGTGCTGCCGACATTCCCGCCGCCGCATACATCGCTTCGGGTGACGCCTGATCAATGAACACATCGGGCAGAACCATCGAGCGGAACTTCAGCCCCCGGTCAAACACACCCGCCTCGGCCAGCAGTTGGGCGACATGGCTCCCAAAGCCGCCTATCGCGCCCTCTTCAATGGTGATCAGACACTCATGCTCTGCCACCAGGCGCAGGATCAATTGCCGGTCCAGCGGTTTGGCAAAGCGTGCATC
>JANNWS010000018.1:0-15750 GCA_031408575.1 Rhodobacterales bacterium
CCCAAGATCATCGGCAAACTGTTTGCGTGGAAGTCCGCTGGTCAGCGCGATCCGCACCGCATCCTTGCGAAATTCATCCGTCCTGACTGTGCCCATGGTTCATCTCCTTTGCTGCACATTACGCTATCAAAGGAGCGGCACCAAACCGCGACAGGACCAGACAGGCTCTGGAAACGGACGGCCGACCCGCGTCTGGCAGCGCCAGCAATTGACCGCATCCTTGCGCTGAAATCACCCTGATCCGGGGCCGCCGCGTCTGGCAGCAGCCTCTGCAAGATACTCAGGATCCGGAGCCGACCTTTTCGCGTTGCAGAAAAGTGGTCAGGGATCGGCTTGCACCCAGAATATGCGCTCGCGTCAGTTCCGCGGCCTTCTCGGCATCGCGCGCAAATGCAGCATTCAGGATTCCGGCGTGTTCGGTTCGGGCCCGCAAAAACCCGTCGGTCAGAACAAGCTGCGCTCGCAAATAGCGCCCCACCTTGTCCAATGCGCTTGACGCAACCTGAAGGTGATAGGGCCGGTCGCAATCCTTGTAGAGCGTGTAGTGGAATTGCCGGTTCAGCGGTGCCCAGCGGGCGCTGTCCGTCTCGGTCGCAAAGTCCTCGGCATGCCGGCGCGCCTCGTCTAGCGTTTCGGGACGGATGTTCGCCACCGCCTGCCGGATCAACTCGCCTTCGAGCAAGGCGCGGAATTCGAACATCTCGGAGATCTCGTCCAGCGACAGGGACGAGACGACCGCCCCCTTGTAACGCTGATTGGTCACCAGACCCTGTTCCTCCAGCCGTGCCAAGGCTTCGCGCACAGGAATCCGGCTTACGTTGAACATCGTGGCGATCTGATCCTGGCGCAGCAGATCGCCATCCTGAAGTGCTCCGTCCACGATTGCCTCGCGCAGCGATCCGAAAATCACTTCCGAGGCGGATGACAGGACGCCCAGATTGGTGGCCTTCACGTTCAGCGTCATGTCAGCGTCCTCTTGCACGCACGTCTGGATACAGTTTTCGCCCGGTTGGTTGTTGCCAAGGGAGGCGGCATGTCAAGGAACCCGTCCGCAACCCAATTTCGCATATTGTCTCTTGAATATTGTATCCGATATTCGCACTATGACTCAAGGCGCGATTCCGATGATCGGGGCAAGTGCCACAACGGGAGAGGACACAATGAAAAAGACCTGTTTGGCGGCCGCCGGCCTTATTGCGGCGCTTGGCGCAACCACCGCCTCGGCGGATAAACTGGATGACGTCATCGCATCGGGTGTGCTGCGCTGTGCCGTGGTGCTTGACTTCCCACCGATGGGATCGCGCGACGCAGACAACAATCCGATCGGCTTTGATGTCGATTATTGCAATGATCTGGCAAAAGCCCTTGGCGTCACTGCCGAGATCGTAGAAACACCGTTCCCTGATCGCATCCCGGCGCTTGTTTCGGGCCGTGCCGATGTGGGCGTCGCGTCAACCTCTGACACGCTGGAGCGGGCCAAGACCATCGGGTTCAGCATCCCCTACTTTGCCTTCCAGATGGTCGTTCTGACCCGCGAAGACGCCGGCGTTGCCGATTTCGACGGCTTGGCGGGTAAGACCGTCGGATCGGTCGCAGGCACGTATGAGGCGATTGCCCTTGAGGCAAACGTCAAGGAATGGGGCTCGGGCGAATTCCGTCCCTATCAAAGCCAGGCCGACGTGTTCCTTGCGCTGTCGCAGGGCCAGATCCAGGCGACGGTCGTCACCTCCACCGTCGCCTCGTCGATCATTGCGAGCGGGCAGTATCCCGGTTTGGCGATGAAGGGCGATGCACCCTACGACATCGACTATGTGTCGCTGATCGGCCTGCGTGAAGAGTATGGCTTTCTGAACTACCTTGATCTGTTCGTGAACCAGCAGGTTCGCACCGGCCGCTATCAGGAACTGTATGACCAGTGGATCGGTGGCGGCACGGCACCCCGCCTGATGATCGACGGCGTTTACCGGTGATCTGACCGGGCGCGGCCGCTGTCTGGCCGCGTCCACCCCCTTACTTTCGCCGGACTGACCCTCAGATGTTCAACTATACCTTCCATTGGTATCAGGCGTTCCGCGCCCTACCGGACATGCTGGCCGGGGCGTTGGTGACGTTGGAACTGGCCATCCTGTCGATGGTGCTTGGGATCGCGCTTGCGGTCCTGCTCGCCCTGGGCCGCGGGTCGAGGTATGCCGTTTTTCGCTGGCTGGCCGTAAGCTGGGTCGAAGTTGCCCGCAACACCCCTGCCCTGTTCCAGATCTACATGGCCCATTTCGGGCTGGGCGCGTTCGGCATCCACCTCAGCCCCTATGTCTCGCTTCTGGCGGGCATCACCTTCAACAATGCGGGCTATCTGGCGGAAACCTTCCGCGGCGCGCTGCGGGCGATTCCGGCGACGCAGACCCGTGCCGCGCGGTCGCTGGGCATGGGTCCGGTCGCGGCCTTTCGGCTGATCGTCATGCCGCAGATGTTCCGCATCGCGTTTCTGCCGGCGACCAACCAGATGGTTTGGGCCATTCTGATGACATCGCTGGGGATCGTGGTCGGCATGAACACCGATCTGGCCGGGGTCACGCAGGACCTGAACGTGCGCACCTTCCGCACGTTCGAGTTCTTCGCGCTGGCGGCTGTCATCTACTACGCCTTGGCAAAGGCCGTGTCCCTCGGGGCGCGGCTGATTGCCTGGCGCCTGTTCCGATACTGAAGGGGGACGTGCATGTTTGATACCGCACTCACCCTGTCCGACATGGCGTTTCTGGCCAAGGGTGCAGGTGTAACGCTTGCGGTCACTGCGGTGTCCGTGCTGTTCGGAACCCTGCTTGGTATTGCTTTTGGCACCTTGCGAACCGTGCTGACCGCATGGACGGCCGCGCCGATGACCTTTGTGCTGGACGTGCTGCGGTCGGTGCCGTTGCTGATCCAGCTAGTGCTTGCGAATGCATTCCAGTCGATTGCGGGCTTTGGCTGGTCGCCTTTCGTGGTCGCCTGCGTTGTGCTGTCGCTTTACACATCGTCCTACTGCTCGGAAATCGTGCGTGGCGGGATCGAGGCTGTTCCTCCGGTTACCCGCCGCGCCGCGCGGTCGCTTGGCATGACGTGGCGCCAGGACATGACCCATATCGTGTTTCCGATGGCTCTGCGGGTGGCCTTGCCAAACTGGATCGGCCTGACCCTTGGCGTGATGAAGGACTCCGCTCTGGTCTTGTGGATCGGGTTGATCGAATTGCTGCGATCCTCGCAGATTCTGGTGACGCGTCTGCAAGAGCCGCTGTTCATCCTGCTGGTGGTTGGCGCGATCTACTTCCTTCTGAGCTTTCCGATTGCTCGCCTCGGCGGCCAGCTTGAAAAAAGGTGGCGTGAAAATGATTGAGGTCCAGAACGTCCATAAATCCTTCGGATCGCTGAAGGTGCTCCGGGGTGTCGATCTGACCGTCAGGCCGGGCGAGGTTGTTTCCGTGATCGGCGGGTCGGGGTCGGGGAAGTCCACCTTGCTGACCTGCATCAACGGGCTGGAACCGATCGAGCAGGGCAGCATCAGGGTTGATGGCACCGAAGTTCATGCCAAATCGACGGACCTGAACCTGCTGCGCCGCAAGATCGGCATCGTGTTTCAGCAGTGGAACGCCTTTCCGCATCTGACCGTGCTGGAAAACGTCACGCTTGCCCCGCGCAAGGTGTTGGGGATGGGCCGGGCCGAGGCCGAAGACATTGCGGTGCGGCAGTTGTCGCATGTCGGGCTTGGTGACAAACTAAAAGTGTTTCCGTCGCGCCTGTCGGGGGGACAGCAGCAGCGCATGGCAATTGCCCGCGCGCTGGCCATGTCACCCACCTACATGCTGTTTGACGAGGTGACATCGGCACTTGATCCGCAATTGGTGGGCGAAGTTCTTGATACCCTTCACATGCTTGCATCCGAAGGCATGACAATGATCTGCGTCACCCACGAGATGCGCTTTGCCCGTGAGGTGTCGAACCGCGTCGCGTTCTTCAAGGATGGCCTGATCCACGAGATCGGCAGCCCCGACCAGATCTTCGAAAACCCGATCCACCCCGAAACCGCCGCGTTCCTGAACACGGCCCGCTGAAATCACCTCTGCCAGCCGAACGCTGTTCGGCCCGCTCAACCACAATCCGAAGGAGAAGACCCATGTGGAACGGTGTCATACCTGCCGTCACGACCAAGTTCACCGAAGCCGGCGCATTGGATCACGCCGAAATGGCGCGCTGCTTTGATTTGCAGATCGCGGCAGGCTGCGATGGTCTGATCGTGGCGGGATCGCTGGGGGAAGGACCCATGCTCAGCCAGGACGAACGCATCGAGGTGCTAAAAACCGCGCAGAACGCAGCAGGCAAGCGTCCGGTCCTGATGACGGTGTTCGAGGCATCGACCTGGGCGTCGTGCGACATGGCCCGCAAGGCCGCCAAGGCGGGCGCGTCGGGGCTGATGGTGGTGCCAAGCCCGGTCTACCACACCAACCCGGTGGAAACCGAAGCCAACCTGCGCGCCATCGCGGCGGCGGCCGATCTGCCGGTGATGATCTATTCCAACCGGGTCGCCTACCGTGTCGATGTGACGCCCGACATCATGGAAAACCTTGCCGACGATCCGCGCTTTGTCGCGATCAAGGAAAGCTCTGACGACATCCGCCGCACGACCGAGATCTTCAACCGCCTTGGCGACCGCTATGACGTGTTCACCGGCGTGGACAACCTTGCGTTCGAGGCGCTGTCGGTGGGGGCCGTGGGCTGGGTTGCCGGGCTTGTCGTGGCGTTCCCCGATGAAACGGTGGCGATCTGGCGGCTGATGCAGGCGGGACGGCGGGCCGAGGCGCTGGCGATCTACCGGTGGTTCCGTCCGCTGCTTGATCTGGATGTGTCCACCTATCTGGTGCAGAATATCAAGCTGGCCGAGGTGCTGGCCATCGCATCGAACGACCGCGTGCGCGGCCCCCGCCATCCGCTCACCGGCGCGCGCCGGGCCGAGGTCGAGGCGATCATCCGCAAGGCCATTGCCAGCCGCCCGGCGCTGCCCGATCTGCGGGGTCTGGCCGCCTGATCCAGCGATGCGTGATGTCTGCATCATCGGGGCCGGAGTAATCGGCCTGTCGATTGCCTATCGGCTGACCCAAGCCGGGCAATCGGTGCTTCTGCTTGACCGCAAGGGCATGGCAGAGGAGGCAAGCCGCGGCAACGCCGGGGCCTTCGCCTTTGCCGATGTGGAACCCCTCGCCTCGCCGGGGATCATCTGGCAGGCGCCGCGCTGGCTGTTTGACCCGCTGGGGCCATTGTCGATGCCATTGACCTATGCGCCGAAAATGCTGCCGTGGATGCTGCGGTTCTGGCGGGCCAGCCGGGCGGATCGGCATGTGGCGGCCACGGCGGCGCAGGCGGCGTTGATGAATCTGTCGAAGGTCGAGACGGAAACCCTGCTGACTGAGACCGGGCTGACCGGCCATCTGCGCCGCGACGGCGCGATCTACCTGTATGAGGGGCAGGCGGCGCTGGATGCCGCTTCGCCCGTCTGGGGCTTGCGCGCACGGCATGGGGTGGATGCCCGCGTTGTGACGGGTGCCGCGCTGGCCGATTTGCAGCCGGGGCTCGGCGCGCGCTGGTCGCATGGGGTGTTCGTGCCGGACTGGATGACCGTGTCCGACCCGCAGGTCGTTGCCAAGGCGATCGGAGCTGCAGCAATCGCGCGCGGTGCGGTGCTGGAAACCGGCGATGTGGTGGCACTTGTGCCGACGGGCGACGGAGTGACCGTCACGCTTGCCGGCGGGCGCACGTTGTCGGCCCGCAAGGTGATCGTCGCGGCGGGGGCATGGTCTCATCAGCTTGCCGCGATGCTGGGCGACCGGGTTCCGCTGGAAACGGAACGCGGTTACAACACCACGCTGCCGCCGGGTGCGTTCGATCTGCGGCGGCAACTGGTGCTGCCGGCGGACGGCTATGTCGTTACCCCGCTCGATTGCGGCATCCGGGTGGGCGGGGCGGTGGAACTGGCCGGGTTGACGCGGCCCCCGGATTATCGCCGGTCCGCCATCCTGCTCAAAAAGGCCGAGGCCGTCATGCCGGGGCTGCGCGTCGAGGGCGGGGTGCCGTGGATGGGGTTTCGCCCGTCGCTGCCCGACAGCCTGCCGGTGATCGGGCAATCCACACGCGCGCCGCAGGTGTTGTATGCCTTCGGTCACGGCCACCTTGGCCTGACACAATGCGCGGGCACAGCGCGTCTGGTGGCAGATCTCGTGCTTAGCCACGCCCCCGCGATCCCGCTTGACCCCTACCGCCCCGAAAGGTTCTGACCGTGGCACAGCACACATTCTTCTGTATCGACGGCCATACCTGCGGCAACCCGGTGCGGGTCGTGGCCGGAGGCGCCCCCCGGCTGGAAGGCGCCACGATGCTCGACCGACGGGCGCATTTCCTGCGCGATTTCGACTGGATCCGCACCGGCCTTATGTTCGAGCCGCGCGGCCATGACATCATGTCAGGCTCGATCCTGTATCCGCCGACGCGCCCCGATTGCGACGTGGCCATCCTGTTCATCGAAACCTCGGGCTGCCTGCCGATGTGCGGTCATGGCACCATCGGCACCGTCACCACGATGATCGAACACGGGCTGGTCACGCCGCGCACGCCCGGCACGCTTCGCCTTGATACCCCGGCAGGGCTGGTCGTGGCCGAGTATCGCCAGACCGGCGCGCATGTGGATGAGGTGCGGCTGACCAATGTCGCCTCGTTCCTGCATTCCGAAGGGCTGACGGCATCAGTGCCGGGGCTCGGCGAGGTGGTGGTGGATGTGGCCTACGGCGGCAATTTCTATGCCATCGTCGATCCGCAGGCGGCGATTGCCGACATGGCCGATGTCGGCGCGGGCGATCTCTTGCGGTGGAGCCCGCTTTTGCGCCGCGCGCTGAACGAAAAGTACGAATTTCAGCACCCCGAAAAGCCCGAGATAAAAGGCCTGAGCCACATTCTGTGGACCGGCAAGCCCACTCAACCCAACGCCACCGCGCGCAACGCAGTGTTTTACGGCGACAAGGCGATCGACCGCAGCCCCTGTGGCACCGGCACCTCGGCCCGCATGGCACAATGGGCGGCCAAGGGGCGGCTGGCGGTGGGCGATACGTTCATCCACGAAAGCATCATCGGGTCGCTGTTCAATGGCCGGGTCGAGGCTGCGGCGAGCGTGGCTGGCAAGCCTGCGATCATCCCGTCCATCGCGGGCTGGGCGCAGGTCACCGGCCTGAACACCATATTCATCAACGACCGTGATCCGTTCGCACATGGATTTCAGGTAAACTAAAGGAACCAGCCCATGAAAATCACCGCCATCCGCGCCTATCAGGTCGATCTGCCGCTCAAAGAGGGCCGCTACAGCTGGTCGAACGGCAATTTTGTCGATGTGTTCGACGCAACCGTGGTCGAGGTGGTGACTGACGCCGGCATCACCGGCTGGGGTGAATGTTGCCCGCTCGGCTCGGCCTATCTGCCGGCCTATGCGCTGGGCGTGCGGTCGGGGCTGGCAGAAATCGGACCCAAGGTGATCGGCCTTGATCCGCGCGATCTTGGCACGCTGAACCGGCATATGGACGCGGTGCTGCGCGGGCATCCCTATATCAAAGCCGCCATCGACGTGGCCTGCTGGGATATTCTGGGCAAGGCGACCGGTCTGCCCTGCTATCAGCTTCTGGGCGGCAAGGCGCAGGACGATATCAAACTGTACCGCGCCATTTCGCAGATCGAACCTTCAGCGATGGCGGCGAATGTGGCCGGATACCGGGCCGAGGGCTATACCAAGTTCCAGCTCAAGGTAGGCGCAGATGCCGACAGCGACATTGCCCGCATCCAGCTGTGTGCCGAGGTGATGAAACCCGGCGATGTGCTGGTGGCCGATGCCAACACCGGCTGGACCATGCACGAGGCGGCGCGGGTGGTAAACGCGGTGCGCGATGTCGATGTCTATATCGAACAGCCCTGCCCGACCTATGAGGAATGCCTTGTCACCCGCCGCCGCACCTCGCTGCCCTTCGTGCTGGATGAGGTAATCGGCGGGGTCGACAGCCTGACGCGCGGGATCGCAGAGGGTGCAATGGACGTGATCAACCTGAAAATCTCCAAGGTCGGCGGGCTGACCAAAGCGCGGCTGATGCGCGATCTGTGCATGCATGCAGGGATTCCCATGACCATCGAAGATACTTGGGGCGGCGATATCGTGACCGCCACCATCGCCCATTTAGCCCAGTCGACGCCCGAGGAGTTCAGCTTTTCCGCCACAGATTTCAATTCCTACGGCACCAAGGATATCGCAACCGGTGCGCCCAAGCGGGTGAACGGCACGATGCGCGCGTCCGATGCACCCGGCCTTGGCATCACCCCGATCATGGCGGCACTGGGCGCGCCCGTGCTGGAGATCTGACATGCGTTCGACCAAGGTGATCCACGTTGTCGGCTGCCATGCCGAGGGCGAGGTGGGCGATGTGATCGTCGGCGGTGTAGCCCCGCCACCGGGGGCCACGATCTGGGATCAGGCGCGCTGGATCGCGCAGGACAATACCTTGCGCAATTTCGTGCTGAACGAGCCGCGCGGCGGGGTATTCCGCCATGTGAACCTGCTGGTTCCGCCAAAGAACCCCAAGGCCGCTATGGGCTGGATCGTGATGGAGCCGGTCCATACCCCGCCGATGTCGGGATCAAATTCAATATGCGTGGCGACGGTGCTGCTGGATACCGGCATCATCGCGATGCAGGAGCCTGAAACGCGCTTCACTCTAGAAGCACCCGGCGGGCTGGTTGACGTGGTGGCCACCTGCAAGGACGGCAAGGCGCAGTCCATCCGGGTGACCAACCACCCCAGCTTTGCCGCCCGTCTGGACGCGCAGATCGAAGTGGCGGGGCTCGGCACGCTGACCGTGGACGTGGCCTATGGCGGCGACAGTTTTGCACTGGTGGATGCGACGTCGCTTGGCTTTAGGCTGACCCCGGATGAGGCCGCCGATCTGACTGCAACGGGCATGCGGATCAGGGCTGCGGCGGATGAACAGCTTGGGTTCGTCCACCCGACCAATTCCGACTGGCGGCATATCTCATTTTGTCAGTTCACAGCGCCGGTGGCGATGGTGGAGGGCGTCAAGACCGGCGTAAATACCGTCGCGATCGAGCCCGGAAAGCTGGACCGCTCGCCCTGCGGCACTGGTTGTTCGGCGCGTATGGCAGTGCTGCATGCCCGTGGCGAGTTGCACGTCGCCGAGGCATTCACCGGGATTTCCATCATCGGCAGCCGTTTTGATTGCCGGATCGAATCCCTTGCCGATCTGGCAGGCGTTCCGGCCATCATCCCGTCGATTTCGGGCCGCGCGTGGATCACCGACACCCGCCAGATGCTGCTGGACCCTGCAGATCCCTGGCCCGGTGGCTACCGTATTAGCGACACCTGGCCCAACGGATCGAGCGTTCGCGGCTGAATACACAAAGTTACGCGGCCACACATTGACGTTTGCGGCAAAGAAGCAAATCTTGCGCGGGTAGAATCTGCCCGCAGCGGCCGATCTTCTGCACGCCATATGCCCGGCGCGGATTTCCGCTCGACCGGCGTCAGATATTCAGGATTGAAGTTTCATGTTCGCGTTTTTCAAAGCCCACCGCGTGCTGGCAATAATTGTTCTGGTTGCGGCGGTGGCCTGGGTCGCCACGGGCGAGTTTTCTGCCGTCGGAAGCGAAGAAGCCAAGTCAGCCGAAATCCCTTCGGAACCTGCTGCCGCAACACCCCCTGCCCTGCTGCGCACGGTCGCAGCCGTCGCGCCGGAATTTGCCGACCATGCCCGTCAAATCCGAATCTCCGGCGCGACCGAGGCCGACAAGCGCGCCGTTCTTGCCGCACGCGCTGATGGTATCGTCGCGGCACTAGATGTCGTGCAGGGGGCAGAGGTGTCGGCCGATACCATCGTCATGCGGCTTGAGGGCGCGGAATTGGCAGCTGTTGTTGAAACCGCCACCGCATCGCTGGTGCAGGCGACCGAACAGCTTGACGTCGGTATGGCGCTTTCTGCCAAGGGCAGCCTGCCCGAACTGGAACTGACCAACCGCCGCGCCGCCAAATCGGCGGCCGAGGCGGCGCTGTCGCAGGCACAAGCGGCCGCCGACCGGCTGCTGCTGAAAGCGCCATTCGACGGCATCGTTGATACCGTAGATGTGGAACTGGGCGAATGGGTGCAGGCGGGTGCGCCGATCACCACTATTCTGTCGCTGGACCCGATCGTCGTGACGGCCGAGGTCAGCGAACTGGACGTGGCTTATGTGGCGGTTGGATCGCCCGCAACGGTCCGCCTTGTCAGCGGGGCCGAAATGCAAGGCACCATCCGCCACGTCGCACGACAAGCCTCCGAGGAAACACGCACCTTCGCGCTTGAAGTCGCTCTGCCCAACCCGGATCGCACCATTCCTGCCGGGATGACGGCGGAAATAAGCGTCTTCGCGGCACCGCAAACCGCCGTCACCGTGCCGCGCTCGGTCATCACCATGTCGGACGCCGGCGTGATCGGCGTGCGCGTCGTGGGGGCCGACAACGTGGCGCAATTCGTGCCGGTGCAGCTGATCGACGATACCGAAGCGGGGATGATCATTTCCGGCGTTCCCGCCGATGTTCGCATCATCACCGCAGGGCAGGATCTGGTGCGCGACGGCGATCAGGTGATCGTGGTCGACGCCCCGGCGGCACCGGCAATCGAAGGCGCGTCCGAATGAAGCTGGTCGAACTTGCCATCCGCAATGCCCGTCTGACCATTTCGGTTCTGCTGTTTTTGATGCTGTCGGGAACGCTGGCCTATATCTCGATCCCGAAAGAGGCCGAGCCCGACATCAAGATCCCCATCATCTATGTCAGCCTCAGCTACGACGGTATCTCGCCCGAGGATTCCGAGCGGCTGCTGCTGCGACCGATGGAAACCGCCCTGAAATCCATTCAGGGGATCAAGCAGATGACTGCCACCGGCTATCAGGGCGGCGGCAATGTGGTGATCGAGTTTCAGGCCGGGGCCGATCTTGAAAAGGCGCTGGATGATGTCCGCAACAAGGTGGACGACGCCCGCCGCGACTTGCCCGACGGGGCGGATGAGCCAACGGTCAACGAGGTCAACCTGTCCGAATTCCCGGTTCTGGTGGTCACCTTGTCCGGCGATGTGCCGGAACGGCTCTTGTCGGCAACCGCTCGGGTGTTGCGCGACCGGATCGAAGAGATCCCCGGCGTGCTGGACGCAGCCCTTCAGGGCGTGCGCGACGATCTGGTCGAGGTCATAATTGATCCGGCCAAACTGTCCTCCTACGGGCTGCGGCCCGACATCCTGATCGGCGGCTTCAACGCCAACAATCGTCTGATCGCGGCCGGGTCGATGGAAGGGGCCAAGGGACGCTACGCCATCAAGGTGCCGTCGCTGATCGAAACCGTCGGGGATCTGGCCGATTTGCCGGTTGTTTCGACCGGCAATGCCGTGGTCCGGGTCCGCGATCTGGCCGAGATCCGGCCCACCTTCGAAGACCCGGAGTCGGTCACCCGTCTGGACGGCAAACCCGCCGTGGCCATCGAAGTGTCCAAACGGATCGGAGCCAATCTGATCGAGACGGTCGATCAGGTCAAACTGGTAACCGCGGCGGTGCAGGCCCAGATGCCCGAGGGTGTGGTCGTCTCGTTCAGTCAGGACAAATCGACGACGATCCGCCAGATGCTGAACGATTTGCAGAATTCGGTTCTGACGGCGGTGGTTCTGGTGTTCATCATCATCCTCTATGCGCTGTCGGTGCGGTCCTCGATCCTGATCGGGCTGGCCATTCCGGCGTCGTTCCTGATGGGAATTCTCGGCCTGCAGATGGCAGGGCTGACCGTCAATCTTGTCGTGCTGTTCAGCCTGATCCTTGCGGTCGGCATGCTGGTGGACGATGCCATCATCGTCACCGAATATGCCGAGCGTAGGATCGGCGAAGGCATGGACAAGAAACTTGCCTTCGCGGAAGCCTCGCATCGCATGGCCGGGCCGGTCATCGCATCGACGATGACCCGGATCGC
The DNA here is from genome assembly GCA_031408575.1 of Rhodobacterales bacterium. Taxonomy (GTDB): domain Bacteria; phylum Pseudomonadota; class Alphaproteobacteria; order Rhodobacterales; family Rhodobacteraceae; genus Aliitabrizicola. The sequence continues at coordinate 12,053 of JANNWS010000018.1, forward strand.
CGCCTTCTCGCCGCTGCTGTTCTGGCCGGGCATCGTCGGCGAGTTCATGAAATACATGCCGATCACCCTGATCGCTACGCTGTCGGCGTCGATGGTCTATGCGCTGATCTTCGTGCCAACCCTTGGTGCGTTGATCGCCAAGCCGTTCAAGAACCCGCCCATCCACAAGGACGGTGCGTATATGTGGGTTGTCGGCAAGGCGATCCGCCACCCCGTGATCGTCCTGATGCTGGCGCTGGGAACGCTGGTCGCGGTGCCATACGCCTACATGCAGATCGGCAAGGGGGTGGAGTTCTTTCCCGATGTCGAACCGGATTATGGCCTGCTTTACGTCAAGGCGCGCGGCAACCTGTCGATCAGCGAGAAGGATGCCCTCGTCCGGCAGGCCGAGGACCGGATTCTGGGCTGGCCGGGTCTTGCCACCGTTTATACCCGCGTGGGCGGCGGCACGGGCGCAGGGAATGACGCGCCCGCCGATGTGGTGGGGATCATCCAGTATGAGTTTGTCGACTGGCGCGAGCGCAAGAATGCGAACGCCATTCTGACCGATCTGCGCGCCGCGATGCAGGGCATTCCCGGTGTCGATGTCGAGGTTTCCGTGCCTGCGGCCGGACCACCAACGGGCAAGGCCATCCAGATTCGCACGTCAGCGGACAACCCGGCGGGCCTGAACGACGCCGCGCGTCTGGTGTCCGAACGTCTGGCCAAACTGCCGGATGTGATCGACATCGACAGTGGCCTGCCGCTGCCCGGCGTGGATTGGGAGTTGAACGTCGATCGTGCCGAAGCCTCGCGCTATGGCGTGTCGCCCGCCGCGGTGGGGGCGGTGGTGCAACTGGTGACGGGCGGGCTGAAGCTGTCGGATTTCCGTCCCGCAGGGTCGGATGATGCGGTCGATATCGTCCTGCGGCTGCCACCGGATCAGCGCACGATTTCGGCGCTGGATCAGCTTCGGATCGAAACCGAACAGGGCCCGGTGCCGATCTCGAACTTCGTTACCCGCGTGGCGGCGCCGACCACCGGCATCCTGACCCGGATCGACGGTGCACGCACCGTGACGGTGCAGGCCGGCATCCGCGAGGGCGTTCAGGCCCAGCCGGTGCGCGATGCGGTGGCAGCCATGCTGACCGAAACCTTCGCCGCCGAAGGTCTGAGCGAAGGCGGCATGCGCTGGACCATGGCCGGCGAGGACGAAGAGCAGGCCGAGGCGGGGGCCTTCCTAGCCAAAGCCTTCGGTGCCGCGATCTTCCTGATTTTTGTCGTGCTCCTGGCGCAGTTCAACAAGTTCATCTCGGTTGGGTTGGTGCTGTCGGCGGTTGTCATGTCCACGATCGGCGTTTTCCTTGGCCTGATGATCATGGGCCAGCCCTTTGGCGTGGTGATGACCGGGATCGGCGTGATCGCACTGGCGGGCGTGGTGGTGAACAACAACATCGTGCTGATCGCGACCTATGACCAGCTTCGCGATGAAGGCATGGCAAAGATCGACGCCATTCTTGAAACCTGCCGCGAACGGGCGCGACCCGTGGTGTTGACCGCCTTGACCGCGATCTTCGGCGTTCTGCCCATCGCCTTCGGCCTCAATCTGGAACTGATGAACCATGAGACGACAATCGGCGCGCCCTCGACGCAATGGTGGATTTCGCTGTCCAGCGCCATTGTCTTCGGGCTGGCCTTCGCCACCTTCCTGACCCTGATCGTCACGCCGTCCATGCTGATGCTGGTCACGCCCGGCGACAAGCCCCGCGAAAAGCGCCGCTGGTGGTTCTTCGGGCGCAAGCTGGATCAGGCTCGTGCCGTCCCGCAGCGGTGACCCGGAAGGTGCACGCAAAGATGTGACAGCGGCGTTGGCAATCCCACCGCCGCAGCCGCCGATGACGGCACGAGCGACACCCCGGCGAGTGCTGCCCCTTCCCACAACCGAACTACCCTCCTATAAGGCGCTGAAACCACGGCGGAGCCCCCGATGCGTACGGCCAAGATCACCCGCAAGACTGCCGAAACCGAGATCACCGTTTCGGTCGGTCTGGACGGCACCGGCCAGCACAGCATGGCCACTGGCGTTGGATTTTTTGATCACATGCTGGATCAGCTTGCTCGCCATGCGCTGATCGACATTTCGCTGTCGGCCAAGGGCGATCTGCATATCGACGATCACCACACGGTCGAGGATTGCGGCATCGCCCTTGGTCAAGCGCTGGCGCAGGCGCTGGGCGACAAGCGGGGCATCCGGCGCTATGGCGACTGCCGTCTTGCGATGGACGACACTCAGGTCGCCTGCGCGCTTGATCTGTCGGGGCGGCCGTATCTGGTGTGGAACCTTGCCTTTCCGACGCCAAAAATCGGCACCTTCGACATCGAGCTTGTGCGTGAGTTCTTTCAGGCCTTCGCCACGCATGGCGGCATCACCCTGCATGTCGATCTGATCCACGGGATCAACAGTCACCATATTGCCGAAGCGGCCTTCAAGGCCGTTGCCCGTGCGTTGCGCGCGGCGGTGGAACCCGATCCGCGCGCCGCCGGTGCGATCCCGTCAACCAAGGGCGTCCTGTAAGGCACGCGCAGGGGGGCCGGGATCATGCTGACCGTTCTGGTCGATTACGACAGCGGCAACCTGCATTCTGCGCAAAAGGCGTTTCAGCGCATGGCGGCCGAGGGTGGCGGCGGCGATGTTCTGGTGTCCTCCACCCCCGAAGACGTGGCGCGCGCCGACCGCATCGTGCTGCCGGGTGACGGCGCGTTTCCGGCCTGCCGCCGGGCGCTCGCGTCCCATGACGGGCTGTTCGAGGCGATCGAATACGCCGTGCGCGTCAAGGGACGCCCGTTTCTGGGCATCTGCGTCGGCATGCAGATGCTGGCCACGCGCGGGCTGGAATATGAAACGACGTCGGGATTTGGCTGGATCGGCGGCGAGGTTGTTCGCATCGCACCCGACGATGCCACCATGAAAGTGCCGCATATGGGCTGGAACGATCTGGTGATAGACCGGCCGCATCCAGTGCTGGACGGCATAGCCACCGGCGATCACGCTTATTTCGTGCATTCCTATCATTTCCGCCTGACCGACACGGCGCAGCGTCTGGCCCATGTCGACTATGCCGGGCCGATCACCGCCATTGTCGAGGCGGAAAACATCATCGGCACGCAGTTCCACCCCGAAAAAAGTCAGGCAACCGGCCTGCGCCTGATTGCCAACTTCCTGCGCTGGCGGCCGTAAGCCGGGCGTAGCGCCCCTGCGGGCCATGATCGTTCCAGTTTGAATAAAATTTCGCTTCTTTTCGGCTCAAATACCCAACTTGGGTGAAAGCGTGAAAAAACTCTCCAGTGAAGAGTTTTAGCGAAGAACGCCCGGCCAGAGGCTGGTCCGATCCGGGGGGTGTGCCCCCGCCGGACGGCAGCGCAAAGGTGCCCCGTTTCAATCTGGTGCGATCACGCCGCTGCGGGCCTGTCGCGCGCGCCGGTCAGTTCACCCGCGCCCAGGTGCCGCCGTCCCGGCAGATGCCGAACACACAGCCCGACACCGACAGGCTGTCACCGGCAAGCTGCATTTTGGATTTGTAGTTCGTCCTGAACAACGCATTCATGCTGTTTTGGTGGTCTGCTGAGCGAGGTTTGTCCGAAGAAGGATTGCCCAGACTGCGGCGATGATCAGCGCAAGCAAAGCCCTGAGGTGGGCCAGAATCTTTCGGATGTTGTGA
>JANNWS010000019.1:0-1882 GCA_031408575.1 Rhodobacterales bacterium
CGCCCCTTGTCGCGCTGATGTCGGATCAGGTGCAGGGCCTCGCACGGGCAGGGATTTCCTCGGCCGTCACGGTGAACGGCATGCTGTCCTTGCCCGAACGCCATGACGCGCTGGAAAAGGTGCGGATGGGCGATGCGGCAATCCTGCTGATATCCCCGGAGCAGTTACGCTCGCCGTCCATTCGCACGGTTCTGCAACAACGCGAGGTCGGGCTTTGGGTGCTGGACGAGGCGCACTGCGTCTCAAAGTGGGGCCACGACTTCCGACCCGATTACCGCTATGTCAGCCGCTTCATCAAGGAATTCTCGGGCGATCAGGTGCCCCCGGTCCTGTGCCTGACCGCCACGGCCAAACCCGAGGTGGTGCGCGACATCCGCGACCATTTCCAAAGCCGCCTCGGGATCGATCTGATGCTGCTGGACGGCGGGGCGGTGCGCACCAATCTGTCCTTCGCCGTGCTGCCCACTCAAAAGGCGACCAAGCTGACCGATATCCTGACTGCGATCGAGGCGAACCTGCCACCCGAAGGCGCGTCGGGCGCTGTGGTCTATTGTGCCACGCGCGGGACGACAGAAAAGGTGGCCGAGTTCCTGAAAGGGCAGGGGCTGGCGGCTGACTATTTCCACGCCGGGCTGACATCCGAGCGCAAGCGCGAGGTTCAGGAGGCGTTTCGCACAGGCGACCTGCGGGTGATCGCTGCGACCAACGCCTTTGGCTTGGGGATCGACAAGCCCGATATCCGTCTGGTCGTGCACGGCGATATTCCGGGATCGCTGGAGAATTACCTGCAAGAGGCCGGGCGCGCAGGCCGTGACCAGGCGCCCGCAAATTGCGTGCTTCTGTTCGCCGCTGACGATGTCGAGCGGCAATTCTCGCTCTCGGCCCGCTCGCGTCTGGCCCGGCACGAGATCGGGGCGATCCTGAAGGCGTTGCGGCGCATGGACCGGCAGAAGTCGGGCGAAGTGGTGGCCACGCCGGGCGAAATCGTCCGCGAGGAAAGGGATCAGGAGTTCGAGCGCGACAAGGCGACGGATGACACGCGGGTGAAAACGGCTGTCGCCTGGCTGGAAGAGGCAAAACTCTTGTCGCGTGAGGAAAACCGGGTGCAGGTGTTCCCGTCCTCGCTGCGCATCCGCAGCGTCGAGGAGGCTGCGGCGATCTTCGAGCGCGCGCAAATCACCGGCACGCGCCGAACTCAACTTCTGGACCTTGTGCGCCATGTGATGAACGCGTCTCCGGATGAGGGCGTCTCGACCGACGATCTGACCGGCGCTTGCGGCTTGTCGGGACGCACGCTGCACAAGGCGCTGGCTGATCTGGAAACCCTGGGCATCGCCAGCAATGACACGGCCGTCACGGTCTTTGTACATCTGGGGGTCGAAGATGCCTCAGTTCGCCGCCTCGATTTGGCGGCGCAGATGGAGGGTGACTTGATCGCCCTGATGCGCGAGGCGGTGCCCGAGGCGCAAGGGGCCGAGGCGCAACCGCTGCACCTGACCGAGACCTGTCAAGCTTTTCGCGACAAAGGCCACCGCCACATACGCCCCGATTTGGTGGAACAGGTCTTGCGCGGCATGGCGCAGGATGGGCGCGATCAGGATGGCGGTCGGGGCAATCTGACCCTGCGCAAGGCCAGCCGGAACACTCTGTTTGTCCGGGTGGAACGGTCTTGGCCGGTGGTGGAGCGCACCGCCGATCTGCGCAGGCAGGGGGCACAGGTGCTGCTGGCGCATCTGGCGGGGAAGGTCACGAAAGGCACGCGCGGCAAGGATATCCAGGTGGAAACCACGCTGGGCGACATGGCTGCGGCACTGAATGGCGACGCCTTGCTGCGCGCCGAGATCAAGGACATGACCCGTCTGATGGACCGCGCGCTTCTATG
>JANNWS010000020.1:0-3980 GCA_031408575.1 Rhodobacterales bacterium
GGCTCGCGAAACATCTGCGCTTCAAGCTGCATTTCACGCCCACCAGCGCGTCCTGGCTGAACCTTGTCGAGCGCTTCTTCGCCGCGATCACCACAAGGCGCATCCGCAGGGGCAGTTACTCCAGCGTCGACGATTTGGAGAGGCGACGTTCATGTCCTGACCATATGCAGGGCCACCGAAAGGGCTGTCCTGCTGTCACACGCCCATTGAAAAGAGATATTTTCCATCCATATACCATCCGTGCAGATGGAAATGGAGATTTGGCAATGGGTAAGGCGACGACAACGTCGGCATCGCAAAAACCGCCGGACTCGGAGAAGATTACCATCAACCTCGGGTTCGTCGATCTGGGCCAGATCGAACTGCTGGTACGCGAGGGGTTCTACTCCAACCGCAGCGATTTTATTCGCACGGCTATTCGCAATCAGATCGAGCGGCACGCCGAAACGGTGCGCCAGGTTGTCATCCGCAAGAGCGTTGACCTCGGCCTTCGGCACATTAAGCGGGATGAATTGCTGGCAGCTCAGGCTGCCGGCCTCATGCTCGACGTCCGCGTTCTGGGCCTTGCCGTGATAGCCCCCGATGTGACCGCAGAACTTGCCCGACAGACGATATCAGCCCTGACCGTTCTGGGCACACTGCAAGCCAGTGACGCGGTCAGGACCGCGCTGGCTGACCGCTTCACCTAATCCCTCAACATCGAAAGCACCCCATGAAAACTCCCTTCGCCCGCGGCATGTCGAGGGCCACTGAACTGACGCGGGTCGGCAAGTTGGACGAAGCAACTGCGCTGATCCAGTCGCTGCTCTCGGCCTCAACGATTCCGCGCGGACAAAGCGCCAACGCCCCGGATGACACCGTCGTGATCGAGGGAGATTTCACCCGCCTCAGCGATGCCGCCCCTGCGCCAACCCCGCGCGCCGCCCGCACCCCGCGCACGGGACTGGGCGAAACGCTGCGAGGCATCGTTAGGGGCGGGATGCCGGGGCGCGGCGTGCCGACGCCTGTGCCGCAAGATCTGCCCGAAGGCGACCGATTCCTGTCATTGACGCACCGGGGTGCGCAAGGCAGCCGGGATTATCGGCTCTATATTCCCGCGACCGAGCCCGGGGCACCGATGCCGCTGATCGTCATGCTGCACGGATGCACGCAGTCGCCCGAAGATTTCGCAATCGGCACCGGCATGAATGCGCTGGCCAAGGAGTTCGGGTGCCTGATCTCATGGCCGGCCCAGCCTCAGGGCGCGAACGTCCAGAAGTGCTGGAACTGGTTCCGGCCAGAAGACCAAGCGCGTGACCGTGGCGAACCGGCCCTCATCGCGGGGCTTGTCCGCGATATCCTTCGCGACCACCCCGCCGACCCGGCGCAGGTCTATATCGCGGGCCTATCGGCGGGCGGGGCAGCGGCGGCCATTATGGGCGCTACGTATCCCGACCTGTTTGCAGCCGTCGGCGTTCACTCGGGCTTGCCAGTGGGCGGGGCGCAGGACGTGTCCTCGGCCTTCGCAGCCATGCGCTGCGGCTCGACCGGCAAGGCCCAGCCTGCGTCCGTTCCCGCCATCGTGTTTCACGGTCTGGCGGACAGCACGGTGCATCCGAAGAATGGAGAGGCGGTCGTCGCGCAAGTCTTGCAGACCCGACGCAACCTCCGGCTGGTCCGCGTCTCCGGCACCTCGAAAGGGGGGCAGACCTACCGGCAGTCACGCCACGATGATGCACAAGGCCGCAGCATCGCCGAACACTGGGAAATCGACGGTGCTGGCCATGCCTGGGCGGGCGGTCACGCGGCCGGAAGCTACACCGACCCCGCAGGCCCCGATGCATCCCGCGAGATGCTGCGGTTCTTCCTGCAGCACAGCCAGCCACAGGGCGTGACTACGGCCAATCGTCACGATCCTTACTGACGGTCGCGTCTCGGCCAGGTCACGGCTGCGCGGAACGCAATCCGATGTGGCGCGTTGGAAAGGTGAGCATTCCCCAATTCAAGAGAGGCGACCCGGTCATGGGTATCATCTGGACAATCATCATCGGCTTTCTGGCCGGCATCATCGCGAAATTCTTCATGCCGGGCGACAACGAGCCATCGGGCTTCATCCTGACCACTATCCTCGGCGTCGTCGGTGCTATCGTGGCGACCTATTTGGGGCAGAGCCTCGGCTGGTATGCGCCGGGTCAGGGCGCAGGGATCATCGGCGCCGCCGTCGGGGCAATCATCGTGCTGGCCGTATGGGGCTTCACGCGCCGCCGTACGTGACCCTTCCTTCACCTTCGCACCAGAACGGAGCGCACCATGTCAAGATCAACACCGTCCCTTCTTGCCCTTCTCGGGCTCGTCGCGGTTGCAGGCTACCAGAACCGCGGCAGGATCAGCGAAATGCTCGCCGATGCGCGGCAGCGGTCTTCCGACCCCGGTCTGGGCACCCCGCGGGCGGGCGCCCCCCGGGGCCAAGAGGGGTTCATTGCGGAGGTCGGCAGGCTGTTTGGAGCCGGGACAACGGGCGGCATACTCTCTTCCGGGCTCGGCGAGCTCGTGACCCGGTTCAAGGATGCGGGTAGGGCCGCCCCAGCCGATAGCTGGGTCTCGGCAAAGCCGAACATGCCCATCGACATTGACAATCTCGAGGCGGCGATCGGACTCGAATCGCTGGACGAACTTGGCCAGAAGACCGGACTTTCGCGCAAAGAGCTACTGCTGCGGCTTAGCGCGGCGCTGCCCGAGGTCGTCAACCGCTTCACCCCCGAAGGGCGGCTGCCAACCGAAGCGGAGGCCCGCAGCTTCGACTAAGCGCACGCACCGCGGCCGTCATGCTGTCGGCGTGATCGATTAGCGCCAGCAACAGATCGATCCTACGGGAGAGCATCGCGACGATCCGAAAGAGGCGGCCAAACGGTCGCAAAAATAGCCCGGTCAGGATCTGCGCGACCCGCAAAAGGAGAGCGAAGATGGCAAATGAACCGAAACACGCAAAGGAAAAGCGCGCCGAGCCAGAGAAGCGGCAGAACTCGCAGCTAGATCACGAGGGGTCGGCTCATACACCTGATGAATTTGATGTCATGAACCCGCAAAAGCAGGGGCTTGGTAACGAATGCCGAGAATCAACCCCAAAAAGCCTCGGAAGGGGGGAGTTGCGCCGGGAACGCTTCGTAGGAACGATTCATCCGGATTAACCGGCAAACGGTCGTTCCCCTCGGGTCAATTCAACCCGTCAATCGCGCCACCTTGATGAGGATGGTCACGATCAGCCCGGTTTTAGACCAGTCATACTGCATCGACCCACCAAGCTGCCATTCGATAGCCTGGCGGATCAGCTTGCTGCCATAACTGTCGCCCAATTTCGGCGGGACCACTTCCGGCCCGCCGTACTCTGTCCAATCGATCTCGATGTGATCGCCCGCAAGGTTTCCCGATATGTCCAGCGATCCGGTCTCAACTTACAATGCGCCGTACTTGACGGAATTGGTGGCAAGCTCATGCACGACCAATGCCAGGTTGGTGGCTTCTGCCTCGCTGATGCCCATGCGAGGCACAGCCACCCGGATGCGTCCGTCGAAGGCACCCTCGTCATCGTAAGGTGACAGCAGCACGGTAAACAGATCGCCCAGCAGTGCCGCTTTGCCCTGCCCTCCCGGCAAGGGGCGCACAAGATCGTGGGCCCGGCCCAAAGCTACCAGCCGATGGGTGAGTTGCTTGGACATATCCTCAATGGATGACGAAGACCGCATGGTGATCTTGGTCAAGGCCCCGGCGATGGCCAGCAGGTTCTTGACGCGGTGGCTCATTTCCCCCGCCAGCAATTCATGCCCCTCTTCGGCCTGCTTGCGGTCGGTGATGTCGATGAAGATCCCCGCCGCACGCTGATCGGGATCGGCACAGAGGGCGTCGGCAAGGCGTTGGATTTCGTCGAAGGACAGGAACCGCTCGCGGGCGGTTTCTGGGCGCTTGCGAAAGCTGGTGGCGGGATTGTCGGCCCTCATTTTCCA
>JANNWS010000021.1:0-4694 GCA_031408575.1 Rhodobacterales bacterium
CCGTCGTCGCCTTTGGTCACAACGACCACATCTTCCATCTCCAGAAGGTATTCCTTCTGCAATTTCACCAGCGCCGTGCGCAAATCGAACGCCGTCGCTTGTTCATCGAATGATACCACTATCAGGTCGGACATGCCCGCACCCCCCATAAAGGAAATCCCGCGCCAAAACCGACGCGGGTTCCTTGTGACGCGGGAATGTCACGCGGGCAAGACGGGTTTTACTCCGCCGGCACCGCCTGCGCTTCGTCGCTCAGCGGAAAGGGAATGTGGATCAACATTTCCTTCGGGCAGACCTGCAGGAAATTCGCCCGCTCGGTCATCCAGTCAGCCAGAATCTGGCGTGCCTTCTGGCTGTCCGTCTCGGCGGCATGACGCTCGATCAGGCCGCGCAACTGCGCTTCCCAATGCGGGTGGGTCACGGCGCAGGTCACGATGGATTCAAGGTTCATCATGTCCTCGGCGGTGCCGTTGGGGTCGTAAACATAGGCCATCCCCCCCGTCATGCCCGCGCCGAAGTTCGCGCCGGTCCGCCCGAGAATGACCGCGACACCGCCGGTCATGTATTCGCAGCCGTTCGTTCCACAGCCTTCGACCACCACTTTCGCGCCCGAGTTTCTCACCGCGAACCGCTCGCCCGCGCGGCCGGCGGCGAACAGATAGCCCGCCGTTGCGCCGTACAGCACCGTATTGCCGATGATGGTATTCTCCGATGCCAACAGCGGCGACGCCATCTGCGGCCGCACCACGATCAGTCCGCCCGAAAGGCCCTTGCCGACATAGTCATTGGCATCGCCCATCACCTCCAGCTTCAGACCGGGCGCCGCAAACGCGCCCAGCGATTGCCCGGCGCTGCCCGACAGCTTGACCGTCAGATGATCCGGCTGCAGGCTGTTGCGCATCCCGAATTTCCGCACGATATGCGATGACGCCCGTGTGCCGATGGTGCGGTGCGTGTTGCGCACGGCATAGGAAAGCTGCATCTTTTCGCCCTCCTCAAAGAACCGTGCGCCGTCCTTGACGATTTCGGCATCCAGCGTATCCGGCACCGCATTGCGCGGCTTGCTGCGATCATAGGTGAACTTTGACGCCCCATCGACCGTTATCAGCAGCGGATTCAGATCCAGATCGTCCAGATGCGCCGCACCGCGCGAAACCTGCGTCAGCAGATCCGCCCGCCCGATGATCTCATCAATCGACCGCGCTCCGATCTGGCTTAGTATCTCGCGCACCTCCTGCGCGTAGAAGGTGATCAGGTTCACCACCTTGTCCGCAGACCCGGTGAACTTTGCCCGCAGCGCCTCGTTCTGCGTACACACGCCCACCGGGCAGGTGTTCGACTGGCACTGGCGCACCATGATGCAACCCATCGCAATCAGCGCCGCCGTACCGATCCCGTATTCCTCGGCCCCCATCATCGCCGCCATGACGATATCGCGGCCGGTCCGCAGGCCGCCATCGGTACGCAAGGTCACCCGCTCGCGCAGGTTGTTCATCGCCAGCACCTGATGCGCCTCGGTCAGCCCCATTTCCCACGGCAGACCCGCGTATTTAATGCTGGTGCCGGGCGAGGCACCCGTGCCGCCGTTATGCCCCGAAATCAGGATCACATCGGCCTTGGCCTTGGCCACCCCGGCAGCAATCGTGCCGATCCCGCTTTGCGAAACCAGCTTTACCGTCACCTTGGCGCGCGGGTTGATCTGCTTGAGGTCATAGATAAGCTGCGCCAGATCCTCGATGGAATAGATATCGTGGTGCGGTGGCGGCGAAATCAGCGTCACCCCCGGCGTACTGTGCCGCAACCGCGCGATCAGCGCCGTCACCTTCATCCCCGGCAACTGCCCGCCCTCGCCGGGCTTGGCACCCTGTGCCACCTTGATCTCCAATTCCTCGCAGGCGTTCAGGTACTCCGCCGTCACGCCAAAGCGCCCGCTTGCCACCTGCTTGATCTTGGCGCTCGGGTTGTCGCCGTTCGCCTCCGGCGTGAAATGCGCGGGGTCTTCGCCGCCCTCGCCCGAATCGCTTTTAGCCCCGATCCGGTTCATCGCCACGTTCAGCGTCTTGTGCGCCTCGGGCGACAGCGCGCCAAGGCTCATCCCCGGCGTCACGAACCGTTTGCGGATCGAAGTGATGCTTTCCACCTCCTCAATCGGCACCGGCTTGCCCAGCGCCTTGATGTCCAGCAGATCGCGAATGTGGATCGGCGGATTGGCCCGCATCGCGGCACTGTATTGCTTCCAGATGTCATAAGACGCCCGGTCGCAGGCCGTCTGCAACATATGCATGGAACTCGCTTCCCAGGCATGCTTCTCACCCGAACGCCGCGCCTTGTAGAATCCGCCGATGGGCAGCACATCGGTGCCACCCTTCCAGCCCTTGGCATGCACTTCCTCGGCCTTCTGCTGGATACCGGACACCCCGATCCCGGAAATCCGGCTGTGCATCCCCGGAAAATACTCGGCCACCATCGCGCGGCTCAACCCCACCGCCTCAAAGTTCAGCCCGCCGCGATAGGACGACACCACCGAGATTCCCATCTTCGACATGATCTTCAGCAACCCGGCATCAATCGCATCCCGGTACCGCCGCATCGCATCGGTAAGCTGACCATCAATCAGCCCCCGCCCCACCCGGTCCGCAATCGAATCCTGCGCGAGGTAGGCATTCACCGTCGTCGCCCCGCAGCCGATCAGCACCGCGAAATAATGCGGGTCGATGCACTCCGCCGACCGCACATTCACCGAACAGAACGTCCGCAGCCCCTTGCGCGTCAGCCAGCTATGTACCGCCGAAGTCGCCAGGATCATCGGCATCGCCACGCGCGCATCCGACTGATGCTCATCCGTCAGCACCAGATGCCCCGCGCCCGACCGCACCGCATCCTCTGCCTCGGCCCTGATCCGCTCCAGCCCCTGACGCAGCGCATCCGCCCCCGCCGCAAAGGTGCAGTCGATGAACACCACCTGATCGCCGAACTGCTTCACCATCACGCCGAATTCGGCATTGGCGATGAACGGGCTTTCCAGCACCAGAATCTCGGCCTGCGACGAGTTTTCGTCCAGCACGTTCTTGAGGTTGCCAAACCGCGTCTTCAGGCTCATCACCCGGCTTTCGCGCAAGCTGTCGATCGGCGGGTTCGTCACCTGCGAAAAGTTCTGCCGGAAGAAATGGCTCAGGGGCCGATACACGCTGGAAAGCACCGCCGCCGGCGTATCATCGCCCATGCTGGCGATCATCTCTTTGCCGTCCTCGGCCATCGGTGCCAGAACCTGCTCCAGCTCTTCCAGCGTATAGCCCGCCGCAATCTGCCGCCGCCGCAGATCACCACCCGAAAACAACGCCGTCTCGGGCACGTCGCGCAGCAGCGCGTTCAGATCGACGACCTTGTCGATCCAGTCGCCGAACGGCTGCGCCGCTGCCAGCTTATCCTTCAACTCGGCATCGTGATAAAGCCGCCCCTCGGCCATATCGACGGCAATCATCTGCCCCGGCCCCAGCGCGCCCTTTTCCCGGATGGTCGTCTCATCGACAGGAACCATCCCCGCCTCCGACCCCGCAATCAGCAGCCCGTCGCCCGTCACGACATAGCGCATCGGCCGCAACCCGTTCCGGTCCAGCCCCCCGCACACCCAGCGCCCGTCGGTCATCGCCAAAGCGGCAGGCCCGTCCCACGGCTCCATCACCGCGTTGCAATAGGCGTACATGTCCTGCCACGCTTTCGGCATCTCGCCCGTCATCTTCGACCAGGCTTCCGGCACCAGCATCGTCTTGGTCATCGGCGCATTGCGCCCCGACCGCACCATCACCTCGAACACCGCATCCAGCGCACCGCTGTCGCTCGTTCCCGAAGGAATGATCGGCTTGATATCCTCCGCCGCATCGCCAAAGTTGTTCGACGCCATCCGGATTTCGTGCGATTTCATCCAGTTGACGTTGCCGCGCAGCGTGTTGATCTCGCCGTTATGCGCCAGCATCCGGAACGGCTGCGCCAGCCACCACTGCGGAAAGGTGTTGGTCGAATAGCGCTGGTGATAGATCGCGAACGCCGATTCAAACCGCTCGTCCATCAGATCCGGGTAGAACACCGCCACCTGTTCGGCCAGCATCATGCCCTTGTAGATGATGCTCCGGCACGACAGCGAACACAGATACACGCCCTGTATCTGTGCCGCCAGCGCCGCCTTCTCGATCCGCCGCCGGATGATGTACAACTCGCGCTCGAACTGCTCCTCATCAATCGCCTTGTCGCAGCGGATCAGGATCTGCTCGATCTCGGGCCGCGTCGCGTTCGCCTTGTCGCCCAGCACTTCGGTGTTCACCGGCACATGCCGCCAGCCGTAAATGTAATGCCCCATCCGCAGCACTTCGGTTTCCACGATCGTGCGGCACCGCTCCTGCGCGCCGAAATCGGTGCGTGGCAGAAACACCTGCCCCACCGCGATCTGCTTCGACGTATCCGGCTCATGCCCCGTGCGCCGCACCTGATCGTAAAAGAACTTCACCGGGATCTGCACATGAATGCCCGCACCGTCGCCGGTCTTGCCGTCGGCATCCACCGCCCCCCGGTGCCAGACCGCCTTCAGCGCATCAATCCCGCTCAGCACCACCTTCCGGCTTGGCTTGCCCGAGATTGCAACCACCAGACCTACACCACAGGAGGAATGCTCATCTTCGGTCTTGTAAAGCGAATGTTCG
>JANNWS010000022.1:0-64221 GCA_031408575.1 Rhodobacterales bacterium
ATACTCAACGGAACTGCATGTTCGTAGCGAAGACCAAGACGAGTGCAAACAAACCAGCTTCTTGGAAGACCGTTTTCCTTAATAATTTTCATGGCCTGCACAGACACTTGGCAGGTTATACTGGAGGTTTGAGGGTGGTTGGAAACTTCCAAAACCTCTGTTAACGCTGTCCGAAAAGTACGAGATAAGCGGTTTTTAGTTTTTCCTTCTGAGTGAAGTTCTTTCACTACATTTCGGTGAGCACGAAGGAGGTTGATTTGGGAAGAGGTAAGCATCGTTTAGCTCTTTCTGGTGTTTCTTAAGCCGCCGCCATCTTTGGTTGTGATGAAGCCCCTCCAAGTTCCATCCCGCCCGAACGAGACTTATGATTTCAGTTTTGCCCAGATGGGCGAATTGCGCAACAGAGGCTGGCGTGGACATGTTCACGGGGCGCAGCTTCAGACTCTGCCACTGCGCCGTCGTTCGAAACGATATATGGGACAAGACCGATCTGAACCCACCCTCAACAATGCTCAGTCAGCACCCGAAGCCTGCCTGAGCCTCTCGCATACGCGCCCGCCCCGACTTTGCTGCCCGGCGCTTGAACTTCAACTCTCGCATCACCTTGTTCCCTCCCGTTCCTTTGCGACCCGGTAGTAGGCCCACAAAATGCGCGCCGCAACCGACCGCCACGGCGTCCAGTCCCCGGCCATCGCGCGCAGAGCCTTTTCTCCCGGACGCGCCTCCAGCGCGAACAGCAGCCTTGCTGCCTCCTGCAACGCCAGATCACCGGGCGCGAAAACGTCGGCACGTCCCAGCGAGAACATCGCATAGATCTCGGCCGTCCACGTCCCGATGCCGGGCAGGGCCACCAGCGTGCCGATCACCTGATCTGTCGGCATGCCCCGCAACGCTTCATAGTCGAGCCCGGACTGCGCCACAGCCCGGCCGTAGCGCATCTTCTGGCGCGACAGCCCGACAGCCCGCAGCGCCTCATCATCCGCCACCGCCAGCGACGCAGCTTCGGTCAGTCCTGCCGCCTCAAGCCGGGCCCAGATCGCATTGGCGGATGCCACGCTGACCTGCTGGCTGACAATCGCATCCAGCAACGCGCCAAACCCGTCGGGCTTGAGGCGCAAAGGCAATGGCCCGGTCAGTGCGATGGCTGCTGCAAACCGCGGCTCGTGCCGCGCCAGCCACTCGGCCCCTTCGGCCACACAATCCGCTGTGCCGATGATCCGCCCTACCACGCCGCCCCCACCCGAAATCCAGCGATCGACTATGGCGCGCCCTGCCCCGCCTGTCACGCAGTTGCCCCCATTACTGCTTTACGTCTGCCGCAAATCGCGCTTTGCCGCTTGCAGCCGGACCGCAGGCCGCACTACGCATGACGCATGTCCAGCACCACGCGCCTTGCCACCTCTGACGCTCTCGCCAAACGCAACGTCTGGGTGCTTGTTGCCGCACAGGCGATCCTTGGCGCGCAGATGCCGATGATCTTTACCATCGCAGGGCTGGCGGGCCAGACCCTGGCGTCGAATGTCTGCTGGGCAACGCTGCCCATCACCATGTCGGTCGTGGGCTCGATGCTGGCCGCAACACCGCTTTCGGCACTGATGCAGCGGTATGGACGCCGTGCAGGCTTTGTCGTCGGTGCCTTGGGCGGGATGCTGGGGGCGGCCATCGGGGCCTGGGGCCTGCTGACCTCATCCTTCACGTTGTTCCTGATTGGCGCGTTCTTTACCGGCATCTACATGTCGGCGCAGGGGTTTTACCGCTTTGCCGCCGCCGACACCGCATCACCCGAATTCCGGCCAAAGGCAATTTCGTGGGTCATGGCGGGGGGCCTGCTGTCGGCGGTGATAGGCCCCCAACTGGTAAAGCTGACCGCCGAGTCAATGGTTGTGCCGTTTCTTGGAACCTACCTTGCGGTTATGGCGCTGAACATGGTGGGCGTTTTCCTGTTCGCTTTCCTCGACATCCCGAAACCTGCCGCGCCCGCTGCCGACGCGCCGCAGGGCCGGACCCGGATGGAGATGCTGCGCGAACCCCGCATCGCGGTGGCGGTGATCTGCGCCACCGTCAGCTATGCGCTGATGAACCTTGTGATGACCTCGTCCCCCCTCGCAGTGGTCGGTTGCGGTTTTCAGACATCAGATGCCGCCGATGTCGTGTCAGCCCATGTGCTCGCGATGTATGCGCCGTCGTTCTTTACCGGCCATATCATCGCGCGCTTCGGGGTCGAAAAGGTGATGGGTGTGGGACTTGCAATTCTGGCCGGGGCCGGTGCGGTGGCGCTCAGTGGGGTGGAGCTTGGGCATTTCTTCATCGCGTTGATCCTGCTCGGGCTTGGCTGGAACTTTGGCTTCATCGGGGCGACGACCATGCTTGCGGGCGCCCATGCGCCCGAGGAACGCGGCCGGATACAGGGCCTGAACGATTTCATTATCTTCGGCGGCGTCACCCTTGCCTCGCTGTCTTCTGGCGGCCTGATGAACTGTTCGGGTGGCTCGGTTCAGGCCGGATGGAATGCGGTCAACATCGCGATGCTGCCGTTTCTGGTGTTGGCAGGATCTGCGTTGATCTGGCTGGCGCTGCGGCCGAAAGCTGCGGACGCGGGGTGAACAGGTCACGCCGCGTGCCGCTAGCCCAAGGGCGCAACGACGACCCCGGCGCCCCGACGACCGACACGACGCTGCTTCACCCAGAGCCGCGCCAGAACATCGGGCGTTTGGCGTGAGGACATGGGGGAATGCCTTTGGTTCTTCAGGTTTCACATTCGGAACCGGCGGTTTCAAGCGTGGTCGGCGCTTCATCCGACACTGAAGATGGCACCCCCACCGCACCGCCGTGCCGGGGTGGTCAGATCATCATAGGTGGATTGAAGTCTTCATTCGGGATCGCATTCCACCACGGGCCCGCCGAAAATTCCGACTGTGCCTGCCAGAGGAGTGTCGCAACGTGCGGTCAGTCCACAATTCATGCCCCCTGCATCGGTCCGTGCAGAGCAGCTGGGTTGATCAGTTTCTGGAGCATCGGGTTGGGGAACCGGCGGTCTAGCGTGACGGCATAAAACGTTTCGGAAATGCCCGGCAGGCGGTCGGCTTCGATCAGGATGCCCTGTTCCAACTCGTCCTTGATGGCGATCAGCGGCAGCACGGCAAGTCCCGCATCCTCGCGCGCCAAAAGGCGCATCATCGCCATATCGTCCACCTCGGCCGCGATGGTGGGCCGGATCCCCGATTGTGAGACAAGTGCGTCAAAGCCGATGCGGATCGAACTGTTGATGCCAGGCAGGATAATCGGCTGGCTGGCCAGACGATGCCGCAAGTCATCGGTGGCCTTCACGCGGGAAGGCGTACCCACAAGACTGACTGGCTGTTCCGCAAGGCGGTGCGACACGAAGGGCGTCGCCGCATCACGTTGCGGCGGCTGATTGGTCAGCACCACGTCAAGGTTCAGCGTTTCAAGTGCATGAAGAAGTTCCGAAAGACTGCCGGATCGCAGGATCACTTCGGTATCCGGCTGGCCCAGCACCGGGCGGAGGAAGGCCAGCTGAAAGTTGCGCGACAACGTCGCCAGCGCCCCCACCCGCAACACCTGCAAGCCACGCCCGGCGTCGCGCAGGGTGCCGAGCAATTCATCCCCCACGGCAAAGATCGCGTCGGCATGGTCCAAAGCGATGCGCCCGGCTTCGGTCAGGTGCAACTGCCGCCCCCGCCTGTCGAACAGCGGATGGCCCAGCCGGTCCTCAAGCTTGCGGATCTGCACCGAAATTGCCGATTGCGACAGGTGAAGCTTTTCCGCCGTACGGGTCAGGTTGCCGTCATGCGCGACCGCGCGGAACAGGTACAGGTGGTGATAGTTCAGATCTGCCATTCGTTCTGTTTAACAGAACGAATATTGGCAAACAATGAATTTTACGTTGCACAGGGCCGCGGCTACGACCGCCAGACTGCGTTTTTCGAAAAGGACAGTCCCGTGACCACAGCGCTTGTTCCCTACCTCGCTCCCCTCGCGTTGCTGCTCTGTGCAGCTTTGGGGTTCTGGCATCCGGGGCAACGGCCCGCGCGAACAGTGCTTGCAGCCGAAGTGGGTGGAGTGATTGCAATCGTCACGGCGCTTGTCGCGGTGACGCTGCTGATCCTGCACGGACCGTCCACGGCAAGCCTGTTGCCCGGCCTTTCGGTCCGGCTGGATGTGATCAGCGCGGTGATGCTGTGTCTGGTCAGCTTTGTCGGCTGGGTCGTGCTGCGCTATGCCGCAAGCTATGTGGATGGCGAAGCGCGGCAAGGCGCGTTCATGGGCTGGATGTGCGCCGCATTGGCCGCCGTCATGCTGCTGGTGGCGGCGGGCCATCTGGTGCAACTGGTGCTGGCATGGATCGCCACCAGCCTTTGTCTGCATCAGCTGCTGCTGTTCTACCCCGACCGCGTGCAGGCGCGTCGCGCTGCGCACAAGAAACTGGTCACCTCCGGGCTGTCCAATCTGGTGATAATTGCAGCGGCTCTGGTTCTGTGGCGCGGCTTTGGCAGCGGTGACATTGCCACCATCCTTGAAGGCGCCCGCAGCGGTGCCGCACCGACGGCAGCGGCTTGGGCGGCGGGGCTGATAGCGCTGGCGGCAGTGCTGAAGTCGGCACAGTTCCCGACCCACGGCTGGTTGACCGAGGTGATGGAGACGCCGACGCCGGTATCGGCCCTGCTGCATGCGGGCGTGATCAACGCGGGTGGGTTCCTGATGATCCGCTTTGCCGATGTGATGCTGACCGCGCCGGGCGTGCTGGCGGTGCTGGTGATGCTGGGCGGGTTCACCGCGATCTTTGCCGGCATGGTGATGCTGACGCAAAGTGCGGTGAAAACCTCGCTGGCTTGGTCCACCGTGGCGCAGATGGGGTTCATGGTGCTGCAATGTGGACTGGCGCTGTTTCCGCTGGCGCTGCTGCATATTGTGGCCCATTCGCTGTACAAGGCGCATGCCTTTCTGGCGTCCGGCGGCGCGGTCGAGGCGGTGGCCGCCGTGCGCAGGCCCGGCCTTGTGGCGGTGCCGTCAGGGGCCAAGGTCGGCCAGGCCTTTCTGGCCGCCATCGGCATCTATGCGCTGATGACGCTGGGGTTCGGCGCAGCGACCGGGTTCGATCTGAAATCGCCGCAGGCGATTGCGCTGGGTGCGATCCTGATCTTCGGCGTGGCCTATCTGATTGCGCAGGGCCTTGCCGGGGCCGCTCCCAAAGCACTGACCCGCGCCACGGTGATCTATGCGCTGGCGGCGTCGCTGGGCTATTTCGCGCTGCAAGCGGCCGTTGAGGCGCTGACAGCCAGCACCCTGCCCGCCACCCCCGCCCCCGGCCCGTTGGAATGGGCGCTGATCGTTCTAGCGGTCCTGAGTTTCGGTCTGGTGGCCGTGGCTCAGGCACTTTTTCCGCTGTGGGCGCATCATCCGGCGGCGGCAGGGCTTCGCGTGCATCTGACCAACGGGCTTTATGCCAATGCGGTGTTCGACCGGCTGCTGGGCGGCTGGTCGACGTCGCGCAAGTCCTGATCCGCATTCAAACATCCCGAGGTTCCCCATCATGATGATCCATCACCCCGATTTTGACCTGACCCCAAGTGCTGCGCTGCTGAATGCAGCCAACGCGGCAGCCCGTGCGATCCCGCCGCTGTTCCCGCTGGCCTCGAGCGTCGCGGTCAATCCCTATCTGGGCCAGACCGGCGACACTCTGGCGATGACAGCGGCCCGCCTCGGGCGCATTGCCGGCACACCGGTGACGCAACCGCGCGACTGGTATCTGGCGCGCATCGTGGACGGCCGGATCAGCGATGATGACCTTGGCGCAGCCCTTGCCGCTTCGCCCGAAGCAAACCGCCCGTTGAGCCTTGCCGCGCTGAAGGCTGCGGCCCGCGAGATGGCTTCGCAGCAACAGGCGTTGCCATCCGTGGCGCAACTGGCCGCAGAGGCATCCGGCATCGACTGGCCAGCCGTGGTGAATGACCGCTTCAGCGCCTGGGCGGCGGGGCATTTCGACAGGGGTCAGGCACTGTGGACAACAGCGCCTGGAACATCGGCCTACTCGGCTTGGCGCAGCTTTGCCGCCCATGACCTGACGCCGGAAATCGCGGGGCTTTCGGGCTTTGCCGCGTTTGTGGCTGCTGCGCCCGCAACGGCGGCCGGGACACTGGCGATGGCCACCTCCCGGCTCGGCCTGTCCGACGCGGCGCTGGACACGGCGTTTCACGCCAGCCTGATGTCGCTTGGCGGCTGGAGCCAATATGCCCGCTATGACCTGTGGCAAGCCGAACTGGCAGGCGGCACCGACAGCGCCGTCACCGATCTGCTGGTCATCCGGCTGTTGTGGGACGTGGCGCTGTTAAGCCAATACAACGACAGGATCGGCGCTGACTGGGCCGCCGTGGTGGCCGCCCATGCAGAACCCCTGCTGCCCAGCCCCGATCAGGTAATCGACGTCATTCTGCAAGAAGCGTCCGAGCGTGCAGCACAGCGCGCCATGGCGACAGCCTTTGCCACGCCCGCCCCCGCCGCCCCGCAAAGCCGCCCGGCACTGCAGGCGGCATTCTGCATCGACGTGCGGTCCGAAGTGTTCCGCCGCGCACTGGAAAGCGCGGATCCGGGTATTCAGACCATCGGCTTTGCGGGCTTCTTCGGCGTCTTTGTCGAACATCACCCCTTTGCGTCAGACGTGGCCGAGCGGCGACTGCCCGTCTTGCTCAACCCGACGGTAAGATCCTGTGCCCTCTCGCCTGATGCCGGGGCCGAAGATGCCGCCCGCATAGCCGCGCGCGCCAAACGGGCCTGGGGCCGGTTCAAACTGGCCGCCGTGTCATCCTTTGCGTTTGTCGAGGCGACCGGGCCGATCTATGCGGGCAAGCTGGTGCGGGATGCGCTGGGTCTTGGCCCGTCACATCTGCCGCATGATCCGGCCCCCCGGTTGTCGCCCGGTCTTGACGCTGCCCAAAAACTCGCATCGGCGGAAATGGTACTGCGCGCCAAGTCGATGACCGATGGCTTTGCCCGGATCGTGCTGCTGGCCGGGCACGGTGCGAATGTCACCAACAACCCCCATGCCAGCGCGCTGCATTGCGGGGCGTGCGGAGGCTATTCGGGCGAGGTGAACGCCCGGCTGTTGGCAGCGCTGTTGAACGACCCAGAGGTGCGGCAAGGCCTGCTGACGCGCGGCATCACCATTCCCGATGACACGCTGTTCGTGGCGGGCTTGCATGACACAACCACCGATGATGTGCTGATCTACGCCGACGACACGCCCTCGCCGGCCCATGCCAGAGACCTTGCCGACGTCTCTCGTTGGCTGACCGCTGCCGGTCTGATTGCGCGTGGTGAACGCGCGCTGCGTCTGCCCCGTGCCAAAGGGGCGAGCGATATCGCGGTGCGGTCCCGCAATTGGGCCGAAGTCCGTCCCGAATGGGGCCTTGCGGGCTGCCGTGCGTTTGTCGCAGCGCCCCGGCATCGCACCGGCGCGCAGAACCTTGGCGGTCGGGCCTTTCTGCACAGCTATGACTGGCAGCAGGACAAGGACTTTGGCGTGCTGGAACTGATCCTGACTGCCCCTGTGGTGGTGGCAAGCTGGATCAGCCTGCAATATTTCGGCTCGACAGTAGCACCGGCAGCGTTCGGTGGCGGCAACAAGCTGCTGCACAATGTCACTGGCGGGATCGGTGTGGTTGAAGGCAATGGGGGTCTGTTGCGCACAGGGCTGCCGTGGCAGTCAGTGCATGACGGTGCAAATCTTGTGCATGAGCCGCTTCGCCTGTCGGTTATCGTCGAGGCACCGCAAGACGCGATCAACGCCATCCTTGCGCGCCATGACGGTGTAAAGGCGCTGTTCGATAACCGCTGGCTGCACCTGTTCACGCTCGATGACGCCGGGCAGATGCAGGGGCGCTACGTCGGCGGCCTTAATTGGGCATAGATTGATCGCGACGTCGGTCCCATGGGCTTTGATGAGGAGCCCCCCGACGGCATCGCTGTGCCAAGGGGGGCTGCGGGGATTCAAAAAAGGGGCCGGTCATGTCGGCGGTTGCCTCAGTCGGGCAGCACATGGCGAAGAGTGTGCCTCGATCACAGCAGTTTCGTTCGGGCGAGGAATGGGTACCTGACACCAAGAGAGGCCGCTGCTCGGAGAGGTGGCCCCGGTTTGCTTGACCTGCGCCGATGCCGAACTAAGCTTTGTTTGCGCACATGCGCGCGTTCGACTTTTGGAGGCTCAAATGAAAAAAACTGCTCTGGCCGTTGCGCTTACGTTCGGAATGGCTGTCCCCGTTTTTGCAGGCAACTGCCCCGTGCTGATGGGGCAATTCGAAGCAGCACTTCAGACCACCACAGTGGATGCATCAACCAAAGCGGCCGCCGTCGAGTTGTACGAAACCGGCAAAGCCGCACACGATGCAGGCGATCATGCCGCATCCGTCACAGCTCTGGATTCTGCCTTGGCGCTTCTGGCCTCTTAATCACAAAACCTCGCCAACCTGTCACCGCCTGACATCAGGCGGTGACAGCACCAACGCGAGCGAATCTTAAGATCGCCGTATTGCAGCGCTGACGGCGAAGGTTGAGGTGGCGTATCAGCTTTTAGGGTGCTGAAACCAAAGAAGCGCGACCCCGACCAAAACACCGTTACAGCGATACGACCTTCTCCATCACTTACGTTGGAGTAATCACTCAAAAGGCCCGCATACTGAGGGAAGGACATGGAGAGCGGCCCTACGACTGTAAACAGAATGGCTGCTGCTTGTCTGTCTCTTGTTTCTCTCATTTTTGTGCCTGTGCGGTAAGTCCGACAAAGCCGATAATGGCAGCTATCCACGGATGATTAAATTTAGCCCATTCCCACACCCAGGACGGAACTGACCAGGCAGCCGATGCCGCTTCCAATGCTGCGACAACTGGGATTGCTAACAGGTTTTCCGCATCAAAGCTGTTGTCCAAGAGAGAGATAAGTGCGACCACAAGGACGATAACACCCTTTATTGCTCCCCAGCCCAGCCCAACAAAGAACCACACAGGCCATAAGCCGACCAAGAACAACGCGGCCGCAATCGTCTCTGGCCACACCGGCGCACCCTTCCAAACTCGTCCACGTTGCAGTGCTCGAAGATGGTCGCCTTTCTCCCCCTGCGTCAAGTCACGTAGTTCTTTGTGTTCGTTCGTATGGTCAGACAACCGCCGATGCGGTCTAGTTGTTTCGCCTGCCAATTATAGCGTACGGCGGCATTGCCACGCATACAAGTTCGCCGCTCAGAACCTTCGCGCGGTACAATCCATGTGGGGGATGTAATGGGGGACGAGGAGCGCCCAAAAATCACTAAATAACTGAAATTAAGCAATATTTTTATGTAAATGGCGGAGAGAGAGGGATTCGAACCCTCGAGACGGTTCCCCGCCTACACACTTTCCAGGCGTGCGCCTTCGACCACTCGGCCACCTCTCCGTTGGGGGGTGTGTAGCGGGCAGGGAACAGGCTGGCAAGGGGCGGCGGTTGCCAGCGGGCGGCAGGACCAGTGTCGCTTGGTCAGCCTGCCCTGCTGCCGGGAATCCGATTGCGATCCGACCAGCGTTGATTCACAAGCCTGCTAGGGAGGGGTCAATACCTTGGTTCTTGCAGCCGCAATGGTCGGCCCCGACCTTGCCGGGTGCCGCACTGTCCGCTGCGTTCAGCCAGCGGTCATTGCGGCGTCTTCGCCACGCTGGGCGGTACTGCGCACAAGCCCCCCGCTGCCGCGCGCACTGCCGTCTACGCACCGAGCCGCGGCAGCGTCTTGTGCTGCCGACCAATGATCGATCAGGGGCTTCGCCATGACGCTTTACACACATCCCGGACTCGCGCTTGACCAAACGGTTTGGCCGGGAACCCACGCGAGTTCCGGCAAGCGTCATTCTACTCTAGGGGTGCAGCGCCAGAAGCGCCGCGTCCGCCGCGGGCGGAAGATCCGACCGACGCAGCACATAAGTGTGGATCGAAAATACCACCGCCCGGCTTTGGGGCAGCCGCACGAAACACTGACGTTCGGATCGTGCATAGGTCTTGGCCACAGGTTGCGGGCGCGGCTCGCTCTCCAGCCGGGGCTGATGCAGCGTCGCGTCGTCATAAAGCAGCGAATTTCCCCGCCACAGCGGCTGATCGGGTCGGATCGCCTCGAACATGCGCTGCACGCGCCGCCTGAGGGCGTCGTCATAGGACGGCACCGGCGCGTGAATAGAACTCAACGGTCGACCGATCTTCTGCGCCAGCGTCCAGCCCGCCGGAAAGCACAAGGCGGCGCCGGTCAGAATATGCTCGTCGCCCTCCGCTTCCAGCACACAGAGATCCTCTTGCACCAACCGTGCCAGCGTCAGCAGTGGCTGTGCCGCGTCCAGCATCACGGTGATACCATCAGGGCGTGTCACCCGATCCGCCTCAACGATGTAGCAAGCAGACCCGACAAGCAGCGACAAGACGCAGAGATAAAGCTCGGTCGCAGCCGCCTGTCCCCGTGGCAACAGCGCATGCACCTTCTCCGGTGCCGCAGCCAACAACCGGTCACGCTCTGCCATCTGCGCGGCGAACGCCTCATCCACCCGCAGCCAGTCATCAGCCTCCAGCGGCAACACGCCGGGCAGGCGGGCCGTGCGCGGGTCCATCCACGGGGCAAAGGGCAGGTGTGTCTGAAGGATAGGTTGCATCGCGCCGTCATAGCCGTGCCGATGCGCCGCGAAAAGGGGGGGCAAATCCGACGCTCGACGTCGCTTGCGGGCAAGCCCGGACAGCCCTGATGCACAACCCTTGTCTTGGGGGAACCGTTGCATGGACCAGCACTATTCCGACCGCCGCAAGATCGACCCAGGGCGGGGCGCCACACTGGCCGATGGCACACCCAACGACAACGACCGGGTCGAGATAGGTCCAACCCAACTGGCCTTCGCCGAATGGCAAGCTGCCGGGCTGACACCGCCCAACCTTGCCGCGATGCGTGACTTCCGTTGGCGCAGGTTGACGGACGGTCTGGTTGCGCGCGAT
The DNA here is from genome assembly GCA_031408575.1 of Rhodobacterales bacterium. Lineage (GTDB taxonomy): Bacteria > Pseudomonadota > Alphaproteobacteria > Rhodobacterales > Rhodobacteraceae > Aliitabrizicola. Next base: position 11,009 of record JANNWS010000022.1, read on the forward strand.
TATGGCGCGGTGCTGCTGTTCGATCCGATGAACATCCGCTACGCGACCGATACGACCAACATGCAGCTTTGGAATACCCACAACCCGTTTCGCGCGGTCTTGCTTTGCGCCGATGGCTACATGGTGATCTTCGACTACAAGCAGGCGCCATTCCTTGCCGCACACAACCCGCTGATTGCGGAAATTCGCTCGGGTGCGTCGTTTTTCTATGGTGTCACTGGCGACAAGGGCGACGCTGCCGCTGACAGCTTTGTCGGTCAGGTCGTTGACATCATGGCAGGCCACGCCGGAACCAACCGCCGCCTCGCGGTTGACAAGATCCAGATCTCGGGTCTGCGGGCACTGGAACGCGCCGGCCTTGAGGTGATGGAGGGTGAAGAGCTGACCGAACGCACCCGTGCCATCAAGGGGCCGGATGAAGTCCTTGCCATGCGCTGCGCCCATCACGCCTGCGAAAGCGCCATGGCGACGATGGAACAAGCCGCCCGCGCGGGCGTTCCGGGTGGTGGCATGTCGGAAGATGACATCTGGTCGGTGCTTCATGCCGAAAACATCCGACGGGGCGGCGAATGGATCGAGACGCGCCTGCTGGCGTCCGGCCCGCGCACCAACCCGTGGTTTCAGGAATGCGGTCCGCGCCTTGTGTGCCCAAATGAAATTCTGGCCTTCGACACCGACCTGATTGGCAGCTACGGCATGTGCATCGACATCTCGCGCACCTGGTGGATCGGTGAGGCGCGCCCCAAAGCGGCGATGGTGTCCGCGATGAACCACGCGATGGACCATATCGCGCAGAACATGGCACTGCTGAAACCCGGCGTCACGGTCAAAGAGCTTGTCCACACCGGGCACCAGCTTGACGCGCAATACTGGGCACAGAAGTACAGCTGCAAGATGCACGGTGTCGGCCTGTGTGACGAATGGCCCTTCGTGGCCTATCCCGATCATCACGTGGAAGGCGCCTTCGACGCGGTGCTGGAACCCGGCATGACCCTTTGTGTCGAGGCGCTGGTCAGCCCCGAAGGCGGCGACTTCTCGATCAAGCTGGAAGATCAGGTGCTGATCACCGCGACGGGGTTCGACAACCTGACGACCTATCCGTTCGATGACAGGCTGACCGGGCGCGGATGATGGGCCGGAGCGGGGGATTCACACCCCCGCACCCCCGTGGGATATTTCCAGACAGAAAATTGGAATGGGCGGCGCGCTCAACTGCGCAAGCAAGCCAGACCACTCTGGCCGGCGGGCGGTGCCGTATTGCACTTGCAGCCGGCCGAAACGACGGCGCCCTGCCCCGGCTTATTGCAGATCGACGTAGCGCCCGACGGTCACCGCGCCATCCTGCCCGGTAAAGCGGAGATCAAGCCCCCGCGCCTCACGCTCTACGCCGTAGCAGGCCCACCTGTCGGACGGCGGCCAGGATGAGCAGTAAAGATCGCCCTCCACCCGCCACCGTCCCGCGCCGCCATCCGCCAGCGTGACACCGCCCGCCTTGAAATCCTGCTGGGTGCCATCGCCGTAGCCCAGCACGCGCGCCGTCAGTGCCGCCGTGATCTGCGGCCCGGTCAGGCGCAGCCACTCCTCGGCCAGCGCCCCGCCCGGCAATCCCGCCAGCATGGCCGCCAATGCCAGTCCACGCATCGCTGTCTCCCCCGGTGCTTGCCACGTTGCCTTGCGTAAACTATGCCAACCGCGCCTGCCCCTGCAACCGAAAGGCTGTCCATGATCCCCCGCTATTCCCGCCCCGAGATGGTCGCCCTGTGGTCGCCCGAAACCAAATTCCGCATCTGGTTCGAAATCGAGGCCCATGCCTGTGACGCGCAGGCCGCCCTTGGCGTGATCCCGAATTCCCACGCGGAAGCCGTCTGGCGGGCAAAAGATGTGCAGTTCGACGTGGCGCGGATCGACGAGATCGAGGCCGTGACCCGGCATGATGTGATCGCCTTTCTGACCCATCTGGCCGAACATATCGGGGCCGACGACGCCCGTTTCGTGCATCAGGGCATGACCAGTTCCGACGTGCTGGACACCACATTCAACGTCCAGCTTGTGCGTGCCAGCGATCTGCTGCTGACCGGGCTTGACCGGGTTCTGACGGCACTCAAAGCCCGCGCCTATGAGCACAAGGATACGCTTCGCATCGGTCGCAGCCACGGCATCCACGCCGAACCCACCACGATGGGCCTGACCTTCGCGCGCTTTTACGCCGAGATGTCGCGCAACCGCGCCCGTCTTGTGAATGCCCGTTCGGAAATTGCCACCGGGGCCATATCGGGCGCGGTCGGCACCTTCGCCAATGTCGACCCCGCCGTCGAAGAGCATGTCTGCGCCCGGATGGGCCTGACGCCTGAACCCATCTCGACCCAAGTCATCCCGCGCGACCGCCACGCGATGTTTTTCGCCACGCTCGGCGTCATTGCGTCCGGCATCGAGAACATCGCGACCGAATTTCGCCACATGCAGCGCACCGAAGTGCTGGAGGCCGAAGAGTTCTTCGCCCCCGGCCAGAAGGGCAGCAGCGCCATGCCGCACAAGCGCAATCCGGTGCTGACCGAAAACCTGACCGGCCTTGCCCGCCTTGTCCGCATGGCCGTGATCCCCGCGATGGAAAACGTGGCGCTCTGGCATGAGCGTGACATCAGCCACTCGTCGGTGGAGCGCGCGATCGGCCCCGATACCACGATCACGCTTGATTTCGCGCTGCACCGACTGGCGGGCGTGATCGAAAAACTGGTGATCTACCCCGACACCATGCTGGCCAACATGAACAAATTCCGCGGCCTGATCATGTCGCAGCGTGTGCTGCTTGCCCTGACGCAGGCCGGGGTCAGCCGCGAAGACGCCTACCGTCTGGTACAACGCAACGCGATGCGCGTGTGGGAACAGGGTGCCGATTTCCAGACCGAACTTCTGGCCGACGCTGAGGTAACGGCCGCCCTGAGCCCGGCCGAAATCAACGAAAAATTCGATACCGCCTATCACACCAAGCATGTCGACACGATCTTTACCCGCGTGTTTGGGCCTGCCGGATGATCGTCACGCCAACGTGAGCTTGCTTGTGGCGGATCGGCGCTAATTTACTCGAATGAGTATAATCGTCGGAGATTTGCGATGCGCCTGATAAAAGCCTTGGCCTTCAGCTTGATGCCCTTCGCGGCCTTTGCCGTGGGAAGCGACGAAACAGAGCCTCCAAAGCCCACCGAAACCAGCACAAAATGCGAAAACGCCCAGGTCTGGGACGAAAAGACAAAATCCTGTGTCGATGCCAAAAGTGGCCAACTTGACGACGACACCCGCTTTGGTGCCGTCCGTGAACTGGCATGGGCGGGTCAGCCCGATGCGGCGCTGGTGGTGCTTGCGGCCATGACCGAAGGCGAAACCGATCGCGTGCTGACCTATCTTGGGTTTGCCAACCGCAAGGCGGGCCGTCTGGAAGATGGGCTTGGCTATTATGACAAGGCGATCACGGTAAACCCCGACAACCTGCTGGCGCGGTCCTATTACGGACAGGCACTGGTCGAAATGGCCGAAATGCAGCTTGCGTCGGCGCAACTCGATGAGATCCGCGTTCGCGGAGGTTCCGGGACATGGGCCGAAACTGCCCTGTCGACCGCCTTGAAAACGGGCGCAGGGTTCAGTTACTGATGACAAATGCGTGACTGGGGCCGCTGCAGCTGTCGCGGCCCTAGCCCGCGCTTGTTGCGAATCACTATCCGGGTTTCCATCAAATTTCATAACGAAAGGATGTGCCATGAAGATCAAGACGACCCTTGCCGTGATCGCCCTGACACTTGCGCCGGCGCTTGCGCTGGCGCAGGGCTGCGAGCACACCAAAGTGCAGTCCGCCTCGCAATGCGCGGCGGGCCAGGTCTACAACGCCGAAACGCAAACCTGCTCGGCCCCGGTCAATAGCTGACCCCGGATACAGGCCCCGGTTCGGATCGGGGCCTGCTAAGCGGTTCTTAACCGCCCGCGATGCACCCTGCCCCCTTGCAGGAGGACAGCATGCGAAACGCTATCGGTCAGATCACCCCTATCCGCCGCCTTTCCATCGCACCGCAACCCGCACCACCGCAGCCGATGAATGGCCGCGTCAAGGCGGCGGTGATAGTGCGTCTGCTTTTGGCCGAAGGCAGCCCGCTGCCGCTTGGCGCGCTGCCCGAACACATGCAGGCGGCGCTGGCCGAACAGATTGGCCGGATGCGTCTGGTGGATCGCACCACGCTGGGTGCCGTGGTCGAGGAATTCCTGTCGGAACTTGAACAGGTCGGCCTTGCCTTTCCCGGCGGCATCGAAGGCGCTTTGACCATGATGGATGGTCACATCAGCGCCACCGCCGCAAACCGCCTGCGACGCCTTGCCGGGGCCTCGGCCAAGGCCGACCCCTGGGACCGGATCATGGGCCTTGACGAAGATCGCCTGCTGCCCGTGCTGGACGAGGAAAGCACCGAGGTGGCCGCCGTCATGCTGTCGAAACTGCCTGTCGCCAAGGCCGCAAGCCTGCTTGGGCGTCTGCCCGGCGACAAGGCGCGGCGTGTCGCCTATGCGGTGTCGCTGACCGGGAATGTCGATCCCGAAACGGTGCGCCGGATCGGCCAGTCTCTGGCGTCGCAGCTTGATACCCAGCCCACCCGCGCGTTCGAGGCGGGTCCGGTGGAACGGGTCGGCGCAATCCTGAACGTCACGGCCCCCGCCACACGCGAAGAGGTGCTGAGGGGTCTTGACGAAACCGATGCCGCCTTTGCGCAAAAAGTGCGACGGGCGATCTTCACCTTCACCCATCTGCCGACACGCCTTGCCGCCCGCGACGTGCCGAAGATCGTGCGCGTGATCGAACAGCCGGTTCTGGTCACGGCGCTTTGTGCGGCGACCGAGGGAGAAGAGGCCATTGCCGCCGAATTCCTGTTGGCCAACCTGTCGCAGCGCCTTGCCCAGTCGTTGCGCGAAGAAATGCAAGACCGTGGCAAGGTCAAGGAAAAGGATGCCGATGACGCGATGTCGGCCATCATCACCGCCATCCGCCAGCTTGAGGCGACCGGCGAAATCATCCTTGTCTCACCTGACGACTAAAGGGGGCGCAACCCTTGCCGTTGCGCCGGGGGCGGCTTAGGGTCGCGCTCTTTGCCGCGCTTGTAACGGAAACCGCCCCCATGCCCCGCGCCATGCCGCTGACCGCGCCCGATGCAACGGCGCGCGGCATTCTTTTGATGCTGCTGGGGGTGCTTATTTTCACCGCGATGGATGCGGTCGTGAAGGGGCTGGTCGGCCGGTATCCGGCGATGCAGGTAATCTGGGCGCGTTTTGCTGTGCAATTCGTGATCGTGCTTGTGCTGCTGATCGCGCGGCGCGGGCTGGCCGATGCCCTGCGAACACGCTTTCCCGGCCTGCATGTCATCCGCTCGGCGCTGCAATTCGGCACGGCGGCGCTGTTTTTCATCAGCCTTGCCTATATCGGTCTGGCCGAGGCGCAGGCCCTGACCGACATAAATCCGGTCCTGATCACGCTGGGAGCGGCACTCTTTCTTGGCGAAAAGCTGGGTCCACGCCGTCTGGGCGGCGTGATGGTGGCGATGGTCGGCGCGCTGATCGTGATCCGGCCCGGTCTGAGCGTGTTCACCCCTGCCGCTTTGCTGCCGATCGCTGCCGCGGTCTGTTATGCAGGTTTTGCACTGATCACCCGCAGGGTCGGCGCGCATGAAAGCCCGTGGACCTCGATGATCTACGCCTCGGCTTTTGGCACGATTGCGGCCTCATTGCTGCTGATCCCCGGTTGGGCCCCGATCGCCCTTGTGGATCTGCCGTTGTTCGTGCTGACCGGCATCCTTGGCACGGGCGCACAGCTTTGCATCATCCGATCATTCTCGATGGCCGAGGCGTCGGTCGTGGCGCCGTTCGCCTATGTCGGCATCATTTTTGCGACCGGCTGGGGCATCTTGCTGTTTGACGAGTATCCCGACAACTGGACAATCCTCGGCGCGCTTGTGATCGTCTCGGCCGGGCTCTATGTCTGGCACCGCGAAACCATTGCGGCGCGCAAGCCCGCGTAAGATGAGGCAGAATGCAAGACCGCAGCCCCTTGCGCATGGGAAACTGGCTGCAGGATCGTGGGCTGCGCGCCGTGATCTGGCTGCTCTTGCGCCTTCCCTATACTTGGCGCGTGCCGCTTTGCGGCTGGCTGATGGCTCGTGTGTTTGGCCCGCTTGCGGGCTATGACAGCCGCGTGCGCGAAAACCTTACCCGCATCCTGCCCGATCTGCCCGAGGCCGAGGTAGACCGCCTGACCCGTGCCGTGCCAAACAATGTGGGCCGCACCGTGATCGAGATGTATTCGGGGGCCGAGTTCATCGAGCGCGCTACCCGCCATCCGCTGACCGGGCCGGGCCTGGAAGCGCTGGACGCGGCAACGGCGGGCAAGCGCCCGATCATCGTCGTCTCAGGCCATTTCGGCAATTATGACGCGGGGCGTACCGCGCTGATCCAGCGCGGGTATCCGTTCGGCGGCCTCTACCGCCGCATGAAAAACCCCTACTTCAACGCGCATTATGTCGCGGCGATCTCGCGCCTTGGCCTGCCGCTGTTTGCGCGCGACAAGCGTGGTCTGGCCGAGATGATCCGCTTTCTGCGCGGCGGCGGCATGTTGGGCCTGCTGATCGACCAGCACATGGCACATGGCGCGCGTCTGTCGTTCTTCGGGCATGACGCGCTGACCGCACTTTCGGCGGCGGAACTGGCGATCAAATACGATGCGCTGGTGTTCCCGATCTATGCAATCCGGCTGGAAAACGGTCTGGATTTTCGTATCGTCGTCGAACAGCCTATCCCGCGCGGCACCCCCGAAGCCATGACGCAGGCGCTTAATGACAGTCTGGAGGTGCTGGTACGGCAGCATCTGGATCAATGGCTGTGGATCCACCGCCGCTGGAAGCCCTGACGGTCAGTCGATCCGCGCCGCGGCAAGAATGGCCGCCGGTCCTGCCGCCTGCACGATCACAACCGCAGGCTGCGATCCCGGTGCCTTCGCCTCCATTACCAGCGGCTCGGCACCCGACCATTCGCCGATCACCTGCCAGGACGTGACGATGTTGTGATATTCCACCGTCCGACCCGCATTCTCGCCCCGCTTGATCGCAACTGTCTCGCTTGGTTTAAACCGGACCAGCTGCACCCGTGCGGCACTGCCAAATGCCCGCAACGCCTCGGCCCGGATCATCAGCGTGTCGCCATCGCGCGTCACCGCCAGTATTACGGTTCGCGCCACCCCGTGATGCTTGCGGATAAGTGCTGCCACCTCGTCGATGCGATTGCCTTCGATCCGGTCCAACCCTCCGATCACCATCTGCGGTGTGTAGATCATCCGGCTGTCTGCGGCCCGCGCATAGGACCGTTGACGTTCCGTGAACTTTGGGTTGCCGAACTTGTCCTTCCAGCCGATGTAGTCCCAATAGTCCACATGTAACGCCAGCGGGATGATTGTCGGATCTTCCGCCAGTGTTGCCAGAAAATCATCCGCCAGTGGGCAGGACGAACACCCCTGCGAGGTGTAAAGCTCCACCACAACCGCAGGTGTCGATGTGCTCTGGGCATGGGCAGCACCAGCAAGGGCAAGGCACAAACCAAAGGTGGCACCGGCAATATGTCGCATCTTATGTGTTCCGATCCCCGTGTGACCTTTGTCTTAGCGGGCCGCTTCGCCTCGCGCCAATCAACGAATTGCGAGGCGGTGCGTGCTTTTGCGTGAAGACGATACGACGCCCGCAGAAAGCGGCTGGATTTTTGGCATACAATTGTATACCAATTCTTCGATTCTCTTGCGTAAACGCCCCTGACCGGGCATCACCACGCAACCGCACCCCGCCATGCAGCCAGGAGGCCCGAATGACCGTTACCGTCGGACAGGACAGCACGCAGACCCGCAAAACCCTCACCGCAGGTGGCCAGACGGTAGCCTATTATTCCATTCCCGCCGCCGAAGCGGCCGGCCTTGGCAGCTTCTCGCGTCTGCCCGCCGCCCTGAAGGTTGTGCTGGAAAACATGCTGCGGTTCGAGGATGGCAAGACCGTCACCGTGGATGATATCCGCGCCTTCGCCGAATGGGGCGCACAAGGCGGCCGCAACCCGCGCGAGATTGCTTACCGGCCCGCCCGCGTCCTGATGCAGGATTTCACCGGGGTCCCTGCCGTGGTCGATCTTGCGGCCATGCGCGACGGCATCCTGGGGCTTGGCGGTGATGCCCAGCAAATCAACCCGCTGAACCCGGTGGATCTGGTGATCGACCATTCCGTGATGATCGACGAATTCGGCACACCGCGCGCCTTCCAGATGAACGTCGACCGCGAGTATGAGCGCAACATAGAACGCTACACTTTCCTGAAATGGGGCCAGAAGGCCTTTGCCAACTTCCGCGTCGTTCCCCCCGGCACCGGCATCTGCCATCAGGTCAACCTTGAATACCTGTCGCAGACCGTCTGGACCGATGCCGACCAGCACGGCCAGCAGGTTGCCTACCCCGACACCCTCGTCGGCACCGACAGCCACACCACCATGGTCAACGGCCTCGCCGTCCTCGGTTGGGGCGTCGGCGGGATCGAGGCCGAGGCAGCCATGCTGGGCCAACCCGTTTCGATGCTTATCCCCGAGGTTGTCGGCTTCAAGCTGACCGGCACGATGGTTGAAGGCACCACCGCGACCGATCTGGTGCTGAAGGTCGTTCAGATGTTGCGCAAACATGGGGTGGTCAGCAAATTTGTGGAATTCTACGGTGACGGGCTGGATCGCCTCCCCCTCGCCGACCGCGCCACCATCGCCAACATGGCCCCCGAATACGGTGCTACCTGCGGCTTCTTCCCGGTGGACGGCGAAACCCTGCGCTATCTGCGCGGCACCGGGCGCGACGAATCCCGCGTGGCACTTGTCGAGGCCTATGCCAAGGCGCAAGGCATGTGGCGTGATGCCTCCTACGATCCGATCTACACCTCCACCCTGCATCTCGACATGGGCGAAATTGTTCCCGCCATCTCCGGCCCGAAGCGCCCGCAGGATTATCTGCCGCTGACCGATGCCTCCAAGGCCTTCGGCGAATTCATCCGCACCCAGCGCAAACTGCCCACCGCGACCGACGAACAAAAGACCGACTGGAAAGACGAAGGCGGCGCCCTGCCCCCCGAAACACTTCCCGGCAACTTTGACGGCTTCGCCAGCGCCACTGTCGCAGGTGAGGAATACACCCTGCGCGACGGTTCCATCGTGATCGCCTCGATCACCTCCTGCACCAACACATCGAACCCCTATGTCATGATCGGCGCGGGCCTTGTCGCTCGCAAAGCGCGCCAGCTTGGTCTTACCCGCAAGCCCTGGGTCAAAACCTCGCTCGCCCCTGGCAGTCAGGTGGTCGAGGAATACCTGAAAGCGGCGGGCCTGCAGGAAGACCTCGACGCCATCGGCTTCAACCTTGTGGGCTTCGGCTGCACCACCTGCATCGGCAATTCCGGCCCGCTGCAACCCGAGATTTCGGCCGCGATCAACGAGGGCGATCTGGTTGCCGCCGCCGTCCTATCCGGCAACCGCAACTTCGAGGGGCGCATTTCGCCCGACGTGCGCGCCAATTACCTCGCTTCGCCCCCCCTTGTCGTGGCCTATGCCCTGACGGGCGACATCAACATCGACATCACCAAATCACCGCTCGGCATCGGGTCCAACGGCCAGCTGGTCTACTTGAAAGACATCTGGCCGACGAATGCCGAAATCGCGGAACTGGTAGAAAAAACAGTGACCCGCGCGGCTTTCCTGAAAAAATATGCTGACGTGTTCAAGGGTGATGAGAAATGGCAAGCGGTGGAAACCACCGATCGCGAAACCTATGACTGGCCCGTCGCTTCGACCTACATCCAGAATCCGCCCTATTTCCGCGGCATGGCGAAAACCCCCGGCACGATCAACAACATCGACGGCGCGCGCATCCTCGCCCTTCTGGGCGACATGATCACCACCGACCACATCAGCCCCGCCGGCAGCTTCAAAGACAAGACGCCCGCAGGCCGCTACCTTGTCGAACGGCAGGTTCCGGTTAGCGAGTTCAACTCTTACGGCGCGCGGCGCGGCAACCATGAGGTGATGATGCGCGGCACCTTCGCCAATATCCGCATCCGGAACGAAATGCTGGATGGGGTGGAGGGCGGTTACACCCTCGGTCCAGACGGGCAGCAGTCCTCGATCTTCGATGCCGCGATGGCCTATCAGGCGGCAGGCACGCCGCTGGTGATCTTTGGTGGCATCGAATACGGCGCAGGCTCCAGTCGCGACTGGGCAGCCAAAGGCACTGCCCTTCTCGGCGTCAGGGCGGTGATCGCGGAATCGTTTGAACGTATCCACAGATCAAACCTGGTCGGCATGGGCGTCATTCCGTTCGAGTTCACCGATGGCACGACCCGCAGATCGCTCGGTCTCAAGGGCGATGAAACCATCTCGATCCACGGGCTCGAGGACGACTTGAAACCTCTCAGTCTCGTCCCGTGCACCATCACCTCCGCCGACGGCACGGTTCGGACGATTCCGATCAAGTGCCGCATCGATACCGAGATCGAAATCGAATACGTCGAACACGGCGGTGTATTGCACTACGTTCTGCGCGATCTCGCCAAGGCGTCCTGACCGCAACAGCGGCGGCCGCAGAACAAAAGGCCCGGATAATTTCGGGTCTTTCGTTCTTGTTAAGTTCTGCATGGTCAAGTGCTTCCGTAGTCCTGCGGAAACTAGACATGAATCAGACGCTTTCCATTCCCCCCGATCACGACCAGTTGCGTGCAGCCCGTCGCCGCCGCAGTACGCTGCCTTCAATGCCCTGGGTCGAATTGATGGGATTTCTCATCTTGATCGCCGTGCTGATCACCTCGGGCGGATGATCTTTCCCGGCCTTCTTTTCGGCACAACTACCCTGGGGGTGAATTGGCCGTCAGGCCAAGAGGGGGCAAAGCCCCCTTGCCGCTTAGCCGGAGCAGGCCAAAGGCGCGTCTTCTGCCACACCCAGTACCGGCCACAACGTATAGGCCGCTCCATCCGCTGCCCGGCAGGTCAGGATCGGGCGGTTGTAGCCGTTGTTGTGAAACAGACACTCCACGCTTACCGTACCGACATTCCCGGTCATCAGGTTCACAATCTCGAACGCCGGTCCGAACCCCATCAGAGTTTCTGGCCCGGCGCATTCCCGGATCGCAACCGATTGATCCACAGGGACAATCACCACCCGGTCGTTCATGGCGCGCGGCGCTTCGCCGCCCGCCCGCCCGATCCGCTCATAGGTTCCGGCAAAGTAGTGCGGCCCCGGCGTTCCCGGTTTGGCAAACACCGTGCCAGCCGAACAGATGGCCAGACCCGCAAGCACGGCCGCACAGCCCCGCTTCACTGCGCCGCGGCCTTTTCCATAGCCGGACGGATCACCTGCTCCAACACCGCACGCGTCACCGGCCCGGCATGACGCAGCACCACGCGGCCTTGCCCGTCAATCACAAATGTCTCCGGAACTCCGTAAAGCCCCCAGTTCAGCCCCATGCGCCCGCTTTCATCAGCCCCCATCGCGGCAAACGGGTTTCCAAGTTCCGCAAGGAATCCCAATGCCTTCGCAGGCGTATCCTTGTAATTCACGCCATAGATGACAGCGCCCTCCCCGGCCAAGTCCGCCAGCACCGGATGTTCTGCCCGGCACGGCGCGCACCAGCTTGCCCAGAAGTTCACCAGCTTCACCCCCGACCCAACCAGTGACGCATCCGACAGCACCGGACCATCTCCCAGCGCCACAACCTCTACCGCAGGGGCGGCCCGGCCTTCCAGCGCCGAGGGCAAAGCGTCCGGATCTTTGCGGTACATCCCGACCAGAAACAGCGCGACCAGCCCGGCAAACAGCAGTGGCGGCACGAACATCAACGGTCTAGCCATTCGTCCGCCCCTGCCGGTATTCAACCTCGCGCAGCAACCGCCGCACCTTGGCTCCGCGCCACAGGCTTGCCCCGACCAACGCCACAACCAGCCCAAGCCCCACCCCGTAAGATGCCAGAACCGCGCCGGCATATTTCCCCAGTTCCGGCATCATGCCATCCGCTCCCGCGCCAGCAGCGCCTGCACACGCCGCGCCCTGATTTCAGTGCGCGTCCGCAGCAAGACGAGCGCCACGAATAGTAAGACAAACCCCGCGATACAGATCAACAGCGGCAGATAGAACACGTCGGCTACGTTTTCCTCCTTGTCCAGCGACAAGGATGCGCCCTGATGCAGCCCCTGGCTCCAGAAGTTCACTGCATATCGGCTGAGCACAGCAAACACCGACCCCACGATGCACAGAACGCCCGTCAGGTCCGCTGCCGTGTCGGGGTCCTCCACCGCGCCCCAAAGCGCGATATAGCCCAGATAGAACAGACCCAGGATCAGGAACGAGGTCAGTCGCGGATCCCAGACCCACCACGTCCCCCACATCGGCTGGCCCCACAGCGCGCCCGTCACCAGCGCGATCAGCGTCATCGTCAGCCCGATCGGTGCCGCCGCCTTGGCGGCCAGCGCAGAAACATGGTGGCGCCGGACCAGCCAGATGAGCGAGGCGACCAGCATCATGACCCAGGCATTGATCGCCATCATCGCGGCCGGCACATGCAGATAGATGATCTTCACCGTCGAGCCTTGCCGGTAATCATCCGGCGTCAGGAAAAACCCCCAGCCCAAGCCCACCATCAGGCAGACCGCCGCCAGCGCGGACACCCACGGCAACAGCCAGCCAGAGGTCTGCATGAACTTCTTCGGATTGGCATATTCCCAGATCGACATTTCGCTGAATTAGGCCCTCTCTGACGCAGTCTCAAGCTGTATCATACTCGCCTCACCGCAGATTGACGCGGATTGCCGCAGCCGCCGCAAAAGGCAGTGCCGCCACCGCCCCCGCCGAGATGCCTGCCAGCAGCAAAAGCGGCGTCGTCGTGTCCAGCCCCGCAGCGCCGCGCCGCACCGCTTCGGCCCCGAAAATCAACGTCGGCACATAAAGCGGCAGCACCAGCAGCGACAGCAGCAACCCGCCCCGCTTCAACCCCACTGTCAACGCCGCGCCGAACGCCCCGATCAGCGACAACGCCGGCGTTCCCACCACCAATGAGACGACAAGCCAAAGGAACCCGCCCGAAGGCAGGTTCAGCAACACCGCCAGCACCGGGGCGATCAGCGTCAATGGCAGACCCGTCACCAGCCAATGCGCCAGCGCCTTGACCGCCACGACGCCTTCCAGCGGAATGGGTGCCGTGGCCAGCAGGTCCAGCGATCCATCCTCGAAATCCAGCGCGAAGATCCGGTCAAGCGACAGCAGACATGCCAGCAAGGCGCCGACCCACAAGATCCCCGGCGCGATCCGCCCCAGCACTGCAGGCTCCGGCCCCACCCCCAGCGGCACCAGCACCGCCACCAGCAGAAAGAACGCAAGCCCAAGCCCGAAACCGCCCCCGGCGCGGGTCGCAAGCCGCAGATCACGCAGCAACAGCGCAATCATCCGAAAGCCTCGTCAAACGCACCGTTGCGCACGCCATGCCGCGCCCGGAAGGCCGACAGATCCAGCGTCGCCGCCTCGTCCATCCCCAGATCGACATGGCTTGCGATCAACACGGCCCCGCCGTCCGCCAGATGCGCCCGCACCACACCGGCAAATAACGCCACCGACGCGGCATCCAGCGAAACCGTCGGCTCGTCCAGCAGCCAGACCGATCGGCCGGTCACAAGAAGCCGCGCCAGCCCCAGCCTCCGCTTCTGCCCCGCAGACAGATGCAGCGCGGGCCGGTCGCGCAACGCTTCAAGGTTCATTGCCGCAAGGGCCGCATCAACCCCGCCACGGCCATGCACCGCCGCCCAGAACGCCAGATTCTCGGCCACCGTGAGGGCAGCCTTCAACCCATCGGCGTGGGCGGCATAAGCGACGCTTTCAGCGGGCAGCGACACGGCTCCCGTTACTGCGGGCTGCAACCCCGCGATCGTTCGCAACAGCGTGGTTTTGCCAATACCGTTCGGACCGCGCAGCACCAAAGCGTGACCTGCAGGCACCGAGAAGGCAATCCTGTCCAGCACGGTCACACCGCCGCGCGCACAAGCCAGATCGGTCACTGTCAGATCCATCACCCGACCCCTACTGCAAAGGCCGGGTCGCGCCAAGGCTCAGACCGGCAACAGGGCAACGGCAACCCGTCGCCCCTCGGACAACAGCACGTTGTAGGTCCGGCAGGCTGCGGGGGAATTCATCACCTCGACCCCGATCCCCGCCGCATCCAGCACCGCCCGAAACGCGGCCGGCACATGGGCAATCTCGGCCCCCATGCCGACGAACAACACGTCGATCCGGTCGGTCAGCGTCAGCAGCGTTTCGGTATCATCAATCCCGCCCCAGCCTTGCACCGACCACGGCGATACCAGCACGGCACCGTGCAGCACCTGACCGGCCACCCGAAAGAACCCCGGCCCATAGCCGTCAATGGGGCGCGCCTCGGTATAGATGATCTCGGTCAGGCGCATCGGCCCCTCTGCATCAGGCGTCGATATTGGCAAATTCGTTGCCGGGCTTGCCGTCCGTTTTGGATTTGTCGCTGCGGTCAAGGCCTAGGAAAAGAACAATATTCTTGGCAACGTACAGCGTAGAATACGTTCCGACGAACACGCCGAACAGCATCGCGAACACAAAGCCTCGGATCACGTCGCCGCCAAAGATCAGCAGCACCGTCAGTGCGATCAGCGTAGTCGAGGCGGTCATCAGTGTCCGGCTGAGCGTTTCGTTAGCCGACAGGTTCATCAGATCACGCAGCGGCATGGTCTTGTATTTCACAAGATTCTCGCGCAGCCGGTCAAAGATCACAACCGTGTCGTTCACCGAATAACCAAGGATCGTCAGCAGGGCCGCAACGATCGTCAGATCGAACTTCAGCTGAAACACCGAAAAGACGCCAACCGTGACGATCACGTCATGCAAAAGTGCGGCCACGGTCCCGACCGCAAACTGCCATTCGAACCGTATCCAGACGTAAAACAGGATGCCCAGCGATCCCGCCGCCACCGCCAGCGCCGCCGACCAGATCAGTTCCGATGAAACTTTCGGCCCCACTGATTCCACCGATGGAAAGGTGATCACCGGATCAACCGCGCGAAGGGCTGTCTCAACCCGCTCGATGATCTCGGGCGTCACGGCCTCAAGGCCTTCCTGCGCCTGAATGCGGATCATCGCGACATGCTGATCGGCCCGGAACACCGGATCGAAGACCTCGGTGATCGACACATCCCCAAGACCAAGCGACGACAACGCCTCGCGGTAGACGCCCACATCGACCGCCTGCGTAGATTCGGTGCGGATCGTCGTGCCGCCCCGAAAGTCGATGCCAAAGTTCAGCCCCAGCGTTGCCACCGACAGAAACGTCAGCAACACCGCCACGATCGACGCGCCGAAGGTGATATATTGCAGGCTGAAAAAGTCGATGTTGGTCTTTTCGGGCGCAAGTCTCAGACGCATGGCCTTGGCTCCTTCAGACGACGATGGACTTGGGGCGGCGATACGCCATCCAAGTCATAATGATTAGGCGCGTGACGTAAACGGCGGTGAACATCGACGTGATGATTCCGATCCCCAACGTCACCGCAAAGCCGCGCACCGGGCCAGACCCGATGACGAACATGATGATCGCCGTCAGAATGGCCGTCACGTTGGAGTCGGTGATGGCCGAGAACGCCTTTTCGAACCCTAGCTCGATAGACCGCGAGGGACCGCGCCCGGCGCGCAATTCCTCGCGGATACGTTCATAAATCAGCACGTTGGCATCCACCGCCATGCCCATCGTCAGCACGATCCCCGCGATGCCCGGTAGCGTCAGCGTGGCCCCGATGACCGACAGGATGGCAAAAAGCAGTGCTATGTTGATCGCAAGTGCGAAATTCGCCATCACGCCGAACCAGCCGTAACAGGCAATCATGAAGGCAGCGACGGCGATCATCCCGATGATGCCCGCAAGGCGCCCCGCGTCGATGCTGTCCTGCCCCAGTTCCGGGCCAATAGTGCGTTCTTCAAGGAACGTCAGTTCCGCCGGCAACGCACCCGCCCGCAACAGCACCGCAAGCTCAGTACTTTCCTCGACCGTGAAATTGCCGGTGATGATCCCCGATCCGCCCGGAATTGCCGACTGGATGGTTGGGGCGGAAATCACCTCATCATCCAGCACGATCGCAAAGGGCTGCCCGATATTGGCGGCCGTATACTCGCCAAAAGCCCGCGCGCCACTTGGGTTGAACCGGAAATTGACCGCCGGACGCCCGTTCTGATCGAAAGCAGGCTGCGCGTCGACCAGTTCCTCACCGGTGACAACTGCCGTCTGCTCGATGATATAGAACGTGCCTTCTTCGTTCGACGACGGCAGCAACACATTGCGCGCCCCGGCATCGGCCGTGGCATCCGTCGTGCGCCCCCGCACCGGATTGAACGTGAGGCGGGCCGTGGTGCCGATCAGCGCCTTCAACTCGGCCGCCGATCCGATACCCGGCACCTGAATCAGAATACGGTCGGTCCCCTGCCGCTGGATCGTGGGTTCGCGTGTCCCGACCTCATCCACCCGGCGGCGGATAATCTCCAGCGATTGCTGGACGGTGCGGCTGTCGGTTGCGGCGCGTTCCGCCGCAGACAGTTGCACCACAATCGTGTCGCCCTCGACCGCCACTTCGATATCGGTCTGCCCCACGCCGGTCAGCGTCACCACCGGTTGCGCCAGCGCCTTGACCACTTCGACAGCCTTCGCCATTCCCGCCGGGGTGCCGATCTTGACCTTCAGCACGCCGGGGTCAGACGGCTCGCGCCGCACATTGCCGACCGTGTCGCGTTCCGCGCGCAAGGCATCGCGCACCTGCGGCCAGAACCCGTCGATCCGGTCCTTGTAGACATCCGCCACCTGCACTTCGGCCAGCAGATGCGCGCCGCCGCGCAGATCAAGCCCCAGGTTGACAAGACTTGACGGCATCCAGGATGGCCACAGCGCCAGCGCCGCCTCCTGTTCGGGTGTCGCCACGCCACCCGCCACGGCAATCGCCTTGGACGCGTCGTTATGTTGCTCGACAGGGGTGTAGAACAGGTTCGGGATGGCATAGGCCAGACCAAGGGCGCAAACGGCCCAGATCAGGATGCGCTTCCACAGCGGGCTTTGCATGCGTGTCGTCCAGCGTAAAACGAAAAGGGATCAGGCGGCAGGCTCGGTCTTGGACATCACCTGCTGAACCGTGTGGCGCGGCACCCGCACCTTCACGTTCGGCGCAATCTCGACTTCCAGCACACCATCGTCGTTGACTTTGGAGACTTTGCCGATGATGCCGCCCTGTGTGAGCACTTCGTCGCCACGCCGCAGTGCTGCGACCATCGCCTTGTGTTCCTTCAGCTTTTTCTGCTGCGGACGGATCAGCAGGAAATACATGATCGCAAAGATCAGAAGCAGCGGCACAAAGCTGGTGATGGCACTTGCCGCGCCGCCGGTAGCGGCCTGGGCAAAGGCGGGGGTTGCAAACATGAATCGTCCTCTCGACTATGAGCCGGTCAGTCATACCGCCGGTTTTGTGGTGGCGCACCCTATCCGGGGGGTGCAGGGATGGCAAGGCGTGGTGCCAGAGCAGCGGCCCGCAACATCGCACTCGCCATGACGCGGTGCGCATGTAGAGATGCGGCAGGGTTCATTCAATTCAGGGCGGCAGAAAAGCAATGAAAGTGCGGCAACGGGGGTGCGGGGTGGCGGGTCTTGCGGTCATCCTTATCGCAACGGTACAGGTCAGCGCCCAGACGCCCGCACCCGCGGCGGGTCCGCACCTCGCCGCAATCGGCCAGATCACCTATGGCAGCAATTCGCCCGGTGCCGCGATCTGCACCGGAACGCTGGTTGCGCCAGACCTGGTTCTGACCGCCGGCCATTGCCTGCGCGAAGGCCCGGACCGCCAGGCGATGGACCCTGCCACGGTTCACTTCGCCGCTGGCCGGAAGGGTGCGTCGGCGGTGGCGACCCGCACCGGCGCGCAGGTGATCCTGTCGGGTGTGACGGGGTTAACCGGGGATATCGCGCTGCTGCTGCTCGATACCCCGATCCCAGCAAGTATTGTGGCCCCCGTGCAGGTTACCACGGATGCGGCTGCACCGCTGACGATGATCGCCTATCGCCGCGACGCGCCGGATCAGGCGGTGCGCGATGACCGCTGCGATCTTGTCGCAACCGGTCCGGGCCTGCTCGGGTTAGGCTGCGCCGTGGTATCGGGAAACTCCGGCGCTCCTGTGCTGGTGTGGCAGGACGGGAATTGGCACCTTGTTGCGGTGATGGTCGCAGCCTCTCGCACCCCCGGCCCGGTCCGGTCTTTTGCGGTGATGCCCGATGCAGCACTGCTGGCCCGCATCGCCACACGGTGACGCCCACTCAAGATTTGAAAACCCCGCAGCAGTAGGGCATAGGGGGCCACCAGCCCTGCCCACCCCAGCCCTGCCCTGCCGACCAAGGAACCACTCCATGCACGACATCCGCGCCATCCGCGAAAACCCCGCCGCTTTTGATGCGGCATTGGCGCGCCGTGGCCTGCGAGGGATCTCGTCGGAGGTGCTGGCTCTGGATGAGGCGCGGCGCGTTGCAATCAAGCAGGCCGAAGATGCAAAGGCCGCGATCAACGCCTTGTCGAAAGAAGCCGGGACCGCCAAGGCTCAGGGAAACGACGCCGACTTTCAGCGGCTGCGCGCGTCTGTGGCCGAACGGAAATCGGCCTCCGAGGATCACGCGGCTCAGGCAGAAATTTTTGAAACACGCCTGCGCAACCTCCTCCTCACCATCCCCAACCTACCCCTGCCCGAAGTCCCCGAAGGCCGCGACGAACACGCCAATGTGGAGCTTCACCGCTGGGGCAGTCCGCGCCGCTTCGACTTTGCCCCAAAAGAGCATTTCGACATTCCCGCCGTCAAACCCGGCATGGATTTTGAAACCGCCGCCAAGCTTTCCGGTGCGCGCTTTGTGATCCTGCGCGGTGCCGTGATCCGCGTGCATCGCGCATTGGCGCAATTCATGCTCGACACCCACGTCACCGATCACGGCCTTACCGAGACCTGGACGCCCGTTCTGGTGAAGGAAGACGCGATGTTCGGCACCAATCAGTTGCCGAAATTCGCCGAAGACAGCTATCAAACCACCAACGGCTGGTGGCTTATTCCCACCGCCGAAGTGACCCTGACCAATACTGTCGCAGGTGATATTCTGGATGAGGCACAGCTTCCGATCCGCATGACCGCCCATACCCAGTGCTTCCGGTCCGAGGCTGGCTCTGCTGGCCGCGATACCTCGGGCATGCTGCGCCAGCACCAGTTCGAAAAGGTGGAAATGGTCAGCATCACCACGCCAGACACCAGCCTTGCCGAGCACGACCGCATGACGCGCTGCGCCGAAGCGATCCTTGAGGCGTTGCACCTGCCCTACCGCACCATGGTGCTTTGCACCGGCGACATGGGGTTCGGTGCGACCAAGACGCATGATCTGGAGGTCTGGCTTCCGGGCCAGAACACTTACCGAGAGATAAGCTCGGTCTCGGTCTGCGGCGATTTTCAGGCGCGCCGGATGAATGCCCGCTTCCGCCCCGCGCCCGGCAAGGACGGCACGGCAAAGCCGGAGTTTGTCCATACACTGAACGGCTCGGGCCTTGCGGTGGGCCGCACTCTGATCGCGGTGCTGGAGAATGGCCAGCAAGCAGATGGCTCGGTTGATCTGCCCGCCGTCCTGCACCCCTATCTGGGCGGCAAGACCCGGATCGCCGCCGACGGCACGCTTGCATGAAACTTAACCTTTACCGGGGCGTTTCATCGACATGACCCATCTCAAACCGCTTCTCGTGCTGCTGACCGCCGTGACGTTCGGTCTGTCACCGCTGATCACCTCGCCCTTTGGCGGCTATGATGCTTCGTACTTTCCGGTGCAGATCGCCCAACCGGCAATTCAACCCGCAGGCTATGCCTTTGCGATCTGGGGGCTGATCTATGGCTGGCTGTTCGTGCATGCGGGGTTCGGGCTGTGGAAGCGCGCCGATGATCCGGCATGGGATGGCGTGCGCTGGCCCCTGATCGTCTCGCTCGGGATGGGAACGTTCTGGCTGTGGATCGCCGCGCGCGATCCGCTTTGGGCGACGTTTGGCATCACGGTCATGCTTGGCGGGGCGCTGGTGGCGCTGTGGCGCGCGCCGGCCAGCCCCGACCGTTGGCTGCTGCTGGCGCCGCTTGCGATCTATGCAGGCTGGCTGAGTGCCGCCACGGGTGTGTCCTTTGGCGTTGTACTTGCGGGCTATGGCTGGCTGTCAGACACCGGGGCGGCGCTGGCCATGTTGCTGGTGGTCCTGACGCTGGCGCTGGCGATGCAACTGCGCCTCAGGCGCGCGCCGGGCTATGGGCTGACCGTCATCTGGGCGCTGGTCGGCGTGATGGTGGCGAATGGCACGGAAAAGCCTGCTGTCACGGGGCTTGCGGCGCTGGGGAGTGTCGCACTCGGCCTTGCCGTCTGGCGCATCGCGCGCCGGTGATCGCCAAAAGTGTTCGAAGAAATTTGCGCCCGCCCAGACGCCCGCCGGTCTAGTCCCCGGTGTTCTTTTCCTTGTGCTTGCGCAGCCGCGAGGGGGTATGGAATTTTGGATCCTTGAATGGGTTCTTGTCGCCCTGCCCCCGCATCGTGATCCGGATCGGGGTGCCTGGCATGTCGAAATGATCCCGCAACCCGTTCACCAGATACCGCCGATAGGTGTCCGGCAGCAGATCGGGATGTGAGCACATCGCGATGAACCCCGGCGGCCGCGTCTTGACCTGCGTCATGTAGCGCAGCTTGATCCGACGCCCGCCCGGTGCCGGTGGCGGATGCGCCTCGGTCATGGCACCCAGCCAGGTGTTCAGCCTTGCCGTGGGGATCCGACGGTTCCACACATCATGCGCCGACAGGATCGCGTCATGCAACCGGTCCAGCCCGCGCCCGGTCTTGGCGGACACGGTCACTAAAGGCGCACCCCGCAGTTGCGGCAGAAACCGCTCGAACATCTCGCGCAGTTCCGTCAGCTTTTGCTGCTTTTCGCCTTCGAGATCCCACTTGTTGACCGCCACGACGACCGCGCGGCCCTCGGTCTCGGCATAGTCCGCGATCCGCAGATCCTGCGTCTCGAACGGCGTATCCACGTCCAGCAGCACCACTACAACTTCGGCAAACCGCACGGCGCGCAACCCGTCGGCCACCGACAGCTTTTCCAACTTGTCGTTGATCTTGCCACGCTTTCGCATTCCGGCGGTATCGAAAATGCGCGTCGGGGTTCCCAGCCAGTTCGACTTGACCGAAATCGCATCGCGCGTGATCCCCGCCTCGGGGCCGGTCAGCAACCGGTCCTCGCCGATGATCTTGTTGATCAGCGTCGATTTTCCGGCGTTGGGCCGTCCGATTACCGCAATCTGAAGCGGGCGCTTTTCGCTTGGCTTGTGGGCGTCGGGATCAGCCTCGACCTCGGCCTCCTGCTCGGTCACGTCCAGATCGATCAGCGGCGCGTCGGCCTCGGCGCGGGCGGCAAACTCGGCCCCGATGGGGCGCAGGATGTGGTAAAGATCGTCGATCCCTTCACCATGTTCCGCCGACAGCCGCACCGGGTCGCCCAGACCCAGCGAATAGGCCTCGATCGCGCCGGCATCACCTGCCTTGCCTTCGGCCTTGTTCACGCCAACGATCACGCGGGCATTCTTGCGGCGCAGGATATCTGCAAAGACCTGATCGGTCGTGGTGACCCCGGCCCGCCCGTCAATCAGGAACAGGCAGACATCGGCCATTTCCACCGCACGTTCGGTCAGCCGCCGCATACGGCCCTGCAGGCTGTCGTCGGTGATCTCTTCCAGCCCCGCCGTGTCGATCACGGTGAACCGCAGATCGAAGATCCGGGCATCGCCTTCGCGCAGGTCGCGGGTTACGCCGGGTTGGTCATCAACCAGCGCCACCTTGCGGCCCACAAGGCGGTTGAACAGCGTCGATTTGCCCACGTTGGGACGCCCGACAATAGCAAGGGTAAAGCTCATCACGCCCTCCGGGGGCCTATAGCGAGGTCAAGCCGGTGGCCTTACACGCATCGCCCGTCAACGGAAAGCGTGAAGTTGACCTTCGGTGCCCACGACGTACAGGACACGCCCGGCCACCACCGGAGCGGCCGCAGCGCCACCGGGCAGTTCGGCCGTGGCCACCAGCGCACCATCGGTCGGGCTGAACAACCGCAGCACCCCGTCGGACGAGGCGACAACCAGCCGCCCCCCCGCAAGGACAGGCCCGTAATGGGCATAGATCGCCTTGCGCTTCTTGTCTTTTTCTTCGGTGAAATAGGGCATCTCTGCCTGCCAGATCACCTCGCCTGTCGCGGCATCAAGGCGCACCAGACGCGCCTCGTCATTGACCAGGAAGATCGAGCCGCCCCCGACAGCAACGCTGTTGACGGCACCTTCGGACGCCTCCCACATCCGCGTGCCGGTGGCCGTTTCGATCGCCACACTGCGCCCGCTGGCATTGCCGACATACGTCACGGCCCCTGCTACCACGGGGTCAGCGGTAATCTCAGAGACCTGGCCATAGGCGCGGCCCAGCCGCCGCCCGGCGACAGAGGCCTTCCACACCTCGACCCCACCCTGCCGAAGCGCACCAACCAACTGCCCGCTGGGGAATGGCAGCAGCACCAGTTTGTCGGTCACCGCCGGGCCAGACCCGCCCACCATGCCTGCCGCCGAGGGGATACCCGGCATCTGCCAGCGCACCCGGCCATCCGCCACATCAACCGCCCATGCCGAGTTATCGCGCGCCACAACATAGACGATCCCGTTGGCGACAGACGGCGCGCCCGTAACCGGGGCAGTGAACCGCTGGCGCCAGATCACCCCACCCGAAGCCGGATCGAGGGCAACCAACTCGCCAAAACCGGTCGTCACGAACAGTCTGCCTTCGCCGAAGGCCAGACCACCGCCCGATCCTTCCCCGCCGCGGTCGCTGGCCGGCACCAGACTGATCTGCCACAGCGTCCCGCCGCCGGTCGACGTGGCGGCAACCCCCGCCCGCGCGTCGAGGGTAAAGATGCGTCCGTCCGCCACGACGGGCGTCGCCGAAATGCGGAACCGGCGCGAGTTGCCTTCACCGATATTGGCGCTCCACACACGCACCGGTTGGGCCGAAAGGGCCACATGGGGGGCAAGGTGGCGCACGTTGCTGCCGCGATGGGTCCAGTCGGCATTCGTCACTGGTGCAGGCAGACTGATTGGCACGCTGCGATTGGCAGCGACCGGCTGGGCCGGGGCCGGTTCGCCTTCGATCGGGATGCTGGATTCAAGCGGCGTGCGCACATCAAAGCGTTCACCGGGCAGGATCAGTTCTTTTTCGCCACAGCCAGACAGCAATGCGACCAGCACAAGACCCGCAAAAGCACCGTTCCGCATCACCATCTCCCAGGTGTAGCGGCCCAAGGGCCGCACACCTTCATTCCGTTTCAGGTGTTCCACCCAGCGCGACAATCACCTGACCGGCCCTGCGGCGCAAGCCGGCACTCGCTTCCTGATCCTGACTTAGCGCTTGCAAGGCGGTTAAGGCGGTCTCCGTGTCACCGGCTTCGATCGACAGCATGGCAAGCTGTTCCAGCGCGAGCGGGCGGAACGGCCGCCCCGGTGCCGCGATCGGGTCAAGCGCGGCACGCCGGTCGGCGGCGGGCATATCGGCACCGGCCACAATCACCCGGCGCAACACGGCAAGGTCACGGTAGCTGACAGGTAGTGCATTATCTGCAGCAACAGCGTCCAGCGCCGCAAGAGTGGCGTCGCGGTCGGTCTGGGGATCGCTTGCCAGTAAAAGACCCAGCACACCGCTGCGCTGTCCGGGTGCCGCAATAGCGCCCAGTGCCGCGCGTCGCGCCGTGGCATCGTCAAGATCAAGTGCGGTCAGTACCGCATCGCCAAAGGCTTGCGATTCCGCGTCGTGCTGGGCGATCTGAAACTCGCGCCACGCAGCGCCGCCCACGATCAGCAAGACCACCACGATCCCGATCCAGCCATAGCGCCGCAGATACCCGAAAAGCTTGTCGCGGCGCACCTCTTCGGTCACCTCGTCGATGAAACTTTCTGGGTTGCTCACACGGGCCTCCGTTGGTTTTGCATGGTCATACTTGCGCGCCGCGCGTCGCGCAAGCCCGGCACCCGGATGCGGGGGCGGCTCAGGCGGCTACTGCCGTGTCCTCATCAGCCGATTGCCGCGCCCACATCGCGGCATAGCGACCGCCCTTGCCCAACAAAGCCTCATGCCGTCCCTCTTCGACGATCCGGCCCTCTTCCAGTACGATGATCCGGTCGGCATCGACGATGGTCGACAGGCGGTGCGCGATGGTGATCACGCTGCGCCCCTTGCCCATCGCCTTCAGACTGTCCTGAATGTCACGCTCGGTCTGGGTGTCAAGCGCGCTTGTCGCCTCGTCCAGCAGCAGGATCGGCGGGTTCTTGAGCAAGGTCCGCGCTATGCCGACCCGCTGTTTCTCGCCACCCGACAGCTTCAGCCCACGCTCGCCCACGGTGGTCTGATAGCCATCGGGCAGCGAGAGGATGAAGTCATGGATCTTGGCCGCGCGCGCCGCCGCATAGATCGCCTCGCGGCTGGCGTCGGGGCTGCCATAGGCGATATTGTAAAGAACCGTGTCGTTGAACAGCACCGTATCTTGCGGCACGACCCCGATCTGCGCGTGCAGGCTGTCTTGGGTGATGTCGCGCAAATCCTGACCATCTATCCGGACTGCCCCACCGGTCACGTCATAAAACCGGAACAACAGCCGCCCGATGGTCGACTTGCCCGACCCTGACGGGCCGACCAGCGCCACCGTCTCGCCCGGCCCGACGCGCAGGCTTATGCCTTTCAGGATCTCACGCGACTCCTCGTAGCCGAATTCCACCTGATCGAACACGATTTCGCCCGCCGTGATTTTCAGCGGCGGCGCACCCGGCTTGTCATTGACCTCGGCGGGCTGTGCCAGCAGGCCGAACATCTCGCCCATATCGACCAGCGCTTGGCGGATTTCGCGGTAGACCGTGCCCAGAAAGCCCAGCGGCAGCGTGATCTGGATCATGTAGGCGTTCACCATCACGAAGTCTCCCACGGTCAGCGCCCCGCTTTGCACTCCCATTGCAGCCATGACCATGACGGCAATCAACCCCATCGTGATCAACAGCGACTGACCGCAATTCAGAAAGCTGAGCGATTGGCCCGTCTTGACCGCAGCCGTCTCATACCGCTGCATCGCTCCGTCATAGCGCTGCGCCTCGCGCGTTTCGGCCCCGAAATATTTTACCGTCTCAAAGTTCAGCAGGCTGTCGATCGCCTTCTGGTTGGCGTCGGTATCCTGATCGTTCATCTCGCGGCGCAGTTTCACCCGCCATTCGGTGACGCGAAAGGTGAAGATGACGTAAAGCGTGATCGTGACGATCACGGCCGCCATGTATTGCCAGCCGAACATCACCGCAAAGATCACAGCCACCATGGCAAGTTCCAGGATCAGCGGCCCGATGGAAAACAGCATGAATCGCAGCAGAAAATCGACACCTTTTACCCCCCGCTCGATCACCCGGCTTAGCCCGCCGGTCTTGCGGGTGATGTGATAGCGCATCGAAAGGCGGTGAATATGGGTGAACGTCTCCAGTGCCAGCTGGCGCAAGGCGCGTTGACCGACCCGCACGAAGAGCGCATCGCGCAATTCGTTGAACGCCACCGCCCCCAGCCGCGCCACGCCGTAAGCAACGGTCAGCCCGACCGCGCCATAGATCAAAAGCCAGGCGTCGTCACGCTGTTGGCCGGCAAGCGAGTCGACCGCCGCCTTGTAAAGAAACGGTGTGAACACCGAAATGACCTTGCCAACAACCAACGCCATCATCGCCAGCACGACGCGCCGCTTGACCCAGCTTTGACCCTCTGGCCAGAGATAGGGCAGCACCCGCCGGATCGTCTGCCACCCGCTTGTCGGCCGGTCTGCCGCGTCGGCACTTGTCGCCGTTCTTGTCACCCTGCGCATCCCAGGCCCCTTTGACGTTCCCGCGGAAAGGCGCCGTTGATCCGGGCTCGGTCGTGGGGTATCAGTTCATTGTTCAAGGATCGTTGAGTAGTTGAAGGATGGATCGAAGTAAAGTCCTTGCCGCCTTGTCGGCGCTGTCACACGAGCATCGGCTGGAACTGATCCGGCTGCTGATGCCGCTTGGCGATGCGGGCCTTGCGGCGGGCGAGATCGGGCAGAAGCTGGGCCTTGGGGCCTCCCGGCTGTCATTTCATCTTGCGGCGCTGGAGCAGGCTGGTCTGATCAGCTCGCGCCGTGCATCGCGCAATGTGATCTATGCGATCGACCTTGCCGGGATGGGTGGCACCATCGCCTATCTTTTGAACGACTGCTGCCGTGACCATCCGGTGGTTCTGGCCTGCTGCGACCGTTCCGACGGGGTCGCGCGTGCGGTTGCGCCGGAACTGCTTACTCCTGCGCCGGAACGTTGAAGACCTGACCGGGATAAATCAAGTCAGGATCGCCAATCAACGCCCGGTTGGCCTCATAGACGCGCACATACATCACGCCGTTGCCGTAGTTCTGCTTGGCAATCCCCCATAGAGTGAAGCCGGGCTGCACCGTTATCTTTGCTGCGACCCGAACCGGGGCACCGGGTAAAACCTCAGGTGCTGCGGCGGCAAGCGCCTCGGGTGCTTCGCGCTGGAACGGCGTTTCATAGCGCGACAGAACCTTGCCCCCGGCATCCAGTTGATCGGCACGCAATGTGTAAAGACCGGCCTCCACCGCAGGCAGCGTGCCACCCCACGTGCCGTCAGCAGCAATCGGGGCGTCAATCAGCGGTCGATTGTCGATGTAAAGCCGCACGACGCCGCCAGCCTGACCGCGCCCGGCAAGTTGCACGTCGCCCATGCTGGAATACGAAATCGCGTCGATGGTGACATTGCGAAGTTCGCCCGCTGCAGCCGCGCCTGCAGGTTGCAACACCTTCGCGCCCGCGTCTGTCACCAGAAGCGTCGTCGGAGCATCCAGAGGGTCCGGTTGTGCATCGCTCGCAGCCTCGACCGTCAGTGTTGCCTCTGCGGCAGGTTCGGCTTGCACGACAGATCCTGTCGTCTCGGCCAACTCCACCGGTGCGGCAACTTCGGATTTGGCAGTCTGTGCGACTACAACCGGCTCTGTCACTTGCGGCGGGGCGATGACGACTGACTCAGTGGACGACACTTGATCGCCGTCAGCCGACTGGGTCGCCAGCGTCACCACGCGCGGCGCTGCGGCCGTGGGCAGCGTGAACATCGCCACGAATTTACCCTGCTCGTCTGCGATGGCCTTTGACACCTCGGCCCCGTCAACAAGTATCGTCACAGCCGCCCCCGCATCGGCCCGGCCCGCGACCAGTGCTGCGCCGTCAGGTGCAACGCGGACAACATCGAACGCAGGCGGTGGCGGGTCGGGTGGGAGATCGGGCGGCACAGCACCGGCCTGAGCGGCATCGGTGATTGCTGTTTGACTTTTCCCCTGCACGGCAGCCGGATCAACACCGGGTGCTGACGCCTCGGGGGCAATCGCAGAAACAGCGGCAGGGTCAGTCGCGGCAGCTGCAACAGCAGGCTGCTGTTCCGAGACCACCGCATTTGCTTCGGGCGCTTTTGCTGCATCGGGCTGCGCCTCAGACAAACCCGAGACTTCCGGCTCCGGCGCAGGCGTCGGTTGCGCCTGCCAGAATAGCAGGCCAGCAGCAACAACTGCCAAGGCACCGCCGCCCAGCATCAGGGCGCGTGTCCCGCCGCCCGTATCCTTCCACGCCGTCATGCGGGCTACCCCTGCCGCTACGTCTGCCAGACCTTGAACGGCCTGTGCTTGTCCTTCGCACACAAACCCCGATATCTGAACCCAACGCAACAACTTTCAGGATCACCCGTGTCATGACCCAGCTTCGCTCTGTCTGCGTGTTCTGCGGCTCTCGGCCCGGCATCCATTCCGCTTATGCCGATGATGCGCGCGCCTTGGGGGCGCTGATTGCGACCCAAGGCTGGCGGCTGGTCTATGGTGCGGGCGATGTCGGCCTGATGGGCGAAGTGGCGCGCGCGGCCCAACTGGCAGGGGCAAAATCGCTGGGGGTCATCCCGACACACCTGATGCGCCGCGAACAGGGCAAGCGTGACCTGACAACGCTGGTGATCACCGAGGATATGCACGAGCGCAAGAAGGTGATGTTCATGAATTCGGATGCCATCGTGGTTCTGCCCGGAGGCGCCGGCACGCTGGACGAATTTTTCGAGGTGCTGACGTGGCGCCAGATCGGCTTGCATGACAAGCCTATTTTTCTATTGAATACAGCTAACTACTGGACTCCCCTAATAGATCTGATGGACCACGTCATCGCACAGGGCTTTGCTGAGGATGCCATGAAAGGCTACAGCACTCTGGTCGCGGACATGCCCGCACTTGCGGCCCGTTTGCGTGCGGCCCTGGCGTGATGTCAAAATGAAACCGCCGCCCCCTTGCGGAAGCGGCGGTCAAAGTTTGAAGGTCGGCTCAGGTCACATGCGCGCGGCGACGACTTCCCAGTTCACCAGCCTGTCTAGAAAGTTGGTCACATAGGCCGGGCGCTTGTTGCGGAAGTCGATGTAATAGCTGTGTTCCCACACGTCGCAGCCCAGCAATGCCGTCTGCCCGAAACACAAGGGGTTCACGCCATTCTCGGTCTTGGTAATTTTCAATGCGCCGTCCTTGTCCTTGACCAGCCAGGCCCAACCCGACCCGAACTGCCCGGCACCCGCGGCGGAAAAGTCATCTTTGAACTTCTGCACAGATCCGAATGCTTCGGTCAGCGCCGTTTCCACGGCGCCCGGCATCTTCTTGTCGCCCGGACCCATGATTTCCCAGAATACGGCATGATTCCAATGCTGCGAGGCATTGTTGAAGATGCCATTCTGCGCCACGGCACCTGCCGCATAGGTTCCGATCACAATCTCTTCGACCGATTTCGTTTCCCATTCCGTTCCGGCAATAAGCTTGTTGCCGTTATCGACATAGGCCTTGTGGTGCAAGTCGTGATGATATTCCAGCGTCTCTTTCGACATGCCAAGGCCTGCGAGCGCGTCATGGGCGTAGGGCAGATCGGGAAGGGTGAAAGCCATGGGATGTTCCTTTAGGCAGGGGTGAAGGTCTGCGGTGAATAAGTGTCGCTGATGCCCCAACGTCAAGGGGCATGGCATCGTTCCGTGCAAATGCCGCGCGTTGCCCCTCGGTGTCAGGAACCGCGCATGTCAGGACAGCGCAAGTTCGCTGCCGGGTTGCGCGGAATGGGTCAGCAACGCCATGACATAACCGGCCACTGACCGGAACGAAACAAGCGTGTAGCCCGCATCGTCCTTCCAGAACGCGCAGGCCACTTGTGCAATACGGGTCCGGCGCAACTCGTCGGGAGCAAGCGCCGTCAAATCAACCGGCGAAAGCTTGGCCAGAACGTCCGTCGCCAGCGGACCCGATATATGAAAAACGGTGCGTGCATCGGACACGTCAACGGCCAGAAAATATTGTCCTGTCAGTGCGTTGTTCAGCTTTTCCAAAGTGCCTGATACCTGTGAGTAAGGCATGACAAGCAGCCACTCGTCGGGTGACATCCACCCTATGGCACGCTCGCCCCGCCGCACGATCCGTCGCGGCTTTGGCAGGGCCAGGCCGATTGCCGTGGCGATGGCCTCGGGCAAGGCCGCAAGCCCGGCATCGGCGCGCAGCGTGATCATGCCGACCGGACCGACGTCGCGCACCGTGGCAAAACCGTCAAACGATGCGCCGCCAAGGGCGCTGTGCGGATCAGACATTCTGCTGGTCCCCATTCTTGTCAAAGAACACCGGGTCCACGATGCGCGCCAACACCGAGCCGCCCCCGACCTTTGGAAACTCCACCGTTTCCCCCATCCGCTGCGGCCCGCGCCGGATCAGGCCCATCGCAATGCCGCGCCCCAGCGTGGGCGAATGATAGGTCGAGGTGACGCGGCCCTGCACATTGCGCTGACCGTTCGGATTATTGCCCTCATCAACCGCGTAGGCACCCTCGGGGATCACTGATCCATCAAGCGTTTCCAGCCCGACCAGCGTCCATCGGTCTGGGTCGGTCAAATTGGCGCGTTCCTGCCCGCGCTTGCCCAGATAGTCGGATTTCTTCTTGGAAATTGCCCAGTTGAGGCCCAGATCCTGCGGAATGACGGTGCCATCCGTTTCATCCCCGATCATGATGAAGCCCTTTTCTGCGCGCAGCACGTGCAACGCCTCGGTGCCGTAGGGCATCACGCCAAGGCCCTCGCCCGCGTCTAGGCAAGCTTGCCAGAACGTCAGCCCATGACTTGCGGGGACGGCGATTTCGTAGCTGAGTTCGCCGGAAAAACTGATGCGGTAGACGCGGACCGGGAAACCGGCAAGGCTGCCGTCGGCCCATTGCATAAAGGGCAGCGCCTCTTTCGTTACATCCATGCCACCCAAGTTTTCCAGCAGTTCCCGCGCCTTGGGGCCGACAACGGCGATCTGGGCGTATTGTTCTGTGACGTTGGCGGTGTAGACCTGCCAATCCCACCATTCGCATTGCAGCCAGTCTTCCATATGGGCGTGGATGCGGTCGGCACCGCCTGTGGTAGTGTGGCACAGGAAGGTCTGATCGTCGATGCGCGCCACCACACCGTCATCCATCAGAAAGCCGTTTTCGCTGCACATCAGGCCGTAGCGGCATTTGCCAATCGGCAGGGTGGACATGACACCGGTGTAGAGCATGTCGAGGAATTTCCCCGCGTCGGGGCCTTTGACGATGATCTTCCCGAGTGTAGATGCGTCCAGCAAGCCTATGTTTTCACGCACGTTACTGATCTCGCGGTGAACGGCCTGTTCGTACGTCTCACCCGCGTTTGGAAAGCAGTAGGGCCTGCGCCATTGGCCGACAGGTTCAAAATACGCCCCTGTTTTTTCGTGCCATTCGTGGATTGGCGTGCGGCGGAGGGGTTGAAAGATCTCGCCGCGCGCCTCGCCCGCAAGTGCGCCCAAGGTCACCGGAGTATAGGGGGGGCGGAAGGTTGTCGTGCCGACCTGAGGTATATCCGCATTCAGCGCCTGAGAAAGAACTGCAAGGCCGTTGATGTTGCTCAGCTTTCCTTGATCCGTCGCCATCCCGAGCGTTGTGTAGCGTTTGGTGTGTTCGACCGACTCATAGCCTTCGCGCGCAGCAAGCTGAACGTCGGACACCTTCACGTCGTTTTGATAGTCGAGCCACATTTTTGACCGCAGATCATGACCTGCCCCCTGTGGCATGACCCAGATGCTTTCGATCTGATAGTTGTATGCGCTTGAGACAGACGGCTCTTCTGGCTGTTCCGGCGCAAACCCGGCGGCGAGTGCCGCAGCAGTCCCTGCGGCGCGGGCATCCGGTAATATTGCGGCATCATCGAGCGCGCCATTGGCCGCCCCGGCGGCGATGACCATTGCGCTGCCGTCATGGGTGATCGGCGGCTTTGCAGCGTCGGGACGGAAACACACCTGATCCGTATCCCATATCAGCTTGCCGCCACAATGGCTCCACAGATGCACCACCGGGGACCAGCCGCCGGACATCGCAACAGCGTCGCAGGCAATGTCTTCCAGCACGGAACCTTCGCCTGCCTGCAGGCAAAGCGAGATGCCGGTGACGCGCTTGCCGCCCTTGACCTTCGCAATTGCGCGGCCGGTTTCCACCCGGATGCCCAGCGCGCGGGCGGCCTCCGGCAGCGCGCCAGTCGCGCTGGCGCGGGCGTCGATGATCACCGGCACGTCAAGGCCAGCAGTTTTCAGCGCGATGGCGGTGCGGTAAGCGTCGTCGTTGTTGGTGACGATCACGGTGCGGTCGCCGGGTGACACTGCATGGTTGACCACATAGTCGCGCACCGTAGAGGCCAGCATCACGCCGGGAATGTCGTTGCCCGCGAAGGACAGCGGGCGTTCGATGGCCCCGGTGGCGGTGACGATCTTGGCGGCCCGGATACGCCAGAGGCGCTGTTTTGGCCGCCCGTCGCCGGGTGTGTGATCGGCCACACGCTCATCCGCCAGAACATAGCCGTGGTCATAGACCCCGGCCCCGGTGCAGCGCAGGCGAAGCGTGACGTTGGGCATCCGCGTCAGGGTGTCGATGGTGGCGGAGGTCCAGTCCTGCGCGGGCTTGCCGTCGATCTCCAGCCCGTCGACCGGAGCGCGCCCACCCCAGTGGGGGGATTGTTCCAGCAGCCAGACCCGCGCGCCCACCTGCGCCGCCACGAGGGCAGCTTGCAGACCGGCAATGCCGCCGCCGATCACCAGCACGTCACAAAAGGCATAGGCGTGTTCATAGCGGTCGGCGTCGCGGTCTTTGGGGGCGCGGCCAAGGCCCGCCGAATGGCGGATGATCGGCTCGAACACATGTTTCCAGAAGGCGCGGGGGTGAATGAAGGTCTTGTAATAAAAGCCAGCAGGTAGAAAACGAGCGGCATAGTTGTTCAGCACGCCCACGTCGTATTCAAGACTGGGCCAGTGGTTCTGGCTGGCAGCGGTGAGGCCGTCGAAAAGTTCGGTCGTGGTGGCCCGCTGGTTCGGCTCCAGCCGCGCACCCTGCCCCAGATTCATCAGCGCGTTCGGCTCCTCGGGGCCAGAGGCCACGATGCCGCGCGGGCGGTGGTACTTGAAGCTGCGCCCGACGAGCATCTGGTCATTGGCCAGCAGCGCCGAGGCGAGCGTATCGCCCGCATAGCCGCGCAGGCGTTTGCCGTTGAAGGTGAACTCCTGTGCGGCGCTGCGGTCGATCAGGCGGCCACCTTTGGGCAGTCGGCTGCTCATGTCGGTTCTTCCCAGTCCGGGCGGCGGGCCTTGATTTTTGCGATGATCTCGGGCGGCGGGGCGGATACCTGTGCGGGGTAGGTGCCGAACACCTCCAGCGTGGCGGTGCAGCGGGCGGCAAGGAACCACTTGCCGCAGCCATAGGCATGCCGCCAACGCTCAAAATGCACGCCCTTGGGATTCTTGCGGGCGAACATGTAATCCGTGAAGTCATCATCCGACGCGCCGGGGCCGTGGCGTTTCAGATGCGCCTCATAGCCGGGGGTAAGTTCGGTTTCATCGGCGCGGATACCGCAATAGGGGCAGGTGAGGGTCAGCATTTGATACCTCGGCAAAGCGAAAACAGATCAGGCACAGAAAGACCGCGCCTGATCCGCAAGCCGAAGCTCTGGACAACGCGATCAGTCGTCCGCTGTCTCTGTTTCGGTGTCCGGAGTCTCTTCGTCCTCGACGGCGTCGTCCGAAGCTTCGGAATCAGAGGTTTCGGTCTCGCCATAAGAAGCGCTGTCTTCTCCGTCACCGCCGAACATGAACCAGCCTGCCACAAGTGCCGCAGCGGCGGCGGCAAGAATACCCCCGCGGACGATCCATTTCCGATTTCCGTCTTCGACTGCCATTCTGTTAACTCCGTCAAACGTGGACAATTCCACAGTGCACAAGTGGATATTGCACCCTTGCGATTCAACTGTGGCCGCCGGCAAGTCGCCGACAAAACCACACCAAAGTATCGCCGTAGAGATAACGGATTTGTTTCGATGCCGTTGTATTCTTTCCCCGGAAAGATCAATGCGCCACCCCCGCCGCAACACTTTCGTCAATGAACCGCCCCTCGCGGAACCGCTCCATCCTGAAGGCGGCGGCCAGTGGCCCAGGCTCGCCCTTAGCCATCAGTTCGGCCATCGCCCAGCCGGAACCGGGAATCGCCTTGAAGCCGCCCGTCCCCCAGCCGCAATTGATGAAACAGTTGCCCAGCGGCGTTTTCGACAGGATGGGGGATCGGTCGCCGGTCATGTCCACGATGCCGCCCCATTGGCGCAGCATTTTCAACCGGGAGATCATCGGGAAGGTTTCCACCAGCGCGCGGAGCGTTTCCTCGATATGGTGGAACGACCCGCGCTGGGTGTAGTTGTTGAAGCCGTCGGTGCCGCCGCCGATAACCATCTCGCCCTTGTCGGACTGGCTCATATAGCCGTGGACGGTATTGGCCATCACGACCACATCCATGCAGGGTTTGATCGGTTCGCTGACCAGAGCCTGCAGGGCAACCGCCTCGATCGGCAGGCGGAAGCCAGCCATTTCGGCCACC
This sequence comes from Rhodobacterales bacterium, assembly GCA_031408575.1. Classification (GTDB taxonomy): domain Bacteria; phylum Pseudomonadota; class Alphaproteobacteria; order Rhodobacterales; family Rhodobacteraceae; genus Aliitabrizicola. Next base: position 45,210 of record JANNWS010000022.1, read on the forward strand.
TGCCCCGAATGCCCGGCAACAACGATGCCGAGTTTCTTCGTGGCGATGTGGCCCTTGGTGGTATCCACGCCGGTGACATGGCCGTTGTCCGACCGCACGCCGGTCACCTCGCATTGCTGGATGATGTCCATGCCCATGGCGGAGCAGGCCCGCGCATAGCCCCACGCCACGGCATCGTGCCGGGCGGTGCCGCCGCGCGCCTGATAAAGCGCGCCGAGGACGGGATAGCGGGGGCCGTCGATATTGATGATCGGGACCAGTTCCTTGACGCGGTCGGGGCCGATGTATTCGGTCTGCACCCCTTGCAGCATGTTGGCGTGGACGGTGCGAAGATAGCCGCGTACCTCATGGTGGGTCTGGGCCAGCATCAGCAGGCCGCGCGGGCTGAACATGATGTTGTAGTTCAGATCCTGACTGAGCGTCTCGTACAGCGAGCGGGCCTTTTCATAAAGCGCGGCCGACGGATCCTGCAGGTAGTTGGAGCGGATGATGGTGGTGTTGCGGCCCGTGTTGCCGCCGCCGAGCCAGCCCTTTTCGATGATCGCGACATTCGTGATGCCATGATTCTTGCCCAGATAGTAGGCGGTGGCAAGGCCATGGCCGCCTGCCCCCACGATCACCACGTCGTAAGCAGGTTTGGGCGCAGGCTTGGCCCAGGCGCGATCCCAGCCCTGATGGTTGCGCATGGCCTCACGCGCGATTGCAAAAACGGAATAGCGTTTCATCGGCCGGGTACTTTCTGGCGGGTCTGGACTTGGTGATGGAACGGGGACACGTTTTATCCGCCACCACAAGCGGCACAATCGGGAGAATTGCGACATCGGGCTGCGACTTGAGCGCGGTGGACGGGTGTGGATTTCGGCCTTTTGTGCAGGCGCGTCCCGCACTACATGAAGCGGGGCGGGATCAGGAGGGGTCATGGGGTTCTGGATTGCGGTGGCGGGGATCGGGCTTGCGGTGACGGCCCTGCTGGTGGCGGCGCTGATGCGGGCGCGTGTCACGGGCGAACCGGCGGCAGCCTATGATCTGCGCGTCTACCGCGACCAGTTGCGCGAGGTGGACCGCGATCTGGCGCGCGGCGTGATTGCGCCGGGCGATGCCGAGCGCCTGCGGACCGAAGTTTCGCGCCGGGTGCTGGAAGCGGACCGGGCGCTGGCGGCAGGGGCCGAGACGGACGCGGCGCCGCGCGGGGCCACGCTGGCCGTGGCGGGGCTTGTGGCGCTGGTGATGCTGGGTGGCGCATGGACCTATGTGCGGCTTGGCGCGCCGGGCTATGGCGACCTGCCGATTGCGCTGCGGCTGGCCGCAGCGGACGAGATCTATCGCACCCGGCCCGGTCAGGCCGAGGCCGAGATGCAGGCGGCGGCATTGGCCCCTGCCCTGCCGCAACCGGATGCGTCATTTCTTGCGCTGATGACCAAGCTGCGCGCCGCGGTAAAGGACCGGCCGGACGACTTGCAGGGCCACCGCTTGCTGGCGCGGAACGAGGCGGGTCTGGGAAATTATGCGGCGGCAGCGGCAGCACAGGTCCGGGTGATCGCGATTGCCGGGCCGGACGCGGTTGCCGAGGATCATGCCGCACTGGCCGAATTGATGATCATGGCGGCGGGGGGCTATGTCTCGCCCGAGGCAGAAGCCGAATTGACGCAGGCGCTGCGGCTGGATCCGGGGAACGGGACGGCAGCCTATTATGCCGGGTTGATGTTCGCGCAAGTCGGGCGTCCTGACCGCAGCTTTGCGCTGTGGGCGCCGCTGTTGCAACGCTCGGACCCAGACGATCCGTGGGTCGTGCCGCTGCGCGCGCAAATCGAGCAGGTGGCCGGCGAAGCGGGCGAGATCAACTATGTGCTGCCACCCGAAACCGTTGCCCCCGGCCCCACCGCCGGGGATATCGCGGCCAGTGCCGACATGACGCCAGAGGCGCGCGCCGAGATGATCCGGGGCATGGTCACACAATTGAGCGACCGGCTGGCCAACGAAGGCGGCACTGCCGAGGAATGGGCCAGGCTGATCGGGGCCTATGGTGTATTGGGCGAGCAGGAGCGCGCGGGTGCGATCTGGGCCGAGGCGCAGACCCGCTTTGCCGATCGGGCAGACGATCTGGCGCTGGTGCGCGCCGCTGCCGTCACGGCGGGGGTGGCCGAATGACCGTTCACGACCGGATTGAGGAATTCGCCGCCACCCTGCCCGCGCGCCGGGCGGTGGCGGGGCTCGACTTTGGCGAAAAGACCATCGGGGTCGCGGTGTCGGACACTTTCCGCCAGATCGCCAGCCCGCTGCACACGATCCGCCGGGTGAAGTTCACCGATGATGCCGCAGCCTTGCTGGTGATTGTCAGGGCGCGCGAGCTGGCCGGGTTGATTCTGGGCCTGCCGCGCAACATGGACGGATCCGAGGGGCCGCGCGCGCAGGCAACGCGCGCCTTTGCCCGCAACCTGAGCCGCCTGACCGACCTTCCCATCGGCTTTTGGGATGAACGCCTCAGCACGGTTGCGGCAGAAAGAGCACTGCTGGAGGCGGATACGTCAAGAAAACGTCGCTCGGAGGTTATCGATCAGGTGGCGGCGGGTTATATCCTACAGGGGGCGCTTGACCGCCTTGGCCATCTGACGCGGGAGAGCGGGCGTGAAGCATGACGTGTGGGAGCGCGACGAAATCGAGTCGCCTTGCGTCAAGATGTGCGTCGTTCACCCCGAAGAGCGCCTCTGCGTCGGCTGCTTCCGCACAATGGAAGAAATTGCCGTCTGGTCGCGGCTGAGCCCGGCCGAGCGGACTGCCATCATGGCCGACTTGCCCGACCGTGCGCCGCGCCTGGCCAAGCGGCGCGGTGGGCGCATAGGGCGGCTTGACCGCTAGGCCCGGTTGGCATCCTCCGCGCGCCTGCGACGGGCCGCCGCAACAGCCTTAGCCATGCTACGCACAGCCATTTTGTTGATCCGCCCCGGCAAGTGAGCCGCCCTTTGCCAAAGCAGCGCCCCCAGTCTGTCGGCCCGCCGAGCAAAAACGCCCGCGCGCCAGACAAAGGCCCAGCCACGCTGCGCGAACCAGTGGCGCAGCATCAGCGTTGTCGCGGTGCCAAGTGCTGCCCCTGCAATCACGTCGCTGGCCCAGTGGACACCGATCATCACTCGGCTGCAAGCGACCCATATGGCAACGGTAAGAAAGACCAGCCGCAGCCGGGGGAACAGGCAGCAAAGTGCTACGGCCAGCGCGAAGATCGTCGTTGAATGGCCCGATGGAAAGCTGGCCCAGCTTGCGGCCTTCTCGAACGGAAGAAAGCTGAACACACCTTCGCCTGCGGTGATCTCCGGGCGGGCGCGACCGATCAGGCGCTTGAGGATGTTGACCAGAACACCGCTGCCGATCACGCAGGCCAGCACGAACCCGGCAAGGGCCGCACCATGGCGGAAAAGCAATGCCGCGCGCGGGCGCAAGCTGTGTCGGGCGGCAAGATGGAAAAGTGCAACCATTCCCGTCGCCATCAGGATTTTCCACGCTGAATTGCCAAGTTCGGTCACGACCCGGAAAAAGGCTTGCTCGCAGGGGTCCAGCCCTGCCCCGATCCGGTAGAGGGGTTCGTCGATCATCAGCGCGGTGGCGAGTAGCAGCGACAGGCCCAGCAGCGCAAGGCCCACGGGATGATGGCCCAGCAGCCAGTCCGGCAGTCCCGCTGTCAGCGGGATGGGGCCACGACGCGGGGTCCGGCGCGAATGGCGCTTTGCTGTTACGGCGCCGCGGCCGAAGACGGTCATGGCCGCGCCCCGACGCTGAAGACATTCAGCCCGACGCGGCGGCCCGCACCGATGGCAAATCCATCAACCCGACCCCGCATCTGCAATTCAAGGCCGGTGGCAAGTACGGCAAATTCCGACGCTGCACGATCTTCCACCGCAATTACGGCACAGCCGGCCCGAAGCCGGTCCACCGCCACCCCCGCCGGCAGCAGGGCGGTGACCTGCGATGTCCGCACGATCAGCGACGGCTCGTTGTAGCCGACAGCGACCAGGCCCGTCGTGGCACAGCCCGGCACGGCTGCGGTCTGCATCAGCGCCGCAACGTTGTCTGATGGCCAGAGCCACGGCACCCGCGCCAATGTGGCGATCACTCCGGCACTGGTGATCGCAGCCATCAGGGTAAGGCAGGCCGGTGTTGCGTGGCGCAGATCACGTGCCAGCATCTGCCAGGCGGCGACGGCAAGCAGAGCGACCCACGGCAGGGCGACTGCGGCAGGCCAGGTTGCAGACACTGCCCCTGTGGTCAGCGCCAGCCAGATCGCCCCCACCAGCAGCGCCGGACCAAGCGCCAGAAACGGGATGGCGACAGCCCGTTGTTGCAGCGACAATGGGCCGGTGCGGCCCATCCAGACCTGCGCCACCATCAGCGCCAGCGCCGGATAGACCGGCAGCGGATAGTGGATCAGCTTGGTCGGCACCAGTTCCAGAACGATCCATGTCGGCACGGCCCAGGCGATCAGAAAGCGCATCGCGGGGTCGCATCGCGCGGCCCAGATCGCCGGCAGCATCAAAGCCAGCAGCAGCGATCCGGGCCAGAACGTCAGCCATACAAGCGCAAGATATGTGCCGGGCGGCGCACCCTTGCCTTCCTGCCCCTGCGCCACCTTGGCCAAAAGGTCCGCCCCGACCGAGGCATGCCAGAATTCGCCCCCGGATCGCAGGCTGATTGCAATCACCCAAGGCAGCAGGATCGCAAGGCCAAGGACGATGGCCCAGTGGTTGCCCAAGGGTGCAAGCCAGCGGCGGTCGCGCAGGATCACGGCAAGGGCCAGTGCAGCAAGGCCCACGACCATCGGCCCGACCGGCCCCTTCACCAGTGCCGCAAGGCCAAGGCAAGCCCAGAACGCGTAGACCTGCCAGACCGGGATCGCGCGCTGCATGTAGAGCCGCGCCATCACCGCCATGGCACCCAGCACAAGCGCAAGCAGTACTGCGTCGGTCTTTGCGATGCGCGCCTCACCCGCCAGCACCAGCGTACCGGCAAAGATCAGCGCGGCCAGCGTCGCCCTCGCCCCGCCGATCAACGCCGTTCCCGCCACCTGCACCAGCACGACGGCGGCAATCGCGGCCAGGAAAGATGGCATCCGGCTGGCCCAAAGGGGCGCTGCGGCACCCTCGCCCTGCGCGGTCATCGCCAGCGCCTGCATCCAGTAGATGCCCACCGGTTTCTTGTGGCGCGCCCCATCCTGAAAGCGGATGTCGATCAGATCGCCGCTGGCGACCATCTGGCGGCTGGCCTGCACAAACCGCGCCTCGTCGCGGTCGGTGACAGGCAGGGTTGCAAGACCGGGCAGGAATACCGCGGCAGTGATCAGCGCAAGGATCAGCAACTGGGTGACGACGCGGGCGGCACATAGCCGCAACAATGCCGCCTCTGCCCGGTCAAGGGCGTTCCAGGGCAGACGGGCCGTCTGGCCGGTTGCGGCATGACGGCGTGATATGGCCCTGCCCTGCGCCACTTGGCCCCGTGCCTTTCGCTGTAGGAGAATACCTCGACACCCTGAATCGGCGCAGCAGGTAACAGGCGCATGGCGGGGGTATCACTGTTCAGTGACAGCGCGCGCAGAGCCGCAGCGCCACCCTCTCTTTCAAGTTCATCTTTGTACAAATATCCCCCGCGGAGCGCACCCGACACGGCAGACCGGCACCCCCACCACAGATCAGGCCAGGTGCAGCCAGTCGGCAATCTGCGGGAATTCGGGGCGGAAGTAGGCGATCATCCGACCGTCCGGGCCGGCTGTCGCGCCCTCGGCCCAGGGCGCCATGCCGTGCAGGATCATGCGGTGAAGCAGCAGCGCCTCACCGGGACGGGCGGCAAGCGGCACACGGGCGCAGGTGGCGAAGGCGTGGCTGCGGGCGGCGTGGTATGTGTCGGTCAGGTCGATCTCGGACCAAGCCTCGGGCGGATATGGGGTAAGGGCTGCGGCAAAGGCAGCGCGGATGATCTGGTGGCTGCCTTCCCACACCACCAGCGGGGCTGCTTCAGGCGGGCTTTCGGTCAGCGGCAGGCCAAGGATGAAAGCATGCGGTTCGCGCAGCATCCGGCGGCGGTCGGGGCCGATGGGCAGCAGCCCATCGACATGGGCCGCGTCCCGTGTGCGGCGATAGCGAAACGCGGCCTCCGTCTCGCCCTCCCACGCACGCGGATAGCCGGGGCGCAGGGTGGACAGTTGCGCGCGGTGCCACCGGGTCGGGCGCACGGGCAGTTTACACAGAAGCGTCTCGGGCAGCGCCACCCCCGCCACATTGCCCGCCGGCCCGTTCGCCAGCGCGTCGATGCCGGCAAACCAGGTGCCGCCGCAGCGCCAGGCATCAGGGCTGGCCGCCACCGCCGCCCGCGCCAGCGGCAGTGCGGCATCTGCCCAGGCATGCAGGCCGGCGTCCGGCCCGATCCGCGCCCAGCCGCACCGGTCTGTCACCATCCGGCGACCTTTCGCAACATGTTCAGCGCCACGATGATGATGAACACCGAAAATACCTGTTTCAGGGGCTTGGGGTCCATCGCATGGGCCAGCCGCACCCCCCAGGGCGCGGTGATCAGCGTCATGGCGATGATGATGGCAAAGGCGGGCAGGTTGACCGCGCCGATTGTGTAGGGTGGCCGGCCCTCGATCTGCAACAGCAGGAACCCCAACACCGACGGCACCGCGATCACCACGCCAAAGCCTGCGGCGGTGGCCACGGCGCGGTGTATCGGCATGGCGTAAAGCGTCATCAGCGGCACCCCGAAAGTGCCGCCGCCGATGCCCATCAGCACTGACAGAAACCCCATCAGCGACGACAGCACGCCGCGCGTGGCCCCGACCGGCATCGCCTGACCCAATCGCCAGTCCGACCGGCCCAGTGCCATGTAGACCCCGACGATCAGCCCCAGCACCCCGAACACCGCCTGCAGCGCCACCGACTTCATCGACGAGGCCACCACCACGCCCGCAATCGCCCCCAGCACGATCCCCGGCGCCCACAGCCGCAGGATCGCCCAATCGACCGCCCCCTTGCGGTTGTGCGCCAGCACCGAGCGCAGCGATGTAACCACGATGGTCGCAAGCGACGTGGCAACGCAGACCTGCATCAGTTTCGGGCCTCCGTAGCCCAGATGCTCGAACATGTAAAAGAACGCGGGCACCAGAACGATGCCGCCGCCCACCCCCAAAAGGCCCGCGATCACCCCGGCAAAGGCCCCTATCGCCAGCAAAAGCGCCACCATTAGCAGCAGGGTGGCAATATCGGGCATGGGCGCGCCTTTCAGTGGAGTGAGGTGTAGGCATAGCCCACCCGCCCCGCGTAGGCCAGAGCGGCACGCAGCCCGAGCGGCCAACCTGCGCCGCAGCGCGGCACAAGGTCTGGAACCCGGCGGCAAAACGGACTACGATCTGCGTCAACACCCAACCGAAAAAGGATTCCGGTATGTCCGAGAGCTTGTTGCGCCCGGCGCTCGTGCTGGGGCTGTTATCTTGCGTCGGCCCCTTTGCCATCGACATGTACCTGCCCGCGATGCCGTTGATCGCGGCAGATCTGGGCGCCAGCGTTCCGGCGATGCAAAGCACGATCACCGCCTATTTCATCGCCTTTGGGCTGGCTCAGCTGGTCTATGGCCCCTGGGCCGATCAGGCGGGTCGCAAACCGCCGATCTATGCCGGAGTGGGCGTGTTCCTGATCGGCACGTTGATCTGTGCGTTGGCCGGATCGGTCGAGATGCTGATGGCGGGGCGGTTCGTGCAGGGGCTGGGCGGGGCTGCGGTGATGGTCATTCCGCGTGCGATCATCCGCGACATGTACACCGGGCATAAGGCAACCCGGATGATGGCGGCGATCATGCTGGTCATTTCCGTCTCGCCCATGCTGGCACCGCTGGCCGGATCGGGGATCATCGCGGTGGGTGACTGGCGGATGATCTTTGGCGTGCTGGCGGTTGCGGCGGCGGTCAGCCTTGTGTTGACCCGCGCAGCACTGGTCGAAACGCTGGCACCGGAAAACCGCCAGCCGGTATCGCTGCCGTTGCTGGTGTCACACGCTAAAACGCTGTTTCGGGACCCTGCGTTCCTTGGTCTGACCTTTCTGGGCGGCTTTGGGATGGCAAGTTTCTTTGTGTTCATCGCCTCGGCTTCGTTTGTCTATACGCAAGCCTTCGGGTTGACGCCGACGCAGTTTTCGCTGGCGTTTGCGGTGAATGCGCTGGGGTTCTTTGCAGCATCCCAGATGGCGGCCGGTCTGGGGCTGCGGTTTGGCGCACCGGTTGTGGTCGCGCGGGCAACGGCCGGGTTTACGGCGGTAACGCTGGTGCTGCTGGCACTTGCATTGCTGGGGTTCGCAAGCCTGCCGGTGACGATCGGCGGTCTCTTTCTGGCCAACGCCTGCCTTGGTCTGGTGATCCCGACCGTGATGGTGATGGCGCTGGACGATCATGGCGAGGTGGCGGGCCTTGCATCGTCGCTTGGCGGCACGTTGCAGATGCTGGCGGGCGGCATCATGATTGCGCTGACGGGGCCGTTCTTTGACGGCACCGTGGTGCCGATGCTGGCGGCCATCGCATTGTGCGGTGTGATCGCCTTTGCCCTGTCGCGGCTGGTGCTGCGCCGTCAGGCGCTGGCGACGTAAGGCGTCAGTTCGGCCAGCGCCGCGTCAAGCAGCGCCAGCCCCGCGCCGGGGCGACCGGCTCCTTCGGAAAGCACGCGCCGCCAACCGCGTGCGCCAGGCTGTCCCGCGAAAAGGCCCAGCATATGGCGCGTGATCTGGTGCAGGCGGCCCCCGCCTTCCAAATGACGCGCGATATAGGGGCGCATCGCATCGACCACCTCAGGCAGGTCACGGCCCGGCCCGTCGCCCCACATCGCATCTGCCCCGATCAGCACGCGGCCCGGATCGTGATAGGCGGCCCGGCCCAGCATCACGCCGTCCAGTCCCTGATCAAGCAGGCCCTGTGCCTGCTCCAGCGACGTGATGCCCCCGTTGATGCAGATCGTGAGGTGCGGGAAGGCGCGCTTCATCGCCACCACCAGCGGATAGTCCAGCGGCGGGATTTCGCGATTCTCCTTCGGGCTGAGGCCCTGCAGCCATGCCTTGCGGGCATGGATGATGAAATGGGTCACGCCTGTTGCGCTGACTGTTTCCAGAAACGCAGGCAAGACGTCCTGCGGAACCTGATCGTCCACGCCGATGCGGCATTTGACGGTGACCGGCACCGGGCTTTGCGCGATCATCGCCGCCACACATTCGGCCACAAGGGTGGGCCGTTCCATCAGCACTGCACCGAAACAGCCCGACTGCACGCGGTCGGACGGACAGCCGACGTTAAGATTGATCTCGTCATAGCCCCAGTCGCGCGCGATCCGCACCGCCTGCGCCAGTTCCGCCGGATCAGAGCCGCCAAGTTGCAGAGCCACGGGATGTTCCTCGGGCGAAAACCCCAGCAGACGGTCGCGCGGGCCGTGGATCACCGCAGGGGCTGTCACCATCTCGGTATAAAGAATTGCCCGCCGCGTCATCAGCCGGTGCAGGTGGCGACAGTGGCGGTCCGTCCAGTCCATCATGGGTGCAACGCTCAAACGATGGGCTTTATGGAACCTCCTGCTTTCACTGGTTTCTTGGCTGTATACGCCTATTTTCATTGAACTAAAATCCAATCACCAGTGCAGATCAACGCAGTTTGGTCGCCGGTCGTCGCTAGTCGGATGCTGGCTCACCGTAACAATATTTGCAAATAGTTTGCGAGCCTTGCATATTTCTGGCAGTCCATTTGCACTTTCAATGGAAATGACAGGAGACAGAAAATACATCATGGGTTCAGTATTCACCACCCCTACAGGCCGCTATGTCGCGCAGGTCAATCGAGGCGGAACCAGACGGTCCAAGACGTTTGATAAGAAGTCGGAGGCCGACCGTTGGATCAGGGTCGAGGAGGGTCGGGTTGAGCAGCGTGGGGCGGTTTCACGCGATCCCCGATTGACAGACATTTTGGAGGCATACGTTTCTGCCCTTGAGGACGGAAAGGCCGGAACAGGCAAAAGCCGCGCAGTCTCCTTGCGGATGGTCAATGAGCGGCTGGGTCGAAAGAAGCTGTCGCAGTTAGATGTCGAGGCGTGGCGCGGCTTTGCCATGGAACGGGCCGCTTCTGGGGCTGGTCCGGCGACGGTGATGATGGACCTCAGTTTTGTCGGCAGCGCCCTGCGCCACGGTGCGCCGCTCATGAATGCGGATGCCTCCATTGCCCTCGCGGCCTTGGGCAGCGCACGCCGTATCCTTTCGGTGACCTGCATTGTCGGCAAGCCGCTGGAGCGCGACCGGCTCCTGTCTGACGAAGAACTCCAGCGCATGTTTGACTTCTGGGACCAGAGACGCCGCGCCATTCCGATGCAGGAAATCGTGTTGTTCTTGGCATCCACGGCCATGCGGCTGTCCGAGGTTACTCGGATCACTTGGGACGACTATGACGCCGCAGCGCGAACCGTGCTGATCCGGTCGCGGAAGCATCCGAGCGAGAAGGACCGGAACGATCAGGTGATCCCTTTGCTGCGAGGCCATTTCCGGTTCAAAGGCGAGATCATCGACCCTGTGGCCTTGATCGAGGATCGGCGGAAATTCCGGCGTGGCGAGGCCGAGATATGGCCGTTCGACTCAGCGACGATCAGCACCAGCTTCACCCGCGCCGTCGCTGCCTGTGGGATTGAGGACGCGAGGCTTCACGATCTTCGACATGTTGGTGTGACCAATTTGTTCAGGGCTGGGCTGAGTCTGGTAGAAGTCGCGCGAGTCAGCGGCCACCGCGATCTACATTCGCTGAAACGATATGAGGGAAACCAAGCCCGACATCGCGCCTGTGATGGTCTGGCAGATCGAGGGCTTTGACTGGCACGGTGCCATCAATCTGCTTGATCTCGTGGAACGCCGATGCGTTTTTGAGCGCACTGGGGCGGGAGGTGGTATTCTCCTCGTGATGCCGATCATGGTGGTTGGTCTTCTTCCTGACGTTGAAGGAAAGTGCCACCGGCAGTGTAGCCCCGGGCTTCTCGCTGCACTCGATGAAAGTGTTCGTGCGCGGTTCTGGGACGCACGTGCTATCTCACACCCCGCTGAATTCACGCTGCGCCGTAACGAACTTGAGAAACTCAGGACCATCGAAACGAGTGACGCCGAGGGCGTGGCAGGGAACATTTATCAACTGGAAGTTGATTGCGCCAAGGAAATCTCGGAGGACCCGAGCGACTACTTACAACCAAGCCCCCGGCGATGGTCGTCGGGGACATCAACGGAAAGGAATGACAAGTTGAACGAAACAGGAACACGTTTCCGGCCACGTGGGCGGAGGCCTTCGGGCTGGATAACTTCAAGGCTATCTCTGATGGTAAGCGCATCACTGCCGATCAGTTCAACAAGCTGTTCGGAACCGAGACGAAGATCGGCCTGCACCGGATCGACTGGGACAAACCGGTGGGAGTTGTGCAGCGGATGGCGCGGGGCTTCAACAGGGCTCTGTTGCACAAATCAGCTGATGGCCGGACTTGCCCCTTCCCCGGACAGGCTCATCCCACGGCTTCCGTGACGGGGATACCTGGGGCAGTGAGGCCGTTGAGAACGGCGGCACGGACCTGGAACTCAGCGACCTGACGGTTGAAGTCCCGCGCCATTCGGCGCTGACCCAGCAGTTTCAGACACTGCATCTTGGTTTCGACGCGGCTCCGGCGGTGATAGCCGCTCCATTGTCGCCAGATGGTCCGACCGAACCGCCGTGATGCGCGCAGAGCCTCGTTGCGCGCGATCGCGCCGGGGGTGTCAGGCTTCCATGGCTTGGCGCGTTCTTGCGCGGCGGGATGATGGCGGCCGCGCCGCGCTCGGCGATGGCCTCGTGGCACTTGCGGGTGTCGAAGGCACCATCAGCGGTGACGCTGGCGATTTCCTGCTCGGGCGGGATCTGTTTGAGAAGTTCAGGCAGCATAGGCGCGTCGCCCACGTCGCTGGTGGTGAACTCGGCCGCGCGGATTTCCAAGGTTTGCGCGTCAATTCCGATGTGGGTCTTGCGCCAGACACGGCGTTTGGTCCCGCCATGCTTGCGGGCGTTCCATTCCCCTTCGCCCTCGACCTTGATGCCGGTGCTGTCGATCAAGAGGTGCAGCGGCCCTTGCGATCCGCGATACGGGATGTTGACCTTCAGGGTCTTCTGGCGGCGGCTCAGCGTGCTGAAGTTGGGCACCGCCCAGTCCAGGTCGATCAGCCCCAGCAGGCTCTCGACAAAGCCGGTCGTCTGCCGCAGCGCCATGCCGAACAGCACCTTCATCGTCAGGCAGGTCGGGATGGCGTTCGTCAGGAAAACAGTCCCCCGGACTGTTTTCTGATCCTCCTCACCACTGTAGTCGGGTTGTCGGCCGCGCTTGCAGGTCGGCGCGGCCTCCCAGGTCATGGCGGGATCAAACCAGATCGTCAGCGAGCCCCGCCGCTTCAGCGCTTCGTTATACGCGGGCCAGTTCCGGGTCTTGTAGGCGGGGAGTGTGGGTCTGCTCATGCAGCACACCTACCACGCTGGATTCACAAGATGAATCCCTCACGCGATTTGTGCAACAGAGCCCCTTCGAGCACATCTTCGACCGGGTCTGCCGAGCGTATCAGATTGAGCACCGGCTGACCAAGATCAAGCACCCCTGGACGAATGGTCAGGTCGAAAGAATGAACCGCACGATCAAGGAGGCGACCGTCAAACGCTTCCACTACGACGACCACGACCAGCTGCGAAATCACCTGGCTAACTTCATCAGCGCATACAACTTCGGCCGAAGACTGAAGACCCTCAAAGGCCTCAAGCCCTACGAGGTCATCTGCAAACAATGGACGATCGAACCGGAAAGGTTCACCCTAAATTCGATGCATCAAATGCCGGGACGCGACAGGTAGGCTAACCCATCGATCCAGACACTCCATTTACAATCACAGCGCAATCAGACTAGAACATAAAGTGAACATATAAAGGGATTCTCTGTGCGGTGTCTGCTAGCCAACACACCAAAGCCACGCCCCGAACCGATGCGGGGCTTCACGCAGGCCAGTGCACGGACCCTGTCGGAGGTGTTTGCGACCACATCAACGGATGGTGGCGTGGAGGGCTTTGTCACATCCGTCCTTCCCGATGCGCAGATGCCGATCCTGTGGGTGCAGGATCATCTGTCGCAGAACGAGGCGGGGCGACCTTATCTTCTGGGGTTGATGTCAACACGCACAGTCATCCATATCACCCTACACCGGGCCGCAGATGTTCTCTGGGCGATGGAGGAAGGACTACGCTGCACATCACTGGTGGCTGTAATCGGCGAGGTTTGGGGCGCACCGCCCATTCTGGATTTCACCGCAACACGGCGGCTGGCCACAAGGGCCGAGGCAAGCAATCTGCCTTGCTGGTTGGTGCGCCGGGGGGCAACGCCCGATCTGAGTGCTGCGCGAAACCGCTGGCGGATTGCATCACTGCCATCTTTGGCACACCCCTACGATCCACAAGCCCCCGGCAATCCACGCTGGCAGGTGGAGTTGTTCCGATCACGGCAGGCGCAAACAGGCATATGGGTGGCAACCTATGACCGGGCGGCGGATCGTGTCGATTTTTCTGCCCCATTTCGCGATGGAGCGGTGGCAGAAGACGATAACGCGACAGGGCGACGCGCCACCGGATGACGTGGCAGTCGTGCTGGCCACCGAAGGACCGCATGGCCCGGTGATACATGCCACCAACCGGGCTGCGCGTCTGGCAGGCATCCTTGCGGGTGCGCGGGTGGCCGACATGCGGGCGATATGCCCTGACCTGCGGGTCGAATATGCCGATGTCACGGGCGACGGCCAAGCGCTGAAGCGGCTGATGCTTTGGACGCGACGCTGGTGCCCCTGGACTGTAGTCGACGGGGCGGATGGGCTGACCCTAGACACCACCGGGGCGGATCACCTGATGGGCGGCGAGACCCCTATGCTGGAAGAGATGGAGGCGCGGTTGTCGCTACTTGGTGTGGGCGCGCGGCTGGCGGTGGCGCCGACATGGGGCGCAGCCTGGGCTTTGGCGCGGCATGGCCCGGTGCGGGCGATCTGTCCCGAGGGCGGGATCGCGGCGGCACTGGAGCGTTTGCCGGTGGCGGGGTTGCGGCTGGATGGCGAGACATTGCTTTTGCTCCAGCGTCTCGGTCTCAAGACCATCGGCACCCTCGCCGTCGTCCCGCGCTTGTCGCTCGCCCGACGCTTTGTCCGCAGCGCCTTGCCTGCCAATCCGCTGCTGCGTCTGGATCAGGCGATGGGGGCAATGGCGGAACCTGTCGCCAGCGTCGATGCCCCGCACCGGATGCGAGCCGAGGCGCGGCTGGCCGAACCCATTCAGGACCCGACGCATTACTTGCCGTCCTTGTGCGAAAGCCTTTGCGCCCAATTGGCCCATGCCGGATTGGGATGCCGCAAGCTGCACCTGACCGTCTACCGCACCGATGGCGAGGTCAGTATGATCGATCTTGGCATCGCCAGCGGCAGCAGGGATGCGCGCCATCTGCACGGGCTTTTCAAGGGCAAGCTGGAGCGCATCAATCCCGGCTTCGGCTTTGACCTGATCACGCTGGACGCCGGGATGGTGGAGCCCCTCGGCATGCTGCAGACACGGCTGGATGGCACGGCAGAGCATGACCTGCACTTGCCGCAACTGATCGACCGGCTGGCCGCGCGCTTTGGTGCCAAGGCGATCAAAGCGCCCACCTTGCACGCCAGCCATGTGCCGGAGCGCGCCGAAATCTGGGGCAATGTTGCCACCAAGCCCCCTGCGTCCGAACTTACCAAGGAACGCCCGATCCGTCTTCTGACCCACCCCGAGGAAATCCGCGTCCTTTACGCCGTGCCCGAAGGCCCACCCGCGCAATTCGTCTGGCGCAAGCAGACCCACCACGTCGCCCGCTACGAAGGCCCCGAACGCATCGCGCCAGAATGGTGGACGGATCGCCCCGGCACCCGCCTGCGCGATTACTTCAAGATCGAGGATCAGGCGGGTCGCCGCTTCTGGCTGTTCCGCGAGGGGTTGCATGAAGACGGGCGCGGCGGCGATCCTTGCTGGTTTCTTCACGGGATGTTCGCCTGATGCCCGAGATGGACAATCAGCGCCCGCGGCGCACATTGAAGGACGAGGGCTTTGCCCCGAACCCGCGCGCGCCCTTTGTGGAACTGGGGGTGACCAGTTGTTTTTCGTTTCTGCGCGGTGCATCCGATGCCGTCGATCTGGCTGCAACGGCTGCCTCACAAGGCCATGACGCCATCGGCATCGCCGATCTGAACACGATGGCCGGGGTCGTGCGCCTGCATTGCGAGGCGCTGAAGGCGGCCCTGCGCCCGGTGATCGGCTGCCGGTTACAACTGGTCAGCGGTGAGGCATTTCTGGCCTATCCGCGCGACCGCGCCGCCTATGGCCGCCTGTGCATGCTGCTGTCCAAGGGCAAGATGCAGGATGTGAACGGCGACTGGCAGGCCAAGGGGGTCTGCGACATCACACTGGACGATCTGGCCGCCCATGCAACAGGCGTGCAGCTGATCGCAATGCCACCTGATAATCTTGACCCTTTCGCCGCCGATCTTGCCCGCTTTGCCCGCCGCCTGCCGACGCTCGGCCATATCGCCGCAAGTTACCTCTATCGCGGCAACGACAGGGCGCGGATCAACCGGCTGGACCAACTGGCGCGCGCGCAAGGGTTATCGATCCTCGCCACCAATGACGTGCATTACCACGCGCCCGACCGCCGCCCCTTGCAGGATGTGATGGCATGCATCCTCCACAAAACGACGATCACCAAGGCGGGGTTCCTGCTGGATGCCAATGCCGAGCGGCATCTTAAATCCCCCGCCCAGATGGTCCGCCTTTTCGCCGAATGGCCGCACGCCATCACCGCTACGCGGCAAGTAGCAGATGCCTGCAACTTCGACCTGCGCGAGCTTAGCTACGAGTACCCACACGAAACAATCCCCGAAGGCCGCACCTCGCAAAGCCATCTGGAGGAGCTAGCCTGGCAGGGTGCCACCTGGCGCTATCCCGACGGTCTGCCAGAAAAAATCCACGCGGTTCTGGTCAAAGAGCTGGCTATGATCGCAAAGCTGAACATCGCCCAGTATTTCCTGACTGTCCATGACATCATCCAGTTCGCCCGCACCAAGGTGACGCCGCCGATCCTGTGTCAGGGGCGCGGATCGGCGGCCAATTCGGCGGTGTGTTTCGTGCTGGGGATCACCGCCGTCGACCCGTCGAAACACGACCTTCTTTTCGAGCGGTTCATCAGCGAGGAACGGCGCGAGCCCCCCGACATCGACGTCGATTTCGAACATGAACGCCGCGAAGAAGTGATCCAGTACGTCTATCAAAAATATGGTCGCCACCGCGCGGGCCTGTGTGCCACCGTGATTCACTACCGCCCCCGCATGGCGATCCGCGAGGTGGGCAAGGTGATGGGCCTGTCCGAAGACGTGACCTCGGCGCTGGCCAAGACGATCTGGGGCAGCTGGGGGCATGAGGTCGGCGTGAAGGAGGCTACCGAAGCCGGGCTTGATCTGACCGACCCCCTGATGGCGCGCACGATCAGACTGGCCGATCAGATGATCGGCATGCCGCGCCATCTGTCGCAGCATGTCGGTGGTTTCATCCTGACAGAGTCGCCCCTGACCCAGACCGTGCCCATCGGCAATGGCGCGATGCCCGAGCGCAGTTTCATCGAATGGGACAAGGACGACATCGACGAGCTGCGTATCCTGAAGGTCGACGTTCTGGCGCTTGGGATGCTGACCTGCATCCGCAAGGCGTTCGATCTGATTGATGCGCATCACGGGCAGCGGTTCAATCTGGCAACCGTGCCGAAGGAAGACGCGGCGGTCTATGACATGCTCTGCAAGGGTGACAGTCTGGGAACATTCCAGGTCGAAAGCCGGGCACAGATGAACATGTTGCCGCGCCTGAAACCACGTGAGTTCTACGACCTTGTCATTCAGGTCGCCATTGTCCGCCCCGGCCCTATTCAGGGTGACATGGTGCATCCTTTCCTGCGCCGCCGCAGCGGCAAGGAAACGGTGGCATATCCCTCTCCAGGCCCCGAGCATGATCCTGACGAACTGAAGAAAATCCTCAACCGCACCCTCGGTGTCCCGATCTTTCAGGAACAGGCGATGAAAATTGCCATCGATGCAGCCAAGTTCAGTCCGGCTGAGGCGAACGAGCTGCGCAAGGCGATGGCCACGTTCCGGTCGCGGGGCACAATCGAGAAACTGCAGCAGAAGATGGTCGGGCGGATGATCGACCGGGGCTATGACGCCGAATTTGCCCAGCGCTGTTTCGACCAGATCAAAGGCTTCGGCGAGTACGGCTTTCCCGAAAGCCATGCTGCCAGCTTTGCGCTGCTTGTCTACATCTCAAGCTGGATCAAGCTGCGCTATCCAGATGTTTTCTGTGCCGCTCTGTTGAATTCCCAACCCATGGGCTTCTATGCCCCTGCCCAGATCGTGCGCGATGCTCGCGAGCATGGGGTCACGGTCCATGCGCCGGACGTAAACTACAGCTGTTGGGAAAATGTGCTGGAACCGCTCGGGCCAGGAGCTTTTGCCGTGCGCCTCGGTCTCAGGCAGGTAGATGGGTTGGCGCAGACCATGGCCTTGCGGCTAATCGCGGCCCGGGATGCGCCCTACACCGATCTTCAGGGCCTGAAGACCTTGGCGAAGATTGACGCCAGCACCATGCGCAGGCTGGCAGCCGCCGACGCATTCCGGTCCATGGCGCTGGACCGCAGACAGGCGCTCTGGGATGCGCGCGCGCTCAGGGATGCGCCCGATCTACCGCTGTTTTCCGAGACGCGGGATGAGGGCACGGAGGTGCAGTTCGCCCTGCCGCAGATGCCCAATTGCGAACATGTGGTGGCTGATTACCAGACCTTGCGTCTGTCTCTGAAGGCCCATCCGATGGCCTTCCTGCGCAACAGCATGGCACGGCAAGGCTACATCAGCGCTGGTGATCTGCCGCGCCTGCGCAACAGGCAGCAGATTTCGCTGGCCGGGATTGTTCTGATCCGCCAACGCCCTGGCAGCGCCAAGGGGGTCTGCTTCATCACGCTGGAAGATGAAACCGGGGTCGCCAACCTGGTGATCTGGCCCAAGGTGTTCGAGGCCTTCCGTAAGGTCATCATGCGGTCCCGCCTTATCGACATTCGCGGCACGCTGCAGCGCGACAGCGATGTCATCCATGTCGTCGCAATCCATCTGGCCGACCGCAGCGATGCACTGGACCGCCTGTCGTATAGCCCGATGGACCCGCCGCTCGCCCGTGCTGATGAAGTGCGCAAACCGGTGCCGGAAAGCACCCGTCGCCATCCCAGGGATGTCCGCGTTATCCCAAAATCGCGGGACTTCCATTGAATCTGCTCAAAAATCGAATTCAAAACTGCGTCGCTTCGCAATGCGCGCTCCAAGCCGATCGAATTCCTACCACCATCGCTGCAAACCCCTCAACATACGGGAGTAATCCCCCCCGAAAGTAAGGTGCTGCATAGGTAGAATTTTCTCGGCAAGATGAACGAGGAGATTTCGAATGAAGACAAGCAGATACACTGATGAAGAGGGGGCCGTGGCCCCGGTGGGGCCGCGTAAGCCCCGATGAACAGATCCTTGCGATCCTGCGTCGGGCCGAAGGCGGTATGCCGGTGGCCCAGTTGTGCCGTGAGCACGGAATGAGCAATGCCTCGTTGTACAAGTGGCGGGCGAAGTATGGCGGCATGGATGTCGAGCCATGAGAATGCCACTGGTTCGAGTGACCATGGCGAGTGCTGATCAGCCAGACGAAGGCGATGGAAGATGAGAACCGTCGGCTGAAGCGGATGTATGCGGATCTGAGCATGCAGGCGGATTTGCTCAAGGAAGCCCTTGGAAAAAAGTAGCTGGGCCATCTCAACGCCGGGAGATGGCCGAGACTGCGGTGGCGCGACGCGGAGCAAGCATCGCCCTGGCTTGCCGGGCCTTCGGGGTCAGCGAGA
>JANNWS010000023.1:0-6978 GCA_031408575.1 Rhodobacterales bacterium
GCCTGCGCCATCGGTGATGCGCGGGTCGGTGAAGCGCAGGCAGACGCTCGTGGTTGATGCGGTCGCCGGATCGACCGCCAGATTGGCAATCCACGGGCGCGCCGCGACAAAATCCGCGACGGTGGCGGCGTTGGCATCGGCCCGCGCGACCAGCGCCGCAAGCCCGCCAACCCGCTGCGCCCAGTCGAGCGCCAGCAGATAATCTTCGACCGCCAGCATCGACGGCGTGTTGATCGTCTCGCCCTCAAACAGCCCTTCGATCAGCTTGCCGCCCTTGGTCATGCGGAACAGCTTGGGCATCGGCCAGACGGGCGTATGGCTTTCCAGCCGCTCCACCGCACGGGGCGACAGGATCAGCATCCCATGCGCGCCCTCGCCCCCCAGCACCTTCTGCCAGGAAAAGGTCACCACATCCAGCTTGTCCCATGGCAATTCCATCGCAAAGGCGGCGCTTGTGGCGTCACAGATGGTCAGGCCCGCACGCCTGGCCGGAATGGCCGCACCATCCGGCAGGCGCACGCCGCTGGTGGTGCCGTTCCACGTGAACACCACGTCCTTGTCGAAATCGACAGCGCCGAAATCCACGATCTCGCCATAAGGGGCGATCCGAACGGTCGCCTCCAGTTTCAGTTGCTTGACGGCATCCGTCACCCAGCCCTCGCCGAACGACTCCCAGGCCAGCATCTCGACCGGGCGCGGCCCAAGAAGCGACCACATCGCCATTTCCACCGCCCCGGTATCCGAGGCCGGCACGATTGCAATGCGGTAGTCGGCAGGCACGCCCAGAATTTCGCGGGTCAGGTCGATCGCCGCTTTCAGCTTGACCTTGCCAACGGCGGCGCGGTGCGACCGGCCCAAAGGCGCGTCCGATAACTGGTCAAGCGAAAAGCCGGGGATCTTGGCACACGGGCCAGAGGAAAAGCGCGGGTTTTCCGGGCGCGCGCCCGGGGTCTGCAGATCAGACATGGTATCCTTCCAGATAAATGCCCCCCGTTGGGGAGGGGTGTCCCGCCGTCGGGAATAGAAGGCGGGACGCACTGGCACAAGGGGGAATTTTGCCCTAAAGCGCCACTTGCGACTGAAAAAGCGACGCCCCTTTCCCCTATCGGAAACCGCCATGTTCACCGTGACCCTGCTGACCGACCCCGCAACACCCCAGCTTGACCGCGCGACGGTCGAGGCGCTGCGCAATGCCTGGGGCGGCGGTGATGCGGTCTGGCTGGAACCGGCGGTTGCCGCCGAGTTTGCCGTGCCGGCCGTTCCGGCGAACCAATGGCAGGTCTGGGCCGACCTGCAGGGCGCGGGTATCGACATGGCCGTGCAGCCGACGTTAGGGCGCGCCAAGCGCCTGCTTCTGGCTGATATGGATTCGACGATGATCCGGCAGGAATGCATTGATGAGCTGGCTGTCGTGGCGGGTGTCGGCGCGCGCGTCGCCGCGATCACCGCCCGCGCGATGAATGGCGAGCTGGATTTCGAAGACGCCCTGCGCGAGCGGGTCGGGTTGCTGGCCGGGTTGCCCGAGACGGTGATTGCCGAGGTGCTGTCGGATCGAATCACCCATATGCCGGGCAGTCGCGTTCTGGTCGCCACGATGAAGGCGCAGGGCGCATATGCAGCGCTGGTATCGGGCGGATTCACCGCCTTCACCGGGCCGGTCGCGGCGGCACTGGGGTTTGACGAGAACCGGGCGAATCTGCTGCATGCTCAGGATGGGCGTCTGACCGGAACGGTGGCGGAACCAATTCTGGGCCGCGCGGCCAAGGTGCAGGCGCTGCAGGAGATTTCAGCGCGACTGGGGGTTTCGGCGGATCAGGTGATGGCGGTCGGTGACGGGGCCAATGATCTGGGGATGCTTGGCCTTGCGGGGTCAGGGGTTGCTCTGCACGCAAAGCCTGCCGTCGCGGCGCAATGCCATTTGAGGGTCAACCACGGCGACCTCACGGCGCTTTTGTTCCTGCAAGGCTACTCGCGAGCGCAGTTTGTCGGCTGACCGCAGGGCCGCGTTGCCAAACCTTGCGCGGCGCGACCAACCCTGAAGCGGGATCGGACCATATTGAAGCCCCCGCGCCAGGCGTCGGCGCACCAGGGGTCTCACACCCCCCAGCCCGGCCACGAGCCGGGCGTTCTTCGCTAAAACTCTCCACCGGAGAGTTTTTTCACGGTCATCACCCCCGTGGAGTATTTGCGCCGAAAAGAAGCAAAATTCGAGCTAAACTTGAACGATCAGTTGCCACCCCACCGCTAAGCCGCGTCAGGCGAAACCGTCGGCCAGCTGCAGTACGCCCGTCTCAACCCCGCGCCGGTTGGTCTGCACCGCGTTCAGGTGCTGTCGCGTTGCGGGGTGGTCGGCGTCAAGCACGCTCAGCCGTACCAGCAGCGCCGCAATCACGGCCTCTGCCGCGCGCGGTGCACCATCCACGATCTTCAGCGCGATGCCAAGGCGAAGCTCGGGGATGATCGCGGTATAGACCGCTTCAGCGCCGTATTTGATCGCCACCCGCCCGCCCATCGCCCGCATCAACGCGGTGCAGGCATCGCCCTCACCCGCCACCAGCAGGGGATGATCGGCCATCGCACGGGTCAGGCGGTGCATCGCACGCTGCCGGGCATTGCCGGTATCCGATGCGGCGGCAAAGCTGGCCATCGCACGGGCAAGGCCGTGAACCGTAGTTGTGAAATTCGGGGCCGAACAGCCGTCGATACCATAGCCGGCTGAGGTTTCCTCGGTCACCTCTTCAACGGCGGTCTTGATCGCGTGCTGGATCGGGTGGTCAATTTCCACGTACTCCGGCCCGGCCTTGAGGTGCCGCTTCAGCGTCAGAAAGCCCGCATGCTTGCCGGAACAGTTGTTGTGAATCTGGCAGGGTTTTTCATGGTCCAGCACCAGCCGGTCGCGCGCGGCCAGATCATAGGGCCAGTGCGACCCGCAGCGCAGATCAGCCTCGGCCAGCCCCAGGTCGGCTAGCCAACGCGTCACCATGCCGGTATGGATCGCGGCCCCATTATGGCTGCTACAGGAAAGGGCCAGTTGTGCGTCTGTCAGCCCCGCAGTCTCTGCAGCCCCGCTTTCCAGCAACGGCAGGGCCTGCACCATCTTGCAGGACGAGCGGGGGAAGATCACGGCATCGGGGTTTCCCCAAGTCTGCACGATCTGACCGCGCGCGTCGCAGATCACGGCATGGCCGCAATGGACGCTTTCCGGCATCCCGCCCCGCCAAAGCTCCACCATCGGATGCGCGCGCGAATTTCCCGTCATTCCCGTCAACCCTTCACTCATGCGCGATTTTATGCCCAGAGGGCTTTCGCGGACTGCCTGTTTTGCGCTATGCGACGGTTATCGAGTTGAAAAGACCCGCGCCACAGGAAAAGCTGGCGCAGGAAATCGCGCTCGGCCGTCGGGCCAGAGGCAAAGGCAGCGTGGAGGCTGTGAACGAATGACAGCATGGATCAGGGCCGGACTGCACAGTGCGGTGATCGCAATTGTGGCGGCAGGGACGATGGCTTCGGGCGCGGTCGCACAGGAATCGACGAACCGCGTGGCGACAAAAACCGATTGGAGCGTTTTTACCGAAGAGAACCCCAAGGAATGCTGGGGTGTCTCAAGCCCCAAGGAAAGCGTGAACACCCGTGACGGCAACCCCGTTTCGGTCCGCCGCGGCGATATCCTGCTCTTCGTCACGTTCCGCCCCGGTACGGGGGCAGCGGGAGAAGTGTCGTTCACGGGGGGCTATCCCATCGCACCCGGATCGACCGTGAACATGACAATCGACGCCGCCAGTTTCGAGATGTTTGTCGATGGCGAATGGGCCTGGCCTGCAAACGCGCAGGATGATGCGGCAATGCTGGCCGCACTCAAATCCGGCTCGTCCGCAGTGCTGACCGCCCGGTCGGCGCGCGGCACGCAGACCAAGGATACGTTTTCGTTGCTTGGCTTTACAGCTGCAATGGAAGAATCCGAGACTCGCTGCAAATAAGCGCGACACCTGCCCGTTGAGACGCCCCGTTGATTGCGACGGGGCGTTTTTCATTGCCGCCGTTCCGTTTTCGCGGCGAATCCCTTATATGATGCCGATGATGCCGCCCGAGGATGCCATGACCGATCTGCCCGCCACCCCGATCACCCAAGATGTCCTGACTCTGCCGCGCAAGCTGCCCGAGGGTGGTCTGGTCAATCTTGTCGGGCTGACCCGCGATCAGATGCACGCAGCCCTGATCGCGGCAGGCACGTCTGAGGTTCAGGCGAAGATGAGGGTCGGGCAGGTCTGGCAATGGCTGTATCACTGGGGCGTGCGCGATTTCGCCCGCATGACCAACCTTGCCAAGGACTACCGCCTGAAACTGGCCGCGCATTTCACCATTGAGTTGCCGCAGGTTGTCACCCGCCAGATCAGCGCGGACGGCACCCGCAAATACCTTGTCCGCATCGCTGGCGGGCATGAGGTGGAAACCGTCTATATCCCCGAAGAGAGTCGCGGCACGCTGTGCATCTCCAGCCAGGTCGGCTGCACGCTGACCTGTTCGTTCTGTCATACCGGCACGCAGAAACTGGTCCGAAACCTGACGGCGGCGGAAATTGTCGGTCAGGTCATGCTGGCGCGCGACGACCTTGGCGAATGGCCGGTGCAGGGCGCGCCAAAGGACGAGACGCGGCTGGTGTCGAACGTCGTGCTGATGGGCATGGGAGAGCCGCTTTACAACTTCGATAACGTCCGCGACGCGATGAAGGTGGTGATGGACAATGAAGGGCTGACGATCAGCCGCCGCCGCATCACGCTGTCCACCTCGGGTGTGGTGCCGGAGATTGCGCGCACCGCGACCGAAATCGGCTGCCTGCTGGCTGTCAGCTTTCATGCCACCACCGACGCGGTGCGCGACACGCTGGTGCCGATCAACAAACGCTGGAACATCAAGGCGCTGCTTGATGCGCTGCGCGAGTATCCGCGGCTGTCCAACTCGGAACGGATCACCTTTGAATATGTCATGCTCGACGGGGTGAACGACAGCAAGGAAGACGCGCATCGTCTGGTGGAGCTGATCCGGGGCATCCCGGCCAAGATCAACTTGATCCCGTTCAACGAATGGCCCGGCGCGCCCTACAAGCGTTCGTCCGGCAACCGCATCCACGCCTTTGCCGATATCATCTACAACGCGGGCTATGCCTCGCCGATCCGCACCCCGCGCGGCGAGGATATCATGGCGGCCTGCGGGCAGTTGAAATCGGCAACCGAACGGGGCCGCAAGTCGCGCGCGGCGATTGCGGCAGAGGCCGGGCTGTAGCCCTGCGATCGGACGGCACGGCAACCGCACAGCCAAATCGGGCGATCGGCCCGCACCGGTCCCGCGCAACCGGCCATTGACCCCGGATGCCGTCCTGCTAGCCATGACGCATGATCCCGCTTTTGCCCAACCCCGCCGCGCGCCGGCTGTTTCTGGACCTGCACGCGCTGGCCGAACCGCCTGCGGGTGCGGCGCGCGGTGGCGATCTCGCAGCCCTGATCGACCGGATCGGATTCGTGCAGGTCGACAGCATCACCACGGTCGCGCGGGCGCATCACATGATTCTGTTCGCCCGCCGCCCCGGCTATCGCCCCGAGGCGCTCAAACACCTGCTGGAGCGTGACCGGCAGGTGTTCGAGCATTGGACTCATGACGCCTCGATCCTGCCGATGCCGCTGTTCCCGATCTGGCAACACCGCTTCGCCCGCGATGCCGACCGGCTGCGCGACAACTGGCGGAAATGGTTCCGCGACGGGTATGAGGTGCAGTTCGACACCATCCTGAACCGCATCGCAGCGCACGGCCCTGTCACTTCGACGGATGTCGGCGTGGGCGAGGCGCGGGGAAAGGGCGGCTGGTGGGACTGGCATCCGTCCAAGACGGCGCTCGAATGGCTTTGGCGCACCGGCGCGTTGCAGATCACACGGCGCGACGGGTTCCAGAAAGTCTATGACCTGACCGAGCGGGTCATTCCCGCCGCGCACCGCACCCCCTGCCCGCCGCATCAGGCGGTGATCGACTGGGCCTGCACAGCGGCGCTGGACCGCCTCGGCTTTGCCACACCGGGCGAGGTTGCGGCCTATTGGAACGCCGTAACGCCGCAAGAAGCGCGCGACTGGTGCAAGGCCGAAATTGGCCTCGGTCGGCTGATCGAGGTCGCGGTGGAAGGGGCCGATGGCAGCCACCGCCATAGCCTTGCCCGCCCCGACGTGCTGGCCCGCGCCGCCGCCGCCCCCGAACCGCCCGGCCGCTTGCGCGTGCTGTCACCGTTCGATCCGGCCCTGCGCGACCGCAACCGCGCCGAGCGGCTGTTCGGCTTTCACTACCGGATCGAGGTTTTCGTCCCCGAGGCGCAGCGGCGTTATGGTTATTACGTCTTTCCCCTGCTGGAAGGCGCGCGGCTGGTCGGGCGGATCGACATGAAGGCGCGCCGCGATGTGGGCGCACTCCAAATCCGCGCACTCTGGCCCGAGCAGGGCATCCGTTTCGGCGCAGGCCGCATGGCCCGGCTGGAGGCAGAGCTTGACCGGATGGCCCGCTTTGCGGGTTGCGAACGTGTGGCCTTCGACGACGGGTGGCTGCGCGGAACGCAGGCGGCGTAGCACAGCGGCGGAACAGGTCCGCGCCTCAGCACGGCTCTTCCCAGCCGTCGATGATCTCCATCGCCTCTTCGGCCGTTTCCACAAACCGGAAAAGATCAAGGTCGCGCGGCGTTATCAGACCCGCATCGGCAAGCGCCTGCCAGTTCAGGATCGTTTCCCAAAAGACGCGGCCAAACAGCAGGAACGGCACCCGCTTCATCCGCCCGGTCTGGATCAGGGTCAGCGTCTCGAACATCTCGTCCAGCGTGCCGAAGCCACCGGGAAAGATGCAGATCGCGCGGGCGCGCATCAGGAAGTGCATCTTGCGGATCGCGAAGTAGTGGAAGTTGAAGCAGAGGTCGGGCGTCACATAGGGGTTGGGCGCCTGTTCATGCGG